>NZ_SSTC01000015.1 GCF_004801855.1 Pseudomonas sp. A-1 | reverse complement strand
ATCCCGACCAAGCTGTTCACCCCGATCTTCGTCTGCTCGCGGGTCACCGGCTGGGCGTCCCACGTGTTCGAGCAGCGTTCCAACAACCGCATCATCCGTCCGAGCGCCGAGTACATCGGCGTCGAGCCGCGCGCCGTGCCGCCGCTGGCGCAGCGCTGATCTGGAACGGGGGAGTCCCTACGAGGGGCTCCCCTGCCGGTTCCACAAACGATCGTTAACCGATTGAGTCTCCGCCCAATGAATACTGAATATCGCAAGCAACTGGCCGGCACCAGCCTGGACTATTTCGACACCCGCGCGGCCGTCGAAGCCATCCAGCCGGGTGCCTACGACAAGCTGCCGTACACCTCGCGTGTGCTGGCCGAGCAACTGGTGCGCCGCTGCGAGCCGGCCATGCTGACCGACTCGCTGAAGCAGATCATCGAGCGCAAGCGTGACCTGGACTTCCCGTGGTACCCGGCCCGCGTGGTCTGCCACGACATCCTCGGTCAGACCGCGCTGGTCGACCTGGCCGGTCTGCGCGATGCGATTGCCGAACAGGGCGGCGACCCCTCCAAGGTCAATCCGGTGGTGCCGACCCAACTGATCGTCGACCACTCGCTGGCCGTGGAAGCCCCGGGCTTCGATCCGGACGCCTTCGCCAAGAACCGCGCCATCGAAGACCGCCGCAACGAAGACCGTTTCCACTTCATCGAGTGGACCAAGACCGCATTCAAGAACGTCGACGTGATCCCGGCCGGCAACGGCATCATGCACCAGATCAACCTGGAGAAGATGTCGCCGGTGATCCAGGCCCGCGAAGGCGTGGCCTTCCCGGATACCTGCGTCGGTACCGACTCGCACACCCCGCACGTCGACGCCCTCGGCGTGATCGCCATCGGCGTCGGCGGCCTGGAAGCCGAGACCGTGATGCTCGGCCATCCGTCGATGATGCGCCTGCCCGACATCGTCGGCGTCAAGCTGACCGGCAAGCACCAGCCCGGCATCACCTGCACCGACATCGTCCTGGCGCTGACCGAGTTCCTGCGCAAGGAGCGCGTGGTGGGTGCCTACGTCGAGTTCTTCGGCGAGGGCGCCGACAGCCTGTCGATCGGCGACCGCGCCACCATCTCCAACATGTGCCCGGAGTACGGCGCCACCGCGGCGATGTTCTACATCGACCAGCAGACCATCGACTACCTCAAGCTGACCGGTCGTGAGCCGGAGCAGGTCGCCCTGGTCGAGCAGTACGCCAAGGAGACCGGCCTGTGGGCCTCCGCGCTGACCGGCGCCGAATACGAGCGCGTGCTCGAGTTCGACCTGTCCAGCGTGGTGCGCAACATGGCCGGCCCGTCCAACCCGCACCGCCGCCTGCCGACCTCGGCCCTGCACGAGCGCGGCATCGCCGACGAGGCCAAGCTGGCCGCCGCCCGCGCCGAGGAAGCCGAGGGCCTGCTGCCGGACGGTGCGGTGATCATCGCCGCCATCACCAGCTGCACCAACACCTCCAACCCGCGCAACGTGGTCGCCGCCGGCCTGCTGGCCAAGAAGGCCAACGAGCTGGGCCTGGTGCGCAAACCGTGGGTCAAGACCTCCTTCGCTCCGGGCTCCAAGGTCGCCAGGCTGTACCTGGAAGAGGCCGGCCTGCTGCCGGAACTGGAGAAGCTCGGCTTCGGCATCGTCGGCTACGCCTGCACCACCTGCAACGGCATGTCCGGCGCCCTGGATCCGCAGATCCAGCAGGAAATCATCGACCGCGACCTGTACGCCACCGCCGTATTGAGCGGCAACCGCAACTTCGACGGCCGTATCCACCCGTACGCCAAGCAGGCCTTCCTGGCCTCGCCGCCGCTGGTGGTCGCCTACGCCCTCGCAGGTACCGTGCGCTTCGACATCGAGAAGGACGCGCTGGGCTTTGATGCGAACGGCAACCCGATCACCCTGAAGGACCTGTGGCCGTCCGACGAGGAGATCGACGCCATCGTCGCCGCCTCGGTGAAGCCGGAGCAGTTCAAGCAGGTCTACATCCCGATGTTCGACCTGGGCAGCATCGAGGAAGCCAAGAGCCCGCTGTACGACTGGCGCCCGATGTCCACCTACATCCGCCGTCCGCCGTACTGGGAAGGCGCGCTGGCCGGCGAGCGTACCCTCAAGGGCATGCGTCCGCTGGCGATCCTGCCGGACAACATCACCACCGACCACCTGTCGCCGTCCAACGCCATTCTGGCCAGCTCGGCGGCCGGCGAGTACCTGGCCAAGATGGGCCTGCCGGAGGAGGACTTCAACTCCTACGCCACCCACCGCGGCGACCACCTGACCGCCCAGCGCGCCACCTTCGCCAACCCGCAGCTGGTCAACGAGATGTGCGTGGTCGACGGCCAGGTGAAGAAGGGCTCGCTGGCCCGCGTCGAGCCGGAAGGCCAGGTCATGCGCATGTGGGAAGCCATCGAAACCTACATGAACCGCAAGCAGAACCTGATCATCGTCGCCGGTGCCGACTACGGTCAGGGCTCCTCGCGCGACTGGGCGGCCAAGGGCGTGCGCCTGGCCGGCGTGGAAGTGATCGTCGCCGAAGGCTTCGAGCGCATCCACCGTACCAACCTGGTCGGCATGGGCGTGTTGCCGGTCGAGTTCAAGCCGGGCACCACCCGCCTGACCCTCGGCCTCGACGGCACCGAGACCTACGACATCGAGGGCGAGCTGTCGCCGCGCTGCGACCTGACCCTGGTCATCCGCAAGCGCACTGGCGAAGAAACCCGCGTGCCGGTGACCTGCCGCCTCGACACCGCCGCCGAAGTCAGCGTGTACCAGGCCGGCGGCGTGCTGCAGCGTTTCGCCAAGGACTTCCTCGGCCAGGCCTGATCGCTCCTGCCGGTCCGGTCCGC
Source organism: Pseudomonas sp. A-1 (assembly GCF_004801855.1). Lineage (GTDB taxonomy): Bacteria > Pseudomonadota > Gammaproteobacteria > Pseudomonadales > Pseudomonadaceae > Geopseudomonas. Next base: position 67,164 of record NZ_SSTC01000015.1, on the reverse strand, counting down.
GCACGGCGGCCGGGCCGGCAGTCCGCGCACTTCCATCCCCGCGCCGCCGTCCGGCGGCGCGGTCTCATGAGGACGAGATTCCCATGGCGCATGTACCCCAGATTCGCGTTCCTGCCACCTATATCCGTGGTGGCACCAGCAAGGGTGTGTTCTTCCGTCTGCAGGACCTGCCCGAGCGCTGCCAGGTGCCGGGCGAGGCCCGCGACAAGCTGCTGCTGCGGGTGATCGGCAGCCCCGATCCGTACGGCCAGCAGATCGACGGCATGGGTGGCGCGACCTCCAGCACCTCCAAGACCGTGATCGTCGCCAGGAGCGAGCAGCCGGAGCATGACGTCGACTACCTGTTCGGTCAGGTGGCGATCAACAAGGCGTTCGTCGACTGGTCCGGCAACTGCGGCAACCTGACCGCGGCGGTCGGCGCCTTCGCCATCGCTGGCGGCCTGGTCGATGCTGCGCGCATCCCGCAGAACGGCATCTGCACCGTGCGCATCTGGCAGAAGAACATCGGCAAGACCATCATCGCCCACGTGCCGATCACCGACGGCCAGGTGCAGGAAACCGGCGACTTCGAGCTGGATGGCGTGACCTTCCCGGCTGCCGAGGTGGTCATCGAGTTCATGGATCCGGCCGACGGCGAAGGCTCGATGTTCCCCACCGGCAACGTGGTGGACGACCTGGAAGTGCCGGGCGTCGGCACCTTCAAGGCCACCATGATCAACTCCGGCATCCCGACCATCTTCGTCAACGCCGCCGACATCGGCTACACCGGCACCGAGCTGCAGAAGGACATCAACGCCGACGCCGAGGCGCTGGCCCGCTTCGAGACCATGCGTGCCTACGGCGCGCTGAAGATGGGCCTGATTGCCGACATCGCCGAAGCGGCTGCCCGCCAGCACACGCCGAAGATCGCCTTCGTCGCGCCGGCCACCGACTACGTCGCCTCCAGCGGCAAGACCGTGGCCGCCGGCGAGATCGACTGCTGCGTGCGCGCGCTGTCGATGGGCAAGCTGCACCACGCCATGATGGGAACCGCCTCGGTCGCCATCGCCACCGCTGCGGCGGTGCCGGGCACCCTGGTCAACCTGGCGGCCGGTGGCGGCCAGCGCGACGCGGTCACCTTCGGCCATCCGTCCGGTATCCTGCGCGTCGGCGCGGCGGCCGAGATCGTCGACGGCGAGTGGACCGCCACCAAGGCGGTGATGAGCCGCAGCGCCCGCGTGCTGATGGAAGGTTTCGTCCGCGTGCCGGGCGACGTCTTCTAAGCAACGCGCCTGCGCTGCAAAAAAGGAAAAGGCCCGGGTTTCGGGCCTTTTCCTTCGGTGCCGTCGAACCTGCCGGAGTTACTTGAGGCGGCGTTCGACGCCCTTTTCCACCAGGATCTTGGCGGCGATTTCCTCCACCGAGAAGTGCGTGGAATTGATGAACGGGATGTTCTCGCGGCGGAACAGGCTCTCCACCTCGCGGACCTCGAACTCGCACTGGGCGTAGCTGGCGTAGCGGCTGTTGGGCTTGCGCTCGTTGCGGATCGCCGCCAGGCGGTCGGGATCGATGGTCAGGCCGAACAGCTTGCCCTTGTGCTCCTTGAGGGCGGCAGGCAGCTGCAGGCGCTCCATGTCGTCCTCGGTCAGCGGGTAGTTGGCGGCGCGGATGCCGTACTGCAGGGCCATGTACAGGCAGGTGGGGGTCTTGCCGCAGCGCGACACGCCGACCAGGATCAGGTCGGCCTTGCCGTAGTAGTGGGTGCGGGCGCCGTCGTCGTTGTCGAGGGCGAAGTGCACCGAGTCGATGCGCTCCATGTAGTTGGGATTGTGCGCGATCGAGTGCGACTTGCCCACCGAGTAGGAGGAGTGCGAGGCCAGTTCCTGCTCCAGCGGCGAGAGGAAGGTCGAGAAGATGTCGACCATGAAGCCGTTGCAGTGCGATAGCACCTCGCGGATGTCGCGGTTGACGATGGTGTCGAAGATGATCGGCCGCACGCCGTCCGCCTCGGCAGCGGCGTTGATTTGTTGTACCATCGCACGGGCTTTTTCCACGGTATCGATGTACGGCCGGGTCAGTTTGTGGAAGTTGATGTTCTCGAACTGCGCCAGCAGACTCTGGCCGAGTGTTTCGGCGGTGATGCCGGTGCCGTCGGAGATGAAGAAAGCGGTGCGTTTCATGGGCGCCTGGCCTTGCGATGGGAGTTGTCCCGGCTGGATCCACGGACGCGCAGGAGCGCCCGGTGTGCCGTACGGCGGCATTGTCACTTATTTTCCGGGGCTCGGCCACAAGCAGGGCCCGACCAGAATGCGGTTTGCGCATACACCACATAGGGGAGAGGTCACCTTGGTAGAGTACGTAGTTTCCCTCGATAAGCTCGGCGTCCACGATGTAGAGCACGTAGGGGGCAAGAATGCCTCGCTGGGCGAGATGATCAGCAACCTCGCCGGCGCGGGCGTTTCCGTACCTGGCGGTTTCGCCACCACGGCCCAGGCCTACCGCGACTTCCTCGAGCAGAGCGGCCTCAACGAACGCATCCATGCCGCGCTCGACGCGCTGGACGTGGACGACGTCAACGCCCTGGCCAAGACCGGTGCGCAGATCCGCCAGTGGGTGATGGACGCCGAGTTCCCCGCCCAGCTGGATGCCGACATCCGCAAGGCCTTCGCCGAGATGGCCGCCGGCAACGACAACATGGCCGTGGCCGTGCGCTCCTCCGCCACCGCCGAGGACCTGCCGGACGCCTCCTTCGCCGGCCAGCAGGAAACCTTCCTCAACATCCGCGGCGTCGACAACGTGATCCGCGCCGCCAAGGAAGTGTTCGCCTCCCTGTTCAACGACCGCGCCATCGCCTACCGCGTGCACCAGGGCTTCGACCACAAGCTGGTCGCCCTGTCCGCCGGCGTGCAGCGCATGGTGCGCTCGGAGACCGGCACCGCCGGGGTGATGTTCACCCTCGACACCGAGTCCGGCTTCCGCGACGTGGTGTTCATCACCGGTGCCTACGGTCTCGGCGAGACCGTGGTGCAGGGCGCGGTGAACCCCGACGAGTTCTACGTGCACAAGCCGACCCTCGAGGCCGGCCGTCCCGCCATCCTGCGCCGCAATCTGGGCAGCAAGGCGATCAAGATGGTCTACGGCGACGAGGCCAAGGCCGGCCGTTCGGTCAAGGTGGTCGACGTCGACCGCGCCGATCGCGCGCGCTTCGCCCTCACCGACGCCGAGGTCACCGAGCTGGCCAAGCAGGCGCTGATCATCGAGAAGCACTACGGCCGCCCGATGGACATCGAGTGGGCGAAGGACGGCGACGACGGCAAGCTGTACATCGTCCAGGCTCGTCCGGAAACCGTGAAGAGCCGCGCCAACAACGTGATGGAGCGCTACCTGCTCAAGGAGAAGGGCAAGGTGCTGGTCGAGGGCCGCGCCATCGGTCAGCGCATCGGTTCCGGCAAGGTGGTGGTGATCCACGACATCGCCGAGATGGACAAGGTGCAGCCGGGCGACGTGCTGGTTTCCGACATGACCGACCCGGACTGGGAGCCGATCATGAAGCGCGCCAGCGCCATCGTCACCAACCGCGGCGGACGTACCTGCCACGCGGCGATCATCGCCCGCGAGCTGGGCATCCCGGCGGTGGTCGGCTGCGGCAACGCCACCAGCGTGCTGAAGGACGGCCAGGAAGTGACCGTGTCCTGCGCCGAAGGCGACACCGGCCTGATCTACGAAGGCGCGCTGGGCTTCGACATCCGCCAGAACTCGGTGGACGCCATGCCCGAGCTGCCGTTCAAGATCATGATGAACGTCGGCAACCCGGACCGCGCCTTCGACTTCGCCCAGTTGCCCAACGCCGGTGTCGGCCTAGCGCGTCTGGAGTTCATCATCAACCGCATGATCGGCGTGCACCCCAAGGCGCTGCTCAACTTCGCCAGCCTGCCGGCGGAGATCAAGGACAGCGTCGAGAAGCGCATCGCCGGCTACGACGATCCGGTCGGCTTCTACGTCGAGAAGCTGGTCGAGGGCATCAGCACCCTGGCCGCGGCCTTCTGGCCGAAGAAGGTCATCGTGCGCATGTCCGACTTCAAGTCCAACGAGTACGCCAACCTGATCGGTGGCAAGCTCTACGAGCCGGAAGAAGAGAACCCGATGCTCGGCTTCCGCGGCGCCTCGCGCTACATCAGCGAGAGCTTCCGCGACTGCTTCGAGCTCGAGTGCCGGGCGATGAAGAAGGTCCGCAACGAGATGGGCCTGACCAACGTCGAGATCATGATCCCGTTCGTGCGCACCGTCGGCGAGGCTTCGCAGGTCATCGACCTGCTCGCCAGCCACGGTCTCAAGCGTGGCGAAAACGGCCTGCGCGTGATCATGATGTGCGAGCTGCCGTCCAACGCGCTGCTGGCCGAGGAGTTCCTCGAGCACTTCGACGGCTTCTCCATCGGCTCCAACGACCTGACCCAGCTGACCCTGGGCCTGGACCGCGACTCCGGCATCATCGCCCACCTGTTCGACGAGCGGAATCCGGCAGTGAAGAAACTGCTGTCCAGCGCCATCCAGGCCTGCCGCAAGGCCGACAAGTACATCGGCATCTGCGGCCAGGGCCCGTCCGACCACCCGGATCTGGCCAAGTGGCTGATGGAGCAGGGCATCGACAGCGTGTCGCTGAACCCGGACTCGGTGCTCGATACCTGGTTCTTCCTCGCCGAAGGCCAGGCCTGAGCAAGGTCCTGAAGCGGTAGGAAAAGGGCGGGGCAATCCCGCCCTTTTCGTGCGTACAGAAAAAGAATGGCATGCAGAGCAGCAGCAAACTCTTTCCCGTCGCCCTGGTCAGCGCCGAGCTGCGTGGCGACCTCACCGAAGACGTCTATCTCCTCAAGCCCGGCAACAGCCCCGACGGCTCTGTCGCGCTGGCGCTGACCCGTCTCGGTCACGCGGCCGCCGCGCGGCGCGGTGAGCCACTGGTGCTGCTGCATGGCGCCTTCGCCAACCGACGCTGCTGGTACACGGCCCATGGCCATGGCCTGGGCGCCTGGCTGGCGCGGGCCGGCTTCGACGTCTGGCTGGCGGAAATGCGCGGCCACGGTCTGTCGCCGCGCAATCGCCTGTATCGGAGCAACCGCGTGGCGGATTACGCGCGCTTCGATCTGCCGGCCATCGCCGCTTTCGTCGACGAGCAGTGCGCGCAACCGGCGCACTGGCTGGGCCACTCGCTGGGCGGCCTGAGCATCGCCGCCGCCCTGGCCGGTGCGCACCTGGCGGCGATGCGGGTGGCCTCGCTGGTGTTGCTGGGTTGCCAGATCCGTCACCTGCACTGGTCGCTCAAGCTGCCGCCGCTGAGCTGGGGGGCGCGCCTGTGGCTGCGCCGCCGCGAACAGGTGGGCGGTGGCTGGCTTGGCCTCGGTCCCGAGGACGAGCCTGCCGGCATCGCCTGCGACGCCCTGCGCTGGTACGGTCCGTTCGGTCGCTTCGCCGACGGGCGCCAGGACTGGGCGGCAGCGCTGGCTGCAGTGGAGGTACCGGTGCTGGCGCTGGCCGGGGCGGGCGATCACACCGATCCGGCACAGGCCTGCCGGCAGTTGCTCGAGTGCTTCGGCTCCTCGCGGCGCGCCTACCTGCGCCTGGGGCGGGCCGAAGGTTTCGCCGAGGACTATGGGCATGCCGGGCTGCTGGCAGGGCGCCATGCCGCGCGCGAGATCTGGCCGCTGCTCGAGCACTGGCTGCGTCACCGGCAGCTGCCGCAGACGATGGGCGAGGAATCCCATACGTTTGCCTAGTTCCCTGCTGGCGCCGTTGTGGCTAGGATCGTCGGCAGGAATGGTGCTGTGTCCGGGCAGGCGAGGTTGTGCTGGCCAGGGCTTGTGCCATCAATGCTGTCTGTTCGCCGCTGCCGCGGTTGCCGCCGCTCCATGATGGCAGTCGCAGTGGCGTCGATCTCTAACGCAAGGAACCTGACATGCAATACGTGACCCCCGATCTGTGCGATGCCTACCCCTACGTCGACGTGGTCGAACCGATGTTCAGCAACTTCGGCGGCCGTGATTCCTTCGGTGGCCAGATCGTCACCATCAAGTGCTTCGAGGACAACTCGCTGGTCAAGGAGCAGGTCGAGCAGGATGGTCGCGGCAAGGTGCTGGTGGTCGACGGCGGCGGCTCGCTGCGTCGCGCCCTGCTCGGCGACATGCTGGCCGAGAAGGCGGCGAAGAACGGCTGGGAAGGCATCGTGGTGTACGGCTGCATCCGTGATGTCGACGTGATCGCACAGACCGATCTCGGCGTGCAGGCACTGGCCGCCCACCCGATGAAGACCGAGAAGCGCGGCATCGGCGACCTCAACGTCGAGGTCACCTTCGGTGGCGTCACCTTCACCCCGGGCCACTACATCTACGCCGACAACAACGGCATCATCGTGTCTCACGAAGAGCTGAAGATGCCCGAATAAGCGGGCAGGGCTCCGCCAGCCCGGGCTGACCCGGCCTGGCGGCTGCAGCCGCTGGAGAGACGATGCAGTCCTTCGAGGGTGACGACGAGCGCGGGCTGGTCTACGGCTTCGTGCTGGACGGCGAGGGCGGTGCGCAGCGGATCCGTCGCAACGAGCTGACGGTGCTCGATCTGCGCCCCCAGGAAAGCCTCTGGCTGCACTGGGATCGCAGCGTGCCTGCGGCGCAGCGCTGGCTGCGCGCGTCCGGCGGCCTCGGCGAATTCGCCTGCGATCTGCTGCTGGAAGAGGCGACGCGCCCGCGCCTGGTGCTGCTGGGGGGGGAGCGCCTGCTGCTGTTCCTGCGCGGGGTCAATCTCAATCCCGGTGCTGCGCCGGAAGACATGGTGGCGCTGCGCATCTATGCCGATGCCCGCCAGGTGATCTCCCTGCGCATGCGGCCGGTCAAGGCGGCTGGCGCGTTGTGCGACGCCTTCGAGCGCAGCGACGGGCCGAAGACGGCCTCGGAGGCCATGCTGTTTCTCGCCCATGCGCTGACCGACGGGGTGGATGTGCTGGTCGCGGGCATTGCCGAGCAGCTCGACGAACTCGAGGAAACCCTCGAGCAGAACGAGAAGGGGGTGCCCGACCGTCATCTGCTGCTGGCCCTGCGGCGGCGGGCTGCCAGTCTGCGCCGTTACCTGGCGCCGCAGCGCGAGATCTATGCCCAGCTGGCGCGCAACCCGCTGTCCTGGTTCGCGGACAGCGATACCGCCTACTGGAACGAGCTGCACAACCGCTTGACCCGCCACCTCGAGGAACTCGAGCTGGTGCGCGAGCGGGTCAGCCTGCTGCAGGAGGCCGAGCATCGGCGGGTGACCGAGCGGATGAACCGCACCATGTATCTGCTCGGCATCATCACCGGCTTCTTCATGCCGATGACCTTCGTCACGGGCCTGCTCGGCATCAACGTCGGCGGGGTGCCCGGCGCCGAGCATCCCTACGGCTTCCTGCTGGTCTGCCTGCTGATGGCTGGCATCGCCCTGTTCCAGGGCTGGCTGTTTCGCCGCATGCGCTGGCTCTGATGTGACCCGGCTCACGCCTGTGACGTCTTGTGCTGAGACACCGTGGAGGTCGGTATGCACGATCCCTTCGAAGAATCACTGCGCGACCTGCTGCGTGGCGCTCCGGCCGAGTCGGCCGACAGCGCCCGGCTGGATCGCGTGCTCAAGGCCGCCAACCGCCAGGTCGGTGCGGGCGACCTGTTCAAGCTGCTGGGGCACTGGTTCGAGGCACTGATGATCGGCCTCGAGAGTGGCACGGTCCGCAAGGTGCCGGCGACCCGGCGACTGCATCCTGCCGCGCGTGCGGCGCATAAGGCTGAGTGACGCATGGAATTCGATATCTGGACCCAGAGTCTGCTGAGTGCGATGAGCACCCTGTGGAGCAAGCTGGCGGGCTTCATCCCCAATCTGCTCGGCGCGCTGGTGGTGGTGCTGCTCGGCTTCATCGTTGCCAAGCTGCTCGACACCCTGTTCTCCAAGCTGCTGGCCAAGCTCGGTCTCGACCGCCTGATGGCAGGCGCGGGGCTGACCAAGCTGCTGGCCCGCGGCGGCATCCAGGCCGCGGTGTCGACCCTGGTCGGCAAGGTGGTCTACTGGTTCGTGCTGCTGGTGTTCCTCGTCTCGGCCGCCGAGTCGCTGGGGTTGCAGCGCGTCTCGGCGACCCTCGACCTGTTCGCCCTCTACCTGCCCAAGGTGTTCGGCGCCGCCATGGTGCTGCTGGCTGGCGTGCTGCTGGCTCAGCTGGCCGGGCGTCTGGTGCGCGGCGCCGCCGACGGCGTGGGGCTCGAGTACGGCGGCAGCCTGGGGCGTCTGGCCCAGGGGTTGGTGATCATCATCAGCATCTCGGTGGCCATCGGTCAGCTCGAGGTGAAGACCGATCTGCTCAACCTGGTCATCGCCATCGTGCTGTCGGCGGTCGCCCTGGCCCTGGCACTGGCCCTGGGCTTGGGCAGCCGCGAGGTGGTCGGACAGATCATCGCCGGGATCTACCTGCGCGAACTCTACGAGGTGGGGCAGCGGATCCGCGTCGGCGACGTCGAAGGCGTGATCGAGGAGATCGGCACGGTCAAGACCATCCTGCATACCGGCGATGGCGAGCTGGTCACGCTGTGCAACCGGCTGCTGCTGTCGCGGCGGGTCGTCAGTCGCTGAGGCGCGGCGGTGCCGGCCCTTTTCTGCTAAATTAGGCGACCATCCCGGCAGATCTGTCTCGTGCAGGCTGCCTTTTCCGAATCGCGGCCGGTCTGCCTCGCTTGAACAAGCCCCACTCCCTGTCTCCGCGCTACGACCCGCACCAGCTCACCGACGAGGAGCTGGTGCAGCGGGCGCATGGCGAGCTGTTCCACGTCACCCGTGCCTACGAGGAGCTGATGCGCCGCTACCAGCGCACTCTGTTCAATGTCTGTGCGCGTTACCTGGGCAACGAGCGGGATGCCGACGATGTCTGCCAGGAGGTCATGCTGAAGGTTCTCTACGGCCTGAAGAACTTCGAGGGCAAGTCGAAGTTCAAGACCTGGCTGTACAGCATCACCTACAACGAGTGCATCACCCAGTACCGCAAGGAGCGCCGCAAGCGCCGCCTGCTGGATGCGCTCAGTCTCGATCCTCAGGAGGAGGCCTCCGAGGAGCGTGCGCCGAAGGCCGAGGAGCGGGGTGGGCTGGACCGCTGGCTGGTGCATGTCAATCCGATCGATCGGGAAATCCTGGTGCTGCGCTTCGTCGCCGAGCTGGAGTTCCAGGAAATCGCCGACATCATGCACATGGGGCTGAGTGCCACCAAGATGCGCTACAAGCGGGCGCTGGATCGTCTGCGCGAGAAATTTGCCGATCCTGCCGCAGAGTGATTGTCGCGAGAAATTTCGACCGGATTGATGTCGTGCTAAACTTTTCGCTTGGCTGCCTGTCGAAATCATGCAGCTATAATTTTTCCTGCTGGGGATTTAACGGATGAAACTGAAAAACACCTTGAGCGTAGTCATCGGCTCCCTGATTGCCGCTTCTTCCATTGGCGCAATGGCCCAAGGCCAGGGCGCGGTAGAAGTGGACGCGTTCGCCAAGTACTACGAGCCCGATACTCAGACCGGCCTTGATGAGGGTGCGCTCTACGGTGCCGGTATCGGTTACTTCCTGACCGACGATGTCTCCCTGAACCTGTCGCATGGCGTCTACGATGGTGTGGGCGCGGTTAGCGGCAGCAAGAACATCGAAGGCGAGCTGACTTCTCTCGATGCGGCCTACCACTTCGGTACCCCGGGTGTGGGTCTGCGCCCCTACGTTTCCGCCGGTGCTGCCCACCAGAGCATCGGTCAGCCGGATCGCAGCGGTCGTGACACCAGCACCTTCGCCAACCTCGGCGCTGGTGTGAAGTACTACTTCACCGAGAACCTGTTCGCCAAGGCCGGTGTCGACGGCATGCACAACATCGATCAGGGCAATTCCGAGTGGATGGCCGGCGTCGGCGTCGGCATGAACTTCGGTGGCGGCTCCGCCCCGGCACCGGCTCCGGTCGCTGCCGCTCCGGTGGCTGAAGAACCGGCCCCGGTCGCCGAACCGGTTCCGGAAGTGGTGCGTGTCGAGCTGGATGTGAAGTTCGACTTCGACAAGGCCAAGGTCAAGCCGGAAAGCTATGCCGACATCCAGAACCTGGCCGACTTCATGAACCAGTACCCGCAGACCTCCACCACAGTGGAAGGTCACACCGACTCCGTGGGTACCGACGCCTACAACCAGAAGCTGTCCGAGCGTCGCGCCGCTGCCGTGCGCGAGGTGCTGGTCAACCAGTATGGCGTGTCCTCCTCTCGCGTGAGCTCCGTGGGTTACGGCGAGTCCCGTCCGGTGGCCGACAACGCCACCGATGCCGGTCGCGCCATCAACCGTCGCGTGGAAGCGGAAGTGGAAGCGCAGGTCCAGCAGTAATCCCTGCGGACTGCGCATGAAAAAACCCGGCCTTGGCCGGGTTTTTTCTTTTCCGGGATGTGTGGCGCGAGGCATGCGTCCCGGCGCCACGCACGCGCGGCGCGGCTCAGTCGTGCAGTTGCTCCGCGGCGTAGAGGGTGTTCTCCAGCAGGCAGGCGCGGGTCATCGGTCCCACGCCGCCCGGCACGGGGGTGATCCAGCTGGCGCGGGCAGCGGCGGCCTCGAAGTCGACGTCGCCGACCAGACGGCCATCGACCAGGCGGTTGATGCCGACATCGATGACGATGGCTCCTTCCTTGATCCATTCGCCCTTGACCAGGCCCGGCTTGCCGACAGCGACCACCACGATGTCCGCCTGGCGCACGTGGCTGGCGAGGTCGCGAGTGAAGCGGTGGGTCACGGTAGTGGTGCAGCCGGCCAGCAGCAGCTCGAGAGCCATCGGGCGGCCGACGATGTTGGAGGCGCCGACGACCACTGCGTGCTGGCCGTGCAGGTCGACGCCGGTGCTCTTCAGCAGGGTCATGATGCCTTTCGGCGTGCACGGCTGCAGCACGGGCATGCGCTGGGCCAGGCGGCCGATGTTGAACGGATGGAAGCCGTCGACGTCCTTGTCCGGGTGGATGCGTTCGAGCAGCTGGGACGCATCGAGATGGCGCGGCAGCGGCAGCTGGACCAGGATGCCATCGACCGCCGGGTCTGCGTTCAGCGTGTCGATCAGCTGCAGCAGATCCTCCTGCGAGGTGCTGGCATCCAGATCATAGGCGCGGGAGATGAAGCCTACTTCCTCGCAGTCCTTGCGCTTGTGGGCGACGTACACCTGGGAGGCCGGGTCGCTGCCGACCAGGATGACGGCCAGTCCCGGGATGCGCAGGTCTTGCTGGCGGCGCTCGGCTACGCGCTGGGCGATCTGTTGGCGGAGGCGGGCGGCGATGGCTTTGCCGTCGATCAGTTGTGCGGTCATGACGCTGGGAGAACCGTGAGAGTCAGTGAAGAAGGTGGAGTATTCTCGCACGCGGCGGCGGTCGGGCAAAGGCAGCTGGTGTGCCAAACCCGTCGGGTGGAGCTATGTGTTTGAAAATTTTCAAAAAAACCGTTGACGACAGGTGGCGGTCTCTATAACATGTGCCTCGCTTAACAAGCACAGCCCCTCAGCAAAACAAAGCTGGTGGCTGGTCCGGTGGTCAGACACCTCGAGGAGAATCGCAGGATTTTCTTCGGATCCGGCTAGAGGGTTGCCGCCACAAACGCGCCCGTAGCTCAGCTGGATAGAGCATCCGCCTTCTAAGCGGATGGTCGCAGGTTCGAGTCCTGCCGGGCGCGCCAGTCGGTGCTTGATGTAAGTGATGCAATATGGTGGGCGTAGCTCAGTTGGTAGAGCACAGGATTGTGGCTCCTGGTGTCGTGGGTTCGATTCCCATCGTCCACCCCATATTCCGAATCGCCAGGCCTAGCCTGGCGTTTTCGTTTCTGCTCCCGTCGCGCGGACGTGGTGAAATTGGTAGACACGCTGGATTTAGGTTCCAGTGCCGCAAGGTGTGCGAGTTCGAGTCTCGCCGTCCGCACCATCTCTCGTCAGGATGTCTGCTCTTTCGATGGTTCCGTTCCGTGGCTGGCAGTCCTTCTGCAGCGCGGTCGGCATTCCTCCACCTGACGCTTTTGCCCTGTGCCTTTTCTGTCGGCCACCGGGTGACTTCTGCGAAATCACCTAATAGAATGCATGCCCTATTTATGGGGCCGGTAGGGCCGGCTTTGTCTGTGCAACGAGGATTATCCATGCAAGTTTCTGTTGAAGCCACCTCCGCTCTCGAGCGTCGCATGACCGTTGGTGTGCCTGCCGAGCGCATCGAGACCGAAGTCAACAAGCGTCTGCAGCAGACCGCCCGTCGCGCCAAGATTCCTGGCTTCCGTCCCGGCAAGGTGCCGATGAGCATCATCCGCCAGCGCTACGAGGACTCCGCCCGCCAGGAAGCGCTGGGCGACCTGATCCAGGCCACCTTCTATGAGGCCGTGGTGCAGGAGAAGCTGAATCCGGCAGGTGCGCCGTCCGTCGAGCCCAAGGTCTTCGAAAAAGGCCAGGCGCTGGAGTACGTCGCCACCTTCGAAGTGTTCCCCGAGTTCCAGGCCGCCGGCTTCGAGTCCATCGCCGTCGAGCGTCTGCAGGCGGAAGTGGGCGATGCCGATGTCGACAACATGCTCGAGATCCTGCGCAAGCAGAACACCCGCTTCGAGGCGGTCGAGCGCGAAGCGCAGAATGGCGACCAGCTGAACATCGATTTCGTCGGCAAGGTCGACGGCGAAGTGTTCGCCGGCGGCAGCGCCAAGGGCACCCTGCTGGTGCTGGGCTCCGGTCGCATGATTCCGGGCTTCGAGGATGGCCTGGTCGGCGCCAAGGCCGGTGAAGAGCGCGTGCTGAACGTGACCTTCCCCGAGGACTACCAGAACCTCGACCTGGCCGGCAAGGCCGCCGAGTTCTCCGTGACCGTCAACGCGGTCGCCGAGCCGAAGCTGCCTGAGCTGAACGAGGAGTTCTTCGCCCTGTTCGGCGTCAAGGAAGGTGGCGTCGACGGCTTCCGTGCCGAGGTGCGCAAGAACATGGAGCGCGAACTGCGTCAGGCCATCAAGTCCAAGGTCAAGAACCAGGTGATGGAGGGGCTGCTGGCCGTCAATCCGGTCGAGGTGCCGAAGGCGCTGATCGGCAACGAAGTGAACCGTCTGCGTGTGCAGGCCGTCCAGCAGTTCGGTGGCAGCATCGATCCGCAGCAGCTGCCGGCAGAGCTCTTCGAGGAGCAGGCCAAGCGTCGTGTCGCTCTGGGGCTGATCGTCGCCGAGGTGGTCAAGCAGTTCGAGATCAAGCCGGACGAGGCTCGTGTCCGTGAGCTGATCGAGGAAATGGCGTCCGCCTATCAGGAGCCGGAGCAGGTGGTGGCCTGGTACTACAAGAACGCCCAGCAGCTGGACGAGGTCCGCTCGGTTGTTCTGGAAGAACAAGTCGTGGATACTGTCCTGCAAAAGGCCAATGTCACTGACAAGCAGGTCTCCTACGAGGAAGCGGTCAAGCCGGCGGAAGCTCCGAAGGCCGAATAAAGACCTCTGCAATTGTTAGAGTCCTACATAAGCCAGCCTCGCGCTGGCTTATGTGTCTATGGACATATCTGATAGGGAGTGACCGGGAATGTTCCGCAATTCATTTGATACGCAGCTCGACGTGCAGGCCGCTGGCGGCCTGGTGCCCATGGTGATCGAGCAGTCGGCCCGTGGCGAGCGCGCCTACGACATCTACTCGCGCCTCCTGAAGGAGCGAGTGATCTTCCTGGTCGGTCCGGTCGAGGACTACATGGCCAACCTGGTGGTGGCCCAACTGCTGTTCCTCGAGGCGGAGAACCCGGACAAGGACATCCACCTGTACATCAACTCGCCGGGCGGCTCGGTGACCGCCGGCATGTCGATCTACGACACCATGCAGTTCATCAAGCCGGACGTGTCGACCATCTGCATCGGTCAGGCCTGCAGCATGGGCGCACTGCTGCTGGCCGGCGGTGCCGCCGGCAAGCGCTACTGCCTGCCGCATTCGCGGATGATGATCCACCAGCCGCTGGGCGGCTTCCAGGGCCAGGCCTCGGACATCGAGATCCATGCCCGCGAGATTCTCACCATCCGCGAGCGTCTCAACCGCATCCTGGCGGCGCATACCGGCCAGCCGATCGACGTGATCGCCCGCGATACCGATCGCGACAACTTCATGAGCGGCGAGGAAGCGGTCAACTACCGCCTGATCGACCAGGTGCTGAGCAAGCGCCAGCTGCCCGTCTGATTCCCGCCACCTGTCTCCGGCCGGGGTGTTACCGGCCATGTCGCGGGCTTGAAAAAGCCCGCGATTGTCTTCATCTTGTGTTCATGCCTACCGGATTGGATTGATCGAATGACTGACACCCGCAACGGCGAGGACACCGGCAAACTGCTTTACTGTTCCTTCTGCGGCAAGAGCCAGCACGAAGTACGCAAGCTCATTGCCGGTCCCTCGGTCTTCATCTGCGACGAGTGCGTCGACCTGTGCAACGACATCATCCGCGAGGAGGTGCAGGAAGCCCAGGCCGAGAGCAACGCCAACAAGTTGCCGGCGCCCAAGGAAATCAGCACCATCCTCGACCAGTACGTGATCGGTCAGGAGCGCGCCAAGAAGGTGCTGGCGGTTGCGGTGTACAACCACTACAAGCGTCTCAGCCAGCGCGAGAAGAAGGACGACGTCGAGCTGGGCAAGAGCAACATCCTGCTGATCGGTCCCACCGGCTCGGGCAAGACCCTGCTCGCCGAGACCCTGGCCCGGCTGCTCAACGTGCCCTTCACCATCGCCGATGCCACCACCCTGACCGAGGCTGGCTACGTCGGCGAGGACGTGGAAAATATCATCCAGAAGCTGCTGCAGAAGTGCGACTACGATGTGGAGAAGGCCCAGATGGGCATCGTCTACATCGACGAGATCGACAAGATCTCGCGCAAGTCGGACAACCCGTCGATCACCCGCGACGTGTCGGGCGAGGGCGTGCAGCAGGCGCTGCTCAAGCTGATCGAGGGCACCGTGGCCTCGGTGCCGCCGCAGGGCGGCCGCAAGCACCCGCAGCAGGAGTTCCTGCAGGTCGACACCCGCAACATCCTGTTCATCTGCGGTGGCGCCTTCGCCGGCCTGGAGAAGGTCATCCAGAATCGCTCGACCAAGGGCGGCATCGGCTTCAATGCCGAGGTGCGCAGCAAGGAGGCCGGCAAGAAGGTCGGCGAGTCCCTGCGCGAGGTGGAGCCTGACGATCTGGTCAAGTTCGGCCTGATCCCCGAGTTCGTCGGTCGCCTGCCGGTGATCGCCACCCTCGAGGAACTCGACGAGGCGGCGCTGATGCAGATCCTCACCGAGCCGAAGAATGCGCTGACCAAGCAGTACGCGCGGCTGTTCGAGATGGAAGGCGTCGAACTGGAGTTCCGCAGCGACGCCCTGCATGCGGTGGCGCGCAAGGCACTGGAGCGCAAGACCGGCGCCCGTGGCCTGCGTTCGATCCTCGAGGGTATCCTGCTCGACACCATGTACGAGATTCCCTCGGCCAAGGACGTCAGCAAGGTGGTCATCGATGAGAGCGTCATCGAGGGCAGCTCCAAGCCGTTGCTGATCTATCAGAGCAGCGAGCAACCCGCCAAGGCTGCGCCCGAGGCGTAAGCTACTCCAGAGGGGCCTGCGGGCCCCTTTGTTGTTTCTGTGCGCCGCCAAAGCTTGTTTTTTCCCGCCTGCCCCCCCATCTTGAAGCCATGTCCAACGCCCGTGAGTCTCTGCAGTCGGGCCTAGCAAGAGTTGAAAGCATGAACACGATCATCGAGTTGCCCCTTTTGCCGTTGCGCGATGTGGTGGTCTATCCGCACATGGTCATCCCGCTTTTCGTCGGTCGCGAAAAGTCCATCGAGGCGCTCGAGGCGGCCATGAGCGCCGACAAGCAGATCCTGCTGCTGGCGCAGAAGAATCCGGCGGACGACGATCCGGCCCCGGAAGCCCTGTATCGCATGGGCACCCTGGCCAGCGTGCTGCAACTGCTCAAGTTGCCCGACGGTACGGTCAAGGTGCTGGTCGAAGGTGGCCAGCGCGGAGCGGTCGAGCGCTTCATCGATGCCGGCAGCCACGCCCGCGCCGAGGTGAGCCTGGTCGAGGAGGGCAGCGTGCCGGCACGCGAGGCGGAAGTGTTCTGCCGCAGTCTGCTGAGCCAGTTCGAGCAGTACGTGCAGCTGGGCAAGAAGGTGCCGGCCGAAGTGCTCGGCTCGCTGACCGGCATCGACGATCCGGCGCGTCTGGTCGACACCATGGCCGCGCACATGGCGCTGCGCATCGAGCAGAAGCAGGAGATCCTCGAGCTCACCGACCTGACGGCCCGCATCGAGCACGTGCTCGGTCTGCTGGATGCCGAGATCGACCTGCTGCAGGTGGAGAAGCGCATCCGCGGCCGGGTCAAGAAGCAGATGGAACGCAGCCAGCGCGAGTACTACCTCAACGAGCAGATGAAGGCGATCCAGAAGGAGCTCGGCGAGGGCGAGGAGGGCCACAGCGAGGTCGACGAGCTGAAGAAGCGCATCGACAACGCCGGCATGACCAAGGAAGCGCTGCAGAAGGCCAATGCCGAGCTGAACAAGCTCAAGCAGATGTCGCCGATGTCGGCCGAGGCCACCGTGGTGCGCTCCTACATCGAGTGGCTGACCAACGTGCCGTGGCAGGCCGAGAGCAAGGTGCGCCTCGATCTCAAGCGCGCCGAGGAGATCCTCGATGCCGACCACTACGGCCTGGAGGAGGTCAAGGAGCGCATCCTCGAGTTCCTCGCCGTGCAGAAGCGGGTGAAGAAACTGAAGGGGCCGGTGCTCTGCCTGGTCGGCCCGCCGGGGGTGGGCAAGACTTCGCTGGCCGAGTCGATCGCCCGCGCGACCAACCGCAAGTACGTGCGCATGGCCCTCGGCGGCGTGCGTGACGAGGCCGAGATCCGCGGCCACCGCCGCACCTACATCGGCTCGATGCCGGGCCGGCTGATCCAGAAGATGACCAAGGTCGGCGTGCGCAATCCGCTGTTCCTGCTCGACGAGATCGACAAGCTGGGCAGCGACATGCGCGGCGATCCGGCCTCGGCGCTGCTCGAGGTGCTCGATCCTGAGCAGAACCACAACTTCAACGACCATTACCTGGAGGTCGACTACGACCTTTCCAACGTGATGTTCCTGTGCACCGCCAACTCGATGAACATCCCGGCGCCGCTGCTCGACCGCATGGAGGTGATCCGCCTGCCGGGCTACACCGAGGCGGAGAAGATCAACATCGCCACCAAGTACCTGGTACCCAAGCAGGCCGCCGCCAACGGCCTGAAGAAGAGCGAGCTGAGCGTCGAGGAGGACGCCCTGCGCGACATCATCCGCTTCTATACCCGCGAGGCCGGGGTGCGCAACCTGGAGCGCGAGATCGCCAAGGTCTGCCGCAAGGTGGTCAAGGAGCATGCCCGCGAGAAGAGCGTCCGCGTCACCGTGACTCCCGATGACCTGGAGCACTACCTGGGTGTCAAGAAGTTCCGTTTCGGCAAGGCCGAGCTGCAGGATCAGGTCGGCCAGGTGACCGGTCTGGCCTGGACCCAGGTGGGCGGCGAACTGCTGACCATCGAGGCGGCCGTGGTCCCCGGCAAGGGTCAGCTGATCAAGACCGGCTCGCTGGGCGACGTGATGGGCGAGTCGATCACTGCCGCGCTGACCGTGGTGCGCAGCCGCGCCAAGAGCCTGGGTATCGCCCCGGACTTCCACGAGAAGCGCGACATCCACATCCACGTGCCGGAAGGCGCCACGCCCAAGGACGGTCCGAGTGCCGGCATCGGCATGTGTACTGCGCTGGTGTCCGCCGTGACCGGCATCCCGGTGCGCGCCGACGTGGCCATGACCGGGGAGATCACCCTGCGCGGCCAGGTGCTGGCCATCGGCGGTCTCAAGGAGAAACTGCTGGCGGCTCATCGCGGTGGCATTACTACCGTGATCATTCCTGAAGAGAACGTGCGCGATCTGAAGGAGATTCCGGAGAACATCAAGGCTGACCTGCAGATCAAGCCGGTCAAATGGATTGACGAAGTCCTGCAGATTGCGCTGCAATACAAGCCTGAGCCCTTGTCTGACGCGGCTCCCGAGCGGGTAGGGGCGGATGACAAGCGTGAAGCTGAAGCCAAGGAGCGAATCAGCACCCACTAGTCATTGGGCTTCCTTGACACTCTTTTCGGGCGCTTGATATAAAGCGCCTCCTCGCATGTCGGCAAGCTTAACGGCACACCTGATAATTGCTGCAACCAGTCAAGATACGAACTACGAACTCAACAGGAATCAAGGGGACTTAGAGTGAACAAGTCGGAACTGATCGATGCCATTGCCGCATCTGCTGATATCCCGAAAGCTGTTGCCGGTCGCGCGCTGGATGCCGTGATCGACTCCATCACCGGTGCCCTGAAGGAAGGTGACTCCGTCGTGCTGGTAGGCTTCGGCACCTTCGCCGTCAAGGAGCGCGCCGCGCGTACCGGCCGCAACCCGCAGACCGGCAAGCCGATCGAGATCGAAGCGGCCAAGATCCCCGGCTTCAAGGCTGGCAAGGCCCTCAAGGATGCGGTGAACTGAGCGTCTTCCGGGTTTGAGTTTTTCCGGACCGCATTGGCTGGTCCGGCTGCGGAGCGGTAGTTCAGTCGGTTAGAATACCGGCCTGTCACGCCGGGGGTCGCGGGTTCGAGTCCCGTCCGCTCCGCCATCTATCGAGAAGGCGCATCCTCGGATGCGCCTTTCTTTTATTTCTCCGCCATAGACCCACGCCGGAGCCTGCCAGGGCGGGGGCCGGCCGCGTTTGGGGGGCTGCATGCTTCAGAATATCAGGGACAATTCGCAGGGCTGGATCGCCAAGACCATCATCGGCGTGATCATCGTGCTCATGGCGCTGACCGGCTTCGACGCGATCATGAACGCCACCAGCAACAAGCAGGATGCCGCCGAGGTCAACGGCGAGAGCGTCAGCCTCAACGAGCTGAATCGGGCGATGGACATGCAGCGCCGGCAGCTGGCCCAGCAGCTGGGCGAGCAGTTCGATGCCTCCCTGCTCGACGAGAAGCTCCTGCGCGAGGGCGCGCTGAAGGCGCTGATCGACCGCACCCTGCTGCTGCAGGGGGTCCGCGATGCCGGCTTCGGCTTCTCCCAGCAGGCGCTCGATCAGTTGATCCTGCTCACCCCCGAGTTCCAGGTGGACGGCAAGTTCAGTCCCGATCGCTTCGATCAGGTGATTCGCCAGATGGGCTACGACCGCCTGCAGTTCCGTCAGCTGCTGGAGGAGGAGATGCTCATCGGCCAGCTGCGCGCCGGCCTCGCCGGCAGCGGCTTCGTCACCGACCAGGAGGTGCGCGCCTTCGCCGCCCTCGAGCGGCAGACTCGCGACTTCGCCACGCTGGCGATCAAGGCGCACCCTGAGCAGGTCGAGGTATCCGCCGACGAGGTCAAGGCCTACTACGACGAGCATGCCAGCGAGTTCATGACTCCCGAGCAGGTGCAGGTCGAGTATGTCGAGCTGAAGAAGGACGCCTTCTTCGATCAGGTCGAGGTGGCCGATGCCGATGTCCAGGCTGCCTACGAGAAGGAAATCGCCAATCTCGGCGAGCAGCGCAAGGCCTCGCACATCCTGCTGGAAGCCGGCGGCCAGATGAGCGACGAGCAGGCCAAGGCCAAGCTCGAGGAGCTCAAGGCCCGCATCGACAAGGGCGAGGACTTCGCTGCCCTGGCCAAGGAGTTCTCTCAGGATCCGGGTTCGGCCGGCAACGGCGGCGATCTGGGCTTTGCCGGCAAGGGGGTCTACGACAAGGCCTTCGAGGATGCCCTGTTCTCCCTCCAGAAGGGCCAGGTATCGGTGCCGGTGAAGAGCGAGTTCGGCTGGCACCTGATCCGTCTGGATGACGTGCAGGCCGCCGAGGTGCCGAGCCTGGACAGCCTGCGTCCGCAACTGGTGCGCGAACTCAAGGCGCAGCAGGTCGAGCAGCGTTTCGTCGAGGTCAGCAAGCAGCTGGAGGACGCCGCGTTCGAGGCGGCCGACCTGGCCCAGCCGGCCCAGGAGCTGGGTCTCGAGGTCAAGCAGGCGGCGCCGTTCGGCCGCGAGGGTGGCGAGGGTATCGCTGCCAATCGCCAGGTGGTGCAGGCCGCCTTCAGCCCCGAGGTGCTTACCGAGGGCGCCAACAGCAGTGCTCTCGAGCTGGATCCGGATACCGTGGTGGTCCTGCGCGTCAAGGAGCACCGCAAGTCCGAGCAGCAGCCGCTGGAGCAACTGGCCGACAAGCTGGGTGAGAGGATCCGCAGCGAGCGGGCGGCCGCCGCGGCGCAGACTCGCGGCGAAGCGCTGCTGGCCGAGCTGCGCGCCGGCAAGACGCCGGTGGTGCAGGCCGAGTCCGGCGAGGCCTGGCAGGTGAGCGAGGCGGCCACCCGCAGCCAGGAGGGCGTCGATCCGCAGGTGCTGCAGGCGCTGTTCCGCCTGCCGCGCCCGCAGGCGGCCGACAAGCCGAGCTTCGCCGGTCTGTCGCTGGCCAACGGCGACTATCTGGTGCTGCGCCTCAACGGGGTGAGCGCCGCCGAGGCCGAGCTGTCGGCCGAGGAGCTGGCCATGTATCGCCGCTTCCTCGCCTCGCGCAGTGGCCAGCAGGACTTCCTGGCCTTCCAGCGCCAGCTGCAGACCGAGGCGAAGATCGAGCGTTTCTGATCGGTCACGCGTCCAGGTGATACCCGCAACGCCTCCGCAAGGGGGCGTTGTACATTCCGGGATGGAGAAAGCGCACGTGCCAGGCGCTCGCTGCGCTCGGTGGCATGCTGCTGGGAGCTGGGAGCTGGGAGCTGGGAGCTGGGAGCTGGGAGCTGGGAGCTGGCCGGACGGCCGCACCGCGGGGAAACCGGCCCGCGCGGTGGCGGGCCGGGGCGGGGCGCTTACTCTTCCAGCGCACCCATGGCGGTGGTGTTGAAGCCGCCGTCGACGTACATGATCTCGCCGCTGATGCCCGAGGCCAGGTCGGAGCACAGGAAGGCCGCGGCGTTGCCGACCTCCTCGATGGTCACGTTGCGGCGCAGCGGGGTCTGGCGCTCGTTGGCGGCCAGCATCTTGCGGAAGCTGGCGATGCCGCTGGCGGCCAGGGTGCGGATGGGACCTGCGGAGATGCAGTTGACGCGGGTGCCTTCCGGGCCGAGGCTGCCGGCCAGGTAGCGCACGCCGGCCTCCAGCGAGGCCTTGGCCATGCCCATCACGTTGTAGTTGGGCATGGTGCGCTCGGCGCCCAGGTAGGACAGGGTCAGCAGGCTGCCGTTGCGGCCCTTCATCAGCTCGCGGCCGGCCTTGGCCAGGGCAACGAAGCTGTAGGCGCTGATGTCGTGGGCGATCTTGAAGCCTTCGCGGGTGGTGACTTCGGTGAAGTCGCCGTTGAGCTGGTCGCCCGGGGCGAAGCCGACCGAGTGGACGATGCAGTCCAGGCCGTCCCACTTCTTGCCCAGCTCCTCGAACACGCGGGCGATGTCGTCGTCGTTGGCGACGTCACAGGGGAAGCACATCTCGGCGCTGGAGCCCCAGCCGGCGGCGAATTCCTCGACGCGGCCCTTGAGCTTGTCGTTCTGGTAGGTGAAGGCCAGTTCAGCGCCTTCGCGGTGCATCGCGGCGGCGATGCCGGAGGCGATGGACAGCTTGCTGGCGACGCCGACGATCAGCACGCGCTTGCCGGTCATGAAACCCATTGTGTACTTCCTCTTGCTGGTTAATCGGCAGCGCCCGGCGCCATGAAGGCGGCTTCGAGCAGCTGCTGTGTGTAGGGGTGCTGCGGCGCATGGAAGATCGCGCCGGCTTCACCCTGTTCGACCACCTTGCCGTGCCGCACCACCATCAGCTGGTGGCTGAGGGCCCGGACCACCGCCAGGTCATGGCTGATGAACAGGTAGGTCAGATTGTACTTGTGCTGCAGGCTGCGCAGCAGCTCCACCACCTGGCGCTGCACCGTGCGGTCGAGCGCCGAGGTCGGCTCGTCGAGCAGGATCAGCTGCGGCTTGAGCACCAGCGCCCGGGCGATGGCGATGCGCTGGCGCTGTCCGCCGGAAAACTCGTGAGGGTAGCGGTGCCGGCTGGCCGGATCCAGGCCGACTTCGACGAGTGCGTCGATGATAGCCTGCTCGCGCTCGGCCGGCGTGCCGATGCCGTGGATCTCCAGGCCCTCGCCGATGATCTGGCCCACCGACATGCGCGGGCTCAGGCTGCCGAACGGGTCCTGGAACACCACCTGCATCTGCCGGCGCAGCGGACGCACCTGCTGCTGGTCGAGCCCGTCGAGGTTCTGCCCGGCGAAGCGGATCGCGCCGCGGCTGCCGATCAGGCGCAGGATCGCCAGGCCGAGGGTCGACTTGCCCGAGCCGCTCTCGCCGACGATGCCGAGGGTCTGTCCCTGCGGCAGGCTGAAGTTGACGCCGTCGACCGCCTTGACGTGGTCGACCGTGCGGCGCAGCATGCCCTTCCTGATCGGGAACCACACGCGCAGGTCGTCGACCACCAGCAGCGGCTTGCCGGGCGGGTTGTCCGCCGGGCCGCCGCTGGGATCGGCACTGAGCAGCTCCCGGGTGTAGGGGTGCTGCGGCGCGGCGAACAGCTGCGCGCACTCGGCCTGTTCGACGATGCGCCCGCGCTGCATGACGCAGACGCGCTGGGCGATGCGCCGCACCAGGTTGAGGTCGTGGGTGATCAGCAGCAGGGCCATGCCCAGGCGCGCCTGCAGCTCCTTGAGCAGCTCGAGGATCTTCAGCTGCACGGTGACGTCGAGCGCGGTGGTCGGCTCGTCGGCGATGAGGATTTCCGGCTCGTTGGCCAGCGCCATGGCGATCATCACCCGCTGGCGCTGGCCGCCGGACAGCTCGTGCGGATAGGCCTTGAGGCGCTTGGCCGGCTCGGGGATGCCGACCAGCTCCAGCAGCTCCAGCACCCGTGCGCGCGCTTCCTGTCCGGTCAGCCCCTTGTGCAGGGCGAGCACCTCGGCGATCTGCTTCTCCACGGTGTGCAGCGGATTGAGCGAGGTCATCGGCTCCTGGAACACCATGGCGATGCGGTTGCCGCGGATCGCGCGCAGGCGCCGCTCCGGCAGGGTGAGCAGGTCCTCGCCGCCGTAGTGGATGCTGCCGCCCGGGTGGCTGCTGCTGCGTGGCAGCAGGCGCAGGATGGAGTGGGCGGTCACCGACTTGCCGGAGCCGCTCTCGCCGACCAGCGCCAGGGTCTCGCCGCGGCGGATCTCGAAGCTGACGCCGTGCACCACGGTCTGCGGCGCGCCGCCGTGGCTGAAGGCGACCTGCAGGTCGCGGATCTCGATCAGGGATTCGTTCATCGCCTCACTTCCTCGGGTCGAAGGCATCGCGCGCGGCCTCGCCGATGAACACCAGCAGGGTCAGCATCAGCGCCAGCACGGCGAAGGCGCTGATCCCCAGCCACGGCGCCTGCAGGTTGGACTTGCCCTGGGCGACCAGCTCGCCCAGCGACGGCGCGCCGGGCGGCAGGCCGAAGCCGAGGAAGTCCAGCGCGGTCAGGGTGCCGATGGCGCCGGTGAGGATGAACGGCATGAAGGTCATGGTCGAGACCATGGCGTTGGGCAGGATGTGGCGGTACATGATGGCGCCGTTGCCCATGCCCAGGGCGCGGGCGGCGCGCACGTACTCGAGGTTGCGCCCGCGCAGGAACTCGGCGCGCACCACGTCGACCAGGCTCATCCAGGAGAACAGCAGCATGATGCCCAGCAGCCACCAGAAGTTCGGTTCGACGAAGCTGGCGAGGATGATCAGCAGGTAGAGCACCGGCAGGCCCGACCAGATCTCCAGGAAGCGCTGGCCGATCAGGTCGACCCAGCCGCCGTAGAAGCCCTGCAGCGCGCCGGCGGCGACGCCGATCACCGAACTGGCCAGGGTCAGGATCAGGGCGAACAGCACCGAGATGCGGAAGCCGTAGATCACCCGCGCCAGCACGTCGCGGCCCTGGTCGTCGGTGCCCAGCCAGTTTTCGGTCGAGGGCGGCGCGGGCGCCGGCACCTTGAGCTCGAAGTTGATGCTGTCGTAGCTGTAGGGGATCGGCGGCCAGAGCATCCAGCCGTCCTTCGACTCGATCAGCTCGCGCATGTACGGGCTCTTGTAGTCGGCCTCCAGTGGGAACTCGCCGCCGAAGGCGGTTTCCGGGTAGCGCTTGAGCACCGGCGCGTACCACTGGCCGTCGTAGCTGACCAGCAGCGGCTTGTCGTTGGCGATCAGCTCGGCGCCGAGGCTGAGGATGAACAGACCGAGGAACAGCCACAGGCTGTACCAGCCGCGCCGGTGCGCCTTGAACAGCGCGAAGCGGCGCTGGTTGATGGGCGAGAGGGCCATGGCTCAGCCCTCCCGGCTTTCGAAGTCGATGCGCGGATCGACCAGGGTGTAGGTCAGGTCGCCGATCAGTTTCACGATCAGTCCCAGCAGGGTGAAGATGAACAGGGTGCCGAACACCACCGGATAGTCGCGGTTGATCGCCGACTCGAAGCTCAGCAGGCCGAGGCCGTCGAGGGAGAAGATCACCTCGATCAGCAGGGAGCCGGTGAAGAAGATGCCGATGAACGCCGAGGGGAAGCCGGCGATGATGATCAGCATGGCGTTGCGGAACACGTGGCCGTAGAGCACACGGCGCTCGGAGAGGCCCTTGGCGCGCGCGGTGATCACGTACTGCTTGCCGATCTCGTCGAGGAAGCTGTTCTTGGTCAGCAGGGTCAGAGTGGCGAAGTTGCCGATCACCAGCGCGGTCACTGGCAGCGCCAGGTGCCAGAAGTAGTCGGCGATCTTGCCCCACAGGCTCAGCTCGTCGAAGTTGTTCGAGGTCAGGCCGCGCAGCGGGAACCAGTCGAAGTAGCTGCCGCCGGCGAACAGCACGATCAGGAGGATGGCGAACAGGAAGGCGGGGATGGCATAGCCGACGATGATCGCCGTGCTGGTCCACACGTCGAAGTGGCTGCCGTGGCGCATGGCCTTGGCGATCCCCAGCGGGATCGACACCAGGTACATGATCAGCGTGCTCCACAGCCCCAGCGAGATCGACACCGGCATCTTCTCGGCGATCAGCTCGATCACCGTGGCGTCGCGGAAGAAGCTCTGGCCGAAGTCGAAGTGCAGGTAGTTCTGGATCATGATCCAGAAACGCTCGCTGGCCGGCTTGTCGAAGCCGTACATGCGCTCGATTTCCGCGATCAGTTCGGGGTCCAGGCCCTGGGCGCCGCGGTAGGTATTGCCGGCCGCCGCCACCTCGGCGCCGCCGCCGGCGATGCGCCCGGTGGCGCCGCCGGCGGCGGCGTCGAAGCCTTCCAGCTTGGCGATCATCTGCTCCACCGGGCCGCCGGGGGCGGCCTGGATGATGATGAAGTTGATCAGCAGGATGCCGAACAGGGTCGGCACGATCAGCAGCAGGCGGCGCAGGATATAGGCCAGCATCCGGCGTTACTCCTTCTGGCCGCTGGCGGCGAGCGGCGCCTGGCCGTCGGGTCTGGCCCACCAGGTGTACAGGCCGATGTCGTACAGCGGCGCCACCGCAGGGTGCCCGAGGCGGTTCCAGCGCGCCACCCGCCAGGTCTTGATGTGCCAGTTGGGGATCACGTAGTGGCCCCACAGCAGCACGCGGTCCAGTGCCCGGGTGTGGTCGATCAGCGCCTGGCGGCTGTCGGCCTTGATCAGGCCCTCGACCAGGGCGTCGATGGCCGGATCCTTGAGGCCGATCAGGTTGCGGCTGCCGGGGTTGTCGGCGCTGCTGGAATGCCAGTATTCGCGCTGCTCGTTGCCCGGCGAACTGGACTGGCTGAAGCCGCCGACGATCAGGTCGAAGTCGCGCGAGCGCAGACGGTTGATGTACTGGGAGACGTCGGCGCGGCGGATCTGCAGCTCGATGCCGAGGCTGGCCAGGTTGCGCTTGAACGGCAGCAGCACGCGCTCGAACTCGACCTGGGCGAGGAGGAACTCGATGGTCACCGGCTTGCCCGTGGCATCGAGCATGCGGTCGTTCTCCAGCCGCCAGCCGGCCTGTTGCAGCAGCTCGAAGGCGCGCCGGCGCTGTTCGCGGATCACTCCGCTGCCGTCGCTCTGCGGCGGCTGGTACTCGGCTTCGAACACCTGCGCCGGCAGGCGTTCGCGCCACGGCTCGAGCAGTCTCAGCTCGGCCGGCGAGGGCGTGCCGCGGGAGGCCAGCTCGGAGTTCTCGAAGTAGCTGCGTGTGCGGGTGTAGGCGCCGTAGAACAGCTGGCGGTTGGTCCACTCGAAGTCGAACAGCAGGCCGAGGGCCTCGCGCACGCGCACGTCCTGGAACAGCGGGCGGCGCAGATTGAAGATGAAGCCCTGCATGCCGGCCGGGTTGTGGTTGGCGATCTCCTCCTTGATCAGTCGGCCGTCGTGGATCGCCGGCGAGTCGTAGGCGGTGGCCCAGTTCTTCGCGCTGGTCTCCACCCAGAAGTCGAACTGGCCGGCCTTGAGCGCCTCCAGCGCCACGGTGTTGTCGCGGTAGTAGTCGATCACCAGGCTGTCGAAGTTGTACTGGCCGCGGTTGACCGGCAGGTCCTTGCCCCACCAGTCCCTGACCCGCTCGTAGCGGATGCTGCGCCCGGCCTGCACCTCGGCGACCTTGTAGGGGCCGCTGCCCAGCGGCGGCTCGAGGCTGGTGCGATTGAATTCACGGCCCTCCCAGGCGTGCCTGGGCAGCACCGGCAGCTGGCCGACGATCAGCGGCAGTTCGCGGTTGCCGCCGTGGCGGAAGTCGAAGCGCACCGTGCGTCCATCCTCGGCGACCGCCTTCTCCACGTCGGCGTAGTAGGCCTTGTACTGCGGCGAGCCATCCTTCATCAGGGTGTCGAAGGTGAACACCACGTCTGCGGCGGTCACCGGCGTGCCGTCGTGGAAGCGCGCCTCGCGGCGCAGGGTGAAGCGCACCCAGCGGTTGTCCGGCGCCTTCTCGATGCTCTCGGCGAGCAGGCCGTACTCGGTGAACGGCTCGTCCAGGCTGCGCTTGGTCAGGGTGTCGTAGACCAGGCCGATCTCGTCGGCGGCCACGCCCTTGTTGATGAACGGGTTGAGGCTGTCGAAGCCGCCGAAGCCGGCCTGGCGCAGGGTGCCGCCCTTGGGCGCCTCCGGATTGACGTAGGCGAAGTGGTGGAAGTCGGCCGGGTACTTGGGGGCTTCGTCGTAGAGGGTGGCGGCATGCCGGGCGGCGGCCCCCGCGTGGCCGGCGAGGCCGAGCAGCAGGAGGCCGGCAGCGAGCAGGCGGGTGCAGCGCGGGAGGGCGGTCATCTGCGGTTCTCCGGGGTCTTGAGCCACCAGGCGCGCAGCCCCAGGGTATAGGGGGGCGTGGTGACATGGTCGAAGCGGTTGCGCCAGGCCAGGCGATGATGGTCGCTGTACCAGTTGGGAATGCTGTAGTGCTGCGACAGCAGTACCCGGTCGATGGCGCGGGTGGCGGCCACCTGCTGGTTGCGCGTCTGCGCGGCGAGCAGCTTGTCGAGCAGGGCATCGATCACCGGATGATTGACTCCGGCATAGTTGCGGCCACCGCGCACGCCGACCTGACTGGAATGGAAATACTGCCACTGCTCCAGGCCGGGGCTCAGGGTCTGCGGCAGGGTCATCAGGATCATGTCGTAGTCGTAGCCGTCGATGCGCTGCTTGTACTGGGCACGGTCGACGGTGCGCAGGCTGGCCTGCACGCCGATACGCGCGAGGTTGTCGCGATACGGCTGGAGGATGCGCTCCAGCCCCGGGTTGACCAGCAGGATCTCGAAACGCAGCGGCTGGCCACGGCCATTGACCAGGCCGCCGGCGGAGAGTTTCCAGCCGGCCCGGGCGAGCAGGTCGAGGGCGTGGCGCAGGGTCTCGCGCGGGATGCCGTGGCCGTCGGTCTGCGGCATCCGTGGCGGCGCGGTGAACAGCTCCGCCGGCAGCTGCTTGCGGTACGGGGACAGCAGCAGCCACTCCTCGCCTTGGGGCAGGCCGTCGGCGGCGAACTCGCTGTTGGGGTAGTAGCTGGTGGCGCGGCTGTAGGCGTTGTTGAACAGCGTGCGGTTGCTCCATTCGAAGTCGAACAGCAGGGCCATGGCCTCGCGCACCCGCACGTCGGCGAAATGGGCTCGGCGGCTGTTCATGAACAGCGCCTGGGTCTGGGTCGGGATACGGTGGGGAATCTCCGCCTTGACGATCTCGCCGCGTGTCACCGCCGGTATGTCGTAGCCGTTGGCCCAGTTCTTCGCCTGGTTCTCGATGTAGAAGTCGAATTCGCCGGCCTTGAACGCCTCGAAGGCCACATGGTTGTCGCGGTAGAACTCCACCTCGACTCGGTCGAAGTTGTACTTGCCGCGGTTGACCGGCAGGTCCTTGCCCCACCAGTCCTTGACCCGCTCGAACACCAGGCGCCGCCCCGGCACCACCTGGGCGATGCGGTAGGGGCCGCTGCCCAGCGGCGGCTCGTAGGTGGTGGCCTTGAAGTCGCGATCACGCCAGTAGTGTTCGGGCAGCACCGGCAGCTCGCCCAGGCGCAGGATCAGCAACGGGTTGCCGCTGCGCTTGAGCACGAAGCGGATGCGCTGGTTGCCGAGGATGTCGACCCGCCGCACTTCCTGCAGCGCGGTGCGGTACTGCGGGTGGCCGTCGCGGCTCAGCAGGCGGTAGGAAAACGCCACGTCGGCGGCGGTGATCGGGTGGCCGTCGTGAAAGCGCGCCTCGGGGCGCAGGTTGAACACCACCCAGCTGCGGTCCTTGCTGTATTCGACCGAGACGGCGATCAGCCCGTAGCTGGAGGTCGGCTCGTCGCCCGAGGGGTCGTAGATGCCGGTGCCGACCATCAGCGGCGCGTTCAGCTCGTTGATGCCGTATTGCAGGAAGTTGGCCGTGCCGACCGGGCTGCTGCCCTTGAGGGTATAGGGGTTGAGGGTGTCGAAGGTGCCGGCGGCCATCAGCCGTACGCTGCCACCCTTGGGCGCCTGCGGGTTGACCCAGTCGAAATGGCTGAAGTTGGCCGGGTACTTGAGGGAGCCGAACTGGGCATAGCCGTGCCGTTCGATGACGGCAGCGCCAGCGGGCAGGCAGGCGGCCAGACCGAGCAGCAGGGCGAGGAGACGACTCATCGGGCGAGGGTCCGGTCCGTGGCAATCTTGGAGGTTGGGAAAGCTACAGTAACAGCTTGTATCGGCTGGAAAAAGGGTGGCTCCGGGAGGCCTCGCCGCGGATTTTCAGCGTCGCGGCAGGTAGAGGGTGAGGGTCTGCCCCGGTTTCAGCGTGCGGCCCAGGGAGGGGTTCCACTCCTTGAGATGCCGGGTGTGCACCGAGAAGCGCTCGGCGATGGCGGCGAGGGAGTCGCCGCGGCGTACCTTGTAGTAGGTGACCGAGTGGCGCGTGTTGCCGCTGGAGGTCTGGCCGGTGGTGTCGGTCAGGTGCAGGGTGAGGACCTGGCCGGCCTTGAGGTTGCGGCCCTTGAGCCGGTTCCAGCGCTGCAGGTCGGCGGCGGTCACCTTGTGCTGCCGGGCGATGCTCCACAGGCTATCGCCGCGGCGCACCCGGTAGCTGCGGGGCGCCGCGGTCTTGGTCGGCGCCTCGGCGACCGGCTGCGGGCTGCGCTCGAACAGGGGGGCCGTCGGCGGGCTGTCGGCGGTCTGCGGGATCAGCAGGGTCTGGCCGACGCGCACGCGATTGGCGGACAGGCGGTTGATGTCGCGCAGGGTGGTGACCGTGACGTGGTGGCGGTTGGCGATGTCGTGCAGGCTGTCGCCGCTGCGCACCTGGTAGCGCTGCCATTGCACCAGGCTCTCCGGCCGCAGGCGGGCGAGGCTCTCGCTGAGACCCTCGGCCTTGTCCACCGGCACCAGCAGGTGGCGCGGGCCGTCGAGGGTGATGCCGTGCTTGAATGCCGGATTGAGCTGGTACAGCTCGTCCTTGTCGACATCGGCCATCGCGGCCACCTTCGACAGGTCGAGCTGGTGGCGGATGGCGACTTTCTCGAAGTAGGGCTCGTTGGCGATCGGCGCGAGGCTGACGCCGTAGGCGGCCGGGCTCTGGATGATCTGCGACACGGCCAGCAGCTTGGGCACGTAGTCCTGGGTTTCCCTGGGCAGTGGCAGGTTCCAGTAGTCGGTCGGCAGGCCCTGGCGCTGGTTGCGCTCGATGGCGCGGCTGACCGTGCCCTCGCCGGCGTTGTAGGACGCCAGGGCGAGCAGCCAGTCGCCGTTGAACATGTCGTGCAGGCGCTTGAGGTAGCTGATCGCCGCATTGGTGGAGGCGAGGATGTCGCGGCGGCCGTCGTACCAGTTGGTCTGGCGCAGGTTGAAGTGGCGGCCGGTGGAGGGGATGAACTGCCAGAGGCCGGCGGCGTGGGCCGGCGAGTAGGCCTGCGGATTGTAGGAACTCTCGATCATCGGCAGCAGCGCCAGCTCCAGCGGCATGCCGTTCTCTTCGAGGCGCTCGACGATGTAGTGGATGTAGGGGCCGCTGCGTTCGGCGATCTGCTGGATCGAGCCTGGCCGGCTGGCGAGACCGAAGCGCTGGCGCTCGACGCGCGGGTTGGTGCCGATCTGGTCCTGCAGCTTGTAGCCGGCGCGGATGCGTTCCCAGATGTCCTCGTGACGGGGCTTCTCGGGCTGCTGCAGCGCCTTGCTCCATTCGATCGACTTGCCGACCTGGACGGCACGCTCGGTGTCGCTGCCGGCATCGCTGCCACCACGGCTCTGGCAGCCGGCGATGACCAGCAGCAGGGCGACCAGCAGGAGGCGGATGGCGCGGGGCTGCAGGTAGGCGGCGAGGCCCGGAGGCGTTGGTGGCGGCATCGGCTGGTGACTTTCCCGGGTAAAAAGTCGGGCGATTCTAGGAACCGCCCTTTGCGGTGGTCAAGTTTGCACCAGCGCCCGAATGTTACCGGAAGTTGTCCTTCCAGGCGCGCAATGCCGCAAACGCCGTCTCCGCCGTCGTCGGCGCGCTGCCGGCGTGTTCCGCGCAGCTTTTGCGCACGGCCGGCTCGTTCGCCCGCAGGAAGGGGTTGGTGGCTAGCTCCAGGCTCAGGGTGGACGGCAGGGTCGGCAGGTTCCGCTCGCGCAGGGCGGCGGCCTCGCGCTGGCGCTGCTGCAGGGCCTGGTTGTCCGGCTCGACGGCCAGGGCGAAGCGCAGGTTGGCCAGGGTGTACTCGTGGGTGCAATAGACGCGGGTCGGGCCCGGCAGGCTGGCCAGACGTTGCAGCGAGGCGTGCATCTGCGCGGCGGTACCCTCGAACAGGCGGCCACAGCCGGCGGCGAACAGGGTGTCGCCGCAGAGCAGCACGGGCTGGCCGACGCCCTCGGTGAACAGGGCGACATGGCCGGCGGTATGCCCCGGGACATGCAGCACCTGCCACTCCAGACCGAGGACGTTGATCCTCTGGCCGTCCTCGAGGGCGACATCGCGGCCGGGAATGGCCTCGAGAGCCGGGCCGAGCACCCGCGCGCCGGTGCGGGCCTTGAGCTCGAGGACGCCGCCGGTATGGTCCTGATGGTGGTGGGTGACCAGGATGTCGGTGAGCAGCCAGTCCGGATGGGCGGCCAGCCAGGCCAGCACCGGTGCGCTGTCGCCGGGGTCGACCGCGGCGCAGCGCTGCCGGGCCGGGTCCTGTAACAGCCAGATATAGTTGTCGCTGAAGGCGGGCAGGGCGGTGATCTGTATCATGGGCAGGCGAGCCGTTATGCTGAGTCGATCCGGCATCTTAGGTCGCCAGTCGTCTCTGGCGCCAGACGGGAGGATTCATGAACGAGCAGCTCCCTCGCCCGGGCCACACCGCCTGGCTGGCCCTGCAGCGCGATGCCCATGCCTGGTTCTCCGGTCCGCTGGGCGGCCTGCTGCTGTCCCGCCAGCAGCGGTTGCTGGCCGAGCAGCTCGATGCGCTGTTCGGCAGCTTCCTGCTGCACTACGGCTTCGCCGGCGCCGGTCTGCCGCCGCTGCAGCAGCTCAGCCACAGCGTCCGCCTCGGGGCGCCGTTGCCCGGCGTGGAGATCGCCTGCGAGGAGGATGCCTGGCCGGTGCTCGAGCATGCCGCCGACGTGGTGCTGCTGCAGCATGCCCTGGATTTCGCCGTGTCGCCGCACCAGCTGCTGCGCGAGGCGGCCCGCTGCGTGCGCCCCGGCGGCCACCTGCTGGTGGTCGGCATCCATCCCCGGAGCCTGTGGGGCCTGCGCCATTTTCTGGCCGGCGACGTGCTGGCGCAGGCGCGCTGCATCTCGCCGGCGCGCCTGGCCGACTGGCTGCGCCTGCTCGGCTTCGCGCTGGAGAAACGCCGCTTCGGATGCTATTGTCCGCCGCTTTCCTCGCAGCGCTGGCAGGCGCGTCTGCTCGGCATCGAGCCCTGGGCGCAGGACCTGCAACTGCCCGGTGGCGGCTTCTATCTGCTCACGGCGCGCAAGCTGGTCGCCGGCCTGCGGCCGCTGCCGCAGCCGCGCCGGGCCACGGTCAGCCCGCTGCGACCGGTTCCCGTGGCCAAGGTCGGCCGTCATCCAGGCAGCAAGCACAACCATGAGTGACAGTGTCGAGATCTATACCGATGGCGCCTGCAAGGGCAACCCCGGCCCGGGCGGCTGGGGGGCCCTGCTGGTCTACAAGGGCGTCGAGCGCGAGCTGTGGGGGGGCGAGGCGCAGACCACCAACAACCGCATGGAGCTGACCGCGGCCATCCGCGCCCTGGCCACGCTCAACCGGTCGTGCCGGGTGGAGCTGACCACCGACTCCGAGTACGTGATGAAGGGCATCAGGGAGTGGCTGCCCAACTGGAAGAAGCGCGGCTGGAAGACCGCGGCACGTCAGCCGGTGAAGAACGCCGACCTCTGGCAGGCGCTGGACGAGCAGGTCGGCCGCCATGAGGTGCATTGGCACTGGGTGCGCGGCCACAACGGCCATCCCGGCAACGAGCGGGCCGACCAGTTGGCCAATCGCGGCGTCGCCGAGGTCAACGGCTCGCGCCAGGCCGTGTGACGGCGTCTTGTCCCTCGATTCACCTGCAGGCAGATATTTCCCATGCGCTACGTAGTCCTCGATACCGAAACCACCGGCCTCGAGCCCCGCGAAGGGCACCGCATCATCGAGATCGGCTGCGTCGAGCTGATCGGCCGGCGCCTGACCGGGCGTCATTTCCACGTCTACATCAACCCCGAGCGCGAGGTCGACGAGGGCGCCATCGCGGTGCACGGCATCACCAACGAGTTCCTCGCCGACAAGCCGCGCTTTCGCGAGGTGGTCGACGAGTTCTTCGAGTTCATCAAGGGCGCCGAGCTGATCATCCACAACGCGGCGTTCGACATCGGCTTCATCAATCACGAGTTTGCCCGCCTGAGCGACCGCCCCGGGCTGGGCGAGGTGCTCGACCACTGCACGGTGCTCGACACCCTGCTGATGGCCCGCGAGCGGCATCCGGGGCAGCGCAACAATCTCGATGCCCTGTGCAAGCGCTATGGCGTCGACAACTCCGGGCGCGATCTGCACGGCGCGCTGCTCGATGCCGAGATCCTCGCCGACGTCTACCTGGCGATGACCGGCGGCCAGACCAGCCTGTCGCTGGCCGGGCAGAACAGCGAGGGCGAGGGCGGCAACGGACCGCAGGTGTCGGAGATCCGCCGCCTGCCTGCCGACCGGCCGCGCGTCCGGGTGATCCGCGCCAGCGCCGCGGAACTCGAGCAGCACGCCGCCCGCCTGGCGGCGGTGGCCAAGTCCAGCGGCGGCCCGGCGCTGTGGCAGCAGCTCGAGCCGGCCGAAGGCGAGGCGCCGATCCTGCACTGACGAGGGTTTCGCCGCGGCGCCGGGGCGGCTAACCTCAAGGCATCGGCAGGCGGAGCCTGCGCGTCCGGGGAAGCTGGCGCATGTACAAGGACCTGAAGTTTCCGGTACTCATCGTCCATCGCGACATCAAGGCCGACAGCGTGGCCGGCGAGCGGGTGCGCGGCATCGCCGGCGAGCTGGAGCAGGACGGTTTCAGTGTCCTCGCCACCGCCAGCGCCCGCGAGGGACGCATAGTCGCCTCCTCGCAGCACGGCCTGGCCTGCATCCTGGTCGCCGCCGAGGGGGCGGGCGACAACCCGCGACTGCTGCAGGACGTGGTCGAGCTGGTCCGTGCCGCGCGTCTGCGCGCCCCGCAGTTGCCGATCTTCGCCCTCGGCGAGCAGGTCACCATCGAGAACGCGCCGCCCGAGGCGATGGCCGAGCTCAACCAGCTGCGCGGCATCCTCTACCTGTTCGAGGACACCGTGTCCTTCCACGCCCGCCAGGTGGCGCGGGCGGCGCGCAGCTACCTCGACGGCCTGCTGCCGCCGTTCTTCCGCGCCTTGGTGCAGCACACCGCCGAGTCCCACTATTCCTGGCACACCCCGGGGCACGGCGGTGGCGTGGCCTATCGCAAGAGTCCGGTGGGCCAGGCCTTCCACCAGTTCTTCGGCGAGAACACCCTGCGCTCCGACCTGTCGGTGTCGGTGCCCGAGCTGGGTTCGCTGCTCGACCATACCGGCCCGCTGGCCGAGGCCGAACGCCGCGCGGCGCGCAACTTCGGCGCCGACCACACCTTCTTCGTGATCAACGGCACCTCGACGGCGAACAAGATCGTCTGGCAGGCGATGGTCGGCCGCGACGACCTGGTGCTGGTCGATCGCAACTGCCACAAGTCGGCGGTCCACGCGCTGATCATGACCGGCGCCATCCCCCTGTACCTCAATCCGGCACGCAACGAGCTGGGAATCATCGGGCCGATCCCGCTGGCCGAGTTCAGCCGCGAGGCGATCGCCGCCAAGATCGCCGCCTGTCCGCTGGCCCGGGGCCGCGAGGCGAAGGTCCGCCTCGCCGTGGTGACCAACTCGACCTACGACGGCCTGTGCTACAACGCCGAGCTGATCAAGCGCACGCTGGCCGGCAGCGTCGAGGTGCTGCACTTCGACGAGGCGTGGTACGCCTACGCCGCGTTCCACGAGTTCTATGCCGGGCGCTACGCCATGGGTACCTCGCGCGGGGCTGGTGACGAGCCGCTGCTGTTCGGCACCCACTCCACGCACAAGCTGCTGGCAGCCTTCAGCCAGGCCTCGATGATCCATGTGCAGGACGGCGGCCAGCGCCGTCTGGATGTGGCGCGCTTCAACGAGGCGTTCATGATGCACACCTCGACTTCGCCGCAGTACGGCATCCTCGCCTCGCTGGACGTGGCCTCGGCGATGATGGAGGGGCCTGCCGGGCGCTCGCTGATCCAGGAGACCTTCGACGAGGCGCTGGCCTTCCGCCACGCCATGGCCAACCTGCGCGGCAGCCTGCCGTCCGGCGACTGGTGGTTCGACATCTGGCAGCCGGAGGGGGTGGATGCCGCGGCACAGG
Organism: Pseudomonas sp. A-1; assembly: GCF_004801855.1. Taxonomy (GTDB): domain Bacteria; phylum Pseudomonadota; class Gammaproteobacteria; order Pseudomonadales; family Pseudomonadaceae; genus Geopseudomonas. The sequence goes on along the minus strand of NZ_SSTC01000015.1, from coordinate 31,887 downwards.
TGCAGACCGGCGACTGGCTGCTGGCGCCGCAGGCGTCCTGGCACGGGTTCGGCGACCTGGCCGAGGACTACGTGCTGCTCGATCCGGTCAAGGTCACCCTGGTGATGCCCGGCCTGCGCGCCGACGGCAGCCTGCAGGGGCGGGGCATCCCGGCGGCGGTGGTCGGCAAGTTCCTCTGGGAGCGCGGTGTGGTGGTGGAGAAGACCGGTCTCTACTCGCTGCTGGTGCTGTTCTCGCTGAGCATCACCAAGGGCAAGTGGAGCACGCTGGTCACCGAGCTGCTCGAGTTCAAGCGCCTGTACGACGCCAATGCGCCGCTGGTCGAGGCGCTGCCCTCGATTGCCCGCGTCGATCCGCTGCGCTACCAGGGGCTCGGTCTGCGCGATCTGTGCGAGCAGTTGCATGCCTGCTATCGAGACAACCGCGTGCCGCGGGCGCTCAGCCGCATGTACACGCATCTGCCGGAGCTGGCCCTGAAGCCGGCCGCAGCCTGGGATCATCTGGTACGCGGCGAGGTCGAGGCGGTGCCGCTGGAGGCGCTGGAGGGGCGCATCGCCGCGGTGATGCTGGTGCCCTATCCGCCGGGGATCCCGCTGATCATGCCGGGGGAGCGCTTCACCGCCGCCTGCCGGCCGATCATCGACTACCTGCAGTTCTCCCGCCGCTTCGAGCAGGCCTTTCCGGGCTTCGAGTCCGAGGTCCACGGGCTGCAGCACACGCAGGTCGACGGTCAGCGCCGCAATACCGTGGACTGCATCCGCGTCTGAGCGAGGGCAACCCGAGGCTGCCGTGATCTGGATCACTATGGTCGGATTCGCCTTTGTCGCCAGGCTTGTTATAGTGCCAGCATCTAAAAAGTGGGTGGCCAGGGGGTCGCCCCGACGTCGAGTTTCTGCCCGGAGGCGCGCCCATGTCGCGATGGCTTGAGGCGAAAGCACTCACCAGCAGTCAGGATGATCACCGCTTGCACGTTGCCAGGTCACAGGAAGTGGCCAGGCAGCCCGATTCGTACCGCGTGGGAGGCGGAAGCAGCGCATGGTAACCGGAGCCACGTCCCTTGGTCTGGTGCGCAACGAACTGTTCGCCACCATCGAGCAGGCCGAGCAGAGCCTCGAGCAGTTCATCGCCGATCGACTCAACGTCAGCCTGCTGCAGCAGGCAGTCGAGTACCTGCAGCAGATCCGCGGCATCCTCAAGCTGATCGAGCTGGCCGGCGCCGAGCTGCTGGCCCAGGAGGCCCTGCTGCTGGCCACCGACATCCCGGTCGGTGCCGGCCAGGAGCGCGACGGTCAGTTGGCCGCGCTGGGCAAGGCGCTGTTCGTGCTGCGCCGCTACCTGGAGGGCATCGACAACCACCGCCAGGAAATCCCCGAGCTGCTGCTGCCGATCATCAACGAGGTGCGGCTGTCCACCGGCCAGCCGGCTTTGCCGGAATGCTACTTCTTCAGCGTCCGTCTCGATCAGCCGCGGCCGCCGCGCCGCAACATCGAGATCCAGCCGGGGGTGGCCAACCGCGACGGCGGCCGCCTGCGCCAGATGTATCAGCTGGGCCTGATGAACGTGCTGCGCGAGCAGAACCTGGCCGCCGCGCTCAAACTGATGTCGCGCGCTCTCGGGCGCCTCGACGACCTGCTCGGCGGGCGCGAGCGCTCGCGCCTGTGCTGGATCGGTGCCGCGGCACTGGAAGCCATGGCCGATGGGCGGATGCGCCCGACCCGCTCGCGCAAGCAGCTGCTGTCGCGCCTCGACCGCGACCTGCGCCAGTTGCTGGGCAACCAGCAGTTCGAGGCGCCGCGCAGCCTGCTCAAGGAGCTGCTGTACATGGTGGCGCTGGCCGGTACCCAGGGCGAGCGCGCCAGCGAGATGCGCCGGGTGTTCGGCCTGGCGCCGTTGCCGTTCACCGACCACCTGCTGGAAGAGGAATCAAGGCGCCTGTCCGGGCCCGGTGAAGAGGTCATGCGCTCGCTGTCGCTGGCGATCCGCGAGGAGCTGGCCGGGGTCAAGGACGCACTCGATCTGATCGAGCGCGGTGCCGCGCAGCAGGAAGCCAGGGTCGGTCTGCATGCGCAGGTCGGCAAGCTGGCCAAGACCCTCGGCATGGTCGGTCTGAGTTCGGCGGCCAATGCCCTGCAGGCGCAGGTGGAGATGGTCGGCAGCTGGTGCTCGCGCAGCGACACGCCGCCGGCGGCCGAACTGTTGCGCCTGGCCGATGCCCTGCTGTACATGGAAAGCATGGTAGCCACCCTCGAGCAGAGCGAGCAGCGCAAGCGTCAGGCCAGCACGGTGCAGATCGCCGGTGCGACGCAGGGCGACTCCTACGCTTCGCACCAGCTGGTCGAGGCGCGCATCGTGGTCATCGACGAGGCTCAGGCGGGCCTGGCGCTGGCCAAGCGCGCCATCACCGCCTACCTCGAATCCAGCGGCGACAAGCTCAACCTGGCCAACGTACCGACCAGCCTGCAGGCGGTGCGCGGCGGCCTGTGGTTCCTCGGTCTGGAGCGGGCCGCCGAACTGGTCGGCGCCTGTGCCGACTACATCCAGCGGCACATGATCGAGAACGCCCAGATCCCCTCCGAGCAGATGCTGGAGACCCTGGCCGACGCCCTGACCAGTCTCGAGTTCTTCCTCGAAGGTGGCGCCAACCTGCGGCCGGAAGGCCAGCAGGACGTGCTCGACCTCGCCGCCGACAGCGTGCGCGCGCTGGGCATGCAGGTCGCTGCCTGATGTCCCGGCACTCCTGGCAGCCGGCGGTCATCGACCCCGCGCAGCCGGGAGGCTGGGCGCTGGCGCACTGCCGCCAGCAGTTTCTCTGCGACGCCAGGGGCGTCCTCTTCCCTCGCGATTGGCTGAAGGCGCAAGGCTTCGGCATCCTCGCCGAGCACGGTATCGGCCGCCTCGACGGCGAGGCGGTGTTCGTCCTCGAGCTGGACGATCAGGCGCTTCAGTCGCCCGCCGGCGGTTTCTGGAAGGGGCTGCGCCAGTTCATGCTCGAGGGCGACTTCGCCACCTTCCGCATGCTCGGCTATGCCGCCCAGGTCGGTACCTGGGCCCGCCAGCACCGCTTCTGCGGCAGTTGCGGTGCGCCGCTGCAGGCGCTGGCCGGCGAACGGGCGATGGCCTGTCCGCACTGCCAGCTGCAGCAGTATCCACGCCTGTCACCGAGCATCATCGTGCTGGTCAGTCGCGGCGACGAGCTGCTGCTGGCCCGCTCGCCGCGTTTCGTCAGCGGCGTCTACAGCACCCTGGCGGGCTTCGTCGAGCCGGGCGAGTCGATCGAGGCCTGCGTGCACCGCGAGGTGCGCGAGGAGGTGGCGGTGGAGGTCGGCAACCTGCGCTACATCGCCAGCCAGAACTGGCCGTTTCCCCATTCGCTGATGCTCGGTTTCCATGCCGACTACGCCGGCGGCGAGATCGTGCCGCAGCCGGAGGAGATCGAGGATGCACGCTGGTTCCGCGTCGATGCCCTGCCGCCGCTGCCGGCCCGTGGCTCCATCGCCCGTTATCTGATCGACCTGCACCTGGCGCGCCGCTCAGGCGACGCCGAACCAGTGCTGCCAGGCTAGGCGCGCGGTCAGCGCCAGTACCACCGAGATGAACACCGGACGGATCAGTTTCGAGCCGCCGCGGATGGCCGTGCGCGCGCCGAGGAAGGCGCCCAGCATCAGCGCCAGGCCCATGCCGATGCCCAGAGCCCACGCGACCTGGCCGGCGGCGATGAATACCGCCAGGGCCATGGCGTTGCTGACGAAGTTCATGCTGCGCGCCACGCCGCTGGCGCGCAGCAGGTCGAGCGGGTAGAGCAGCAGACTGCTCACCGTCCAGAAGGCGCCGGTGCCGGGCCCGGCGATGCCATCGTAGAAGCCCAGGGTCAGGCCCTGCGGCCACTGTCGGCGCTGTGGCGGTGGGGCGCTGCTGGTGTCCGGTCGTGGCGTCGGATTGAACAGCAGATACAGGCCGCAGGCGAATACCACGACCGGCAGCATCCGATTCAGCCAGTCGGCCGGCAGCAGATGGGCACCCCAGGCGCCGAGCAGCGCGCCGATGGCGGTGGCGAGCAGGCCCCGCCACCATTGGCGTGGGCTGAACAGCCGGCGGCGGTGGAAAGTCCAGGCGGCCGTGGCCGAGCCGAAGGTGGCGCACAGCTTGTTGGTACCCAGCACCAGGTGAGGGGGCAGGCCGGTGGTGAGCAGGGCCGGAATGGTCAGCAGACCGCCGCCGCCGGCGATGGCATCGATGAAGCCCGCGGTGAAGGCCACGCCGATCAGCAGTAGCAGGGACAGGGGTTCCAGGGCGAGTTCGAAGGCCATGCAAAGCTTGATCTGTTGACGATTGTGCGGAGCTCGCGCTGGCCGCTGGAAAGGTGGCGTACGCATAATGCCGCAATTGTCTGGCGAGAGGGAGTGACGAGCATGCAATACAACGGACTGGCCTGGGCTGTGGCTCTGGCGGCGCTGCTGGTACTGGTGCTGGGGGGGCGCATGCTGCTGCGGCGTGGCTGGTTCCTTGGCTGGCTGCGAGGCACCTGCGGATTGGGGCTGCTGGCGCTGGCTGGCGTGGCCGGGGTGGTGGCCTGGGACCTGCGCAGCTATGCGGCGCTGCCGCCGGCGGGCGAGCCGCTGGCGACGATCAGCATCGAGGCTCGGGGCAGCCAGCGCTACCTGGTGTCCCTGCAGGAGGGAGGCACCCGGCGGGATCTGCTCGTCAATGGCGAGCTCTGGCAGCTGGACGCACGACTGTTCGACTGGAAGGGCCTGGCGACCCTTATCGGGCTGCGCTCGGGGTATCGCCTCGAACTGCTGGCGGCCCGTTATCGGCAGGCCGATCCGCAGGGGGGCGCGGAGCCCAGCCGCATCATGCTGGCGCGGAGTCCGTATGGCGTCGATCTGTGGCGCTGGCTGCGCGAGAGTGGCTGGGATCTGCCGCTGCTCGATGCGCGTGGCGCGCGGGTGACTTTCCTGCCGCTGGCCGATGGCGCGATCTACAGCATTCGCCTGGGCAGTACGGGGATGCTGGCCGAACCGCAGAACCAGGCAGGGCGCGAAGCGCTGACGCACCGATGAGCCGGTGCCTCTCGCGAAATGAAAAACCCCGGTCTTGCGACCGGGGTTTTCGAGGGCTCGACCCGAGGGTCGAATGAGCCGGTTCCTTAGAACTGGTTCATGGTGTTGTCTTTACCACCGGCCTTCAGGGCAGCTTCACCAGCGAAGTATTCCTTGTGGTTGTCACCGATGTCGGAGCCAGCCATGTTCTGGTGCTTGACGCAGGCGATACCCTGACGGATTTCCTGACGCTGCACGCCCTTCACGTAGGCCAGCATGCCTTCTTCGGCGAAGTAGCCCTTGGCCAGGTTGTCGGTGGACAGGGCCGCGGTGTGGTAGGTCGGCAGGGTGATCAGGTGGTGGAAGATGCCGGCCTGAGCGGAACCGTCGCGCTGGAAGGTGCGGATCATCTCGTCGGCGACCTGGGCCAGTTCGGTCTCGTCGTACTCGGCGCTCATCAGCTGGGCGCGGTCGTAGGCGGAGACGTCCTTGCCTGCGGCAACCATGGCGTCGAACGCCTGCTGACGGAAGTTCAGGGTCCAGTTGAACGACGGGCTGTTGTTGTACACCAGCTTGGCGTTCGGGATGACTTCGCGGATGCGGTCAACCATGCCCTTGATCTGGCCAACGTGCGGCTTCTCGGTCTCGATCCACAGCAGGTCGGCACCGTTCTGCAGCGAGGTGATGCAGTCCAGGACGCAGCGATCTTCGCCGGTGCCCTTGCGGAACTGGAACAGGTTGCTCGGCAGGCGCTTCGGACGCAGCAGCTTGCCTTCGCGCTTGATCACGACGTCGCCGTTGCCCAGCTCGGCTTCGGAGATCTCTTCGCAATCCAGGAAGGAGTTGTACAGGTCGCCCAGGTCGCCCGGCTCTTTGGTCACGGCGATCTGCTTGGTCAGGCCGGCACCCAGGGAGTCGGTACGGGCAACGATCACGCCGTCGTCAACGCCCAGCTCGAGGAAGGCGTAGCGAACAGCAGCGATCTTGGCGAGGAAGTCGACGTGCGGAACGGTAACCTTGCCGTCCTGGTGGCCGCACTGCTTCTCGTCGGAAACCTGGTTCTCGATCTGGATGCAGCAGGCACCCGCCTCGATCATCTTCTTGGCCAGCAGGTAGGTGGCTTCCGGGTTGCCGAAGCCGGCATCGATGTCGGCGATGATCGGGACAACGTGGGTTTCGTAGTTGTCGATCTGGTTCTGGATCTCGGCAGCCTTGGCGTTATCGCCGGCTTCGCGGGCAGCGTCCAGGGCGGTGAACAGCAGGTCCAGCTCACGGGAGTCGGCCTGGCGCAGGAAGGTGTACAGCTCTTCGATCAGCGAGGAAACGGCAGTCTTCTCGTGCATCGACTGGTCCGGCAGCGGGCCGAAGTCGGAGCGCAGGGCGGCAACCATCCAGCCGGACAGGTACAGGTAGCGCTTGTTGGTGGTCTTCAGGTGCTTCTTGATGGAGATCAGCTTCTGCTGACCGATGAAGCCGTGCCAGCAACCCAGCGACTGGGTGTAGACGGAAGAGTCGGCGTCGTACTCGGCCATGTCCTTGCGCATGATGGCGGCGGTGTACTTGGCGATATCCAGACCGGTCTTGAAGCGGTTCTGGGCGCGCATGCGAGCGACGGACTCAGGGTCGATGGCGCTCCAGCTGCTGCCGAACTTCTCTTTCAGGGCGGCTACGGCCTTGATGTCGTTTTGATAAGCGGACATGGTCAATCCTTCAAGTTTGTGTGTTTCGTTGAGCACCGACATTCCCATTCAACACCTGAGGTGTTGACGGTAGTGTTGCAAGAGCTCACCGCAGAGCGTCGAGGGAGAGACCGGTTCGGCAGGAGGCCGGAGGAGGGGATGTAGTGACGACCGGTGGGGTGACTACAACAGCCGGATGGGCCGTGTCCGTCATGCCGGTTGAAACCTTGCTTCCCCGTCCCTCAGGACAACTTCGTTCCAGTCGCAACCTTGTCGCACCGCCGGGTGGGGGGTACTGACACGAACCGACTCCAGGGGTGGTCTGGAGTGCGATCCGGGGGCCGTTTCGGACCTCTGGTCAGCGGGAGCGAGGCCATCATGCTAGGAGAGAGACGGGGCGTCAATGGATTTTGTAGTTTTTTTTTGGAGCTACTACAAAAGTTCTAGATCACTCGAGAAGGTCGACCTTGAGCCGTAGCACCCGGTTATCCCGGACGCTGCCGGCCTGCCGGGAGAGCAGGCCGGAGCGCTGCTCGCCGGCGCTTTCGCGGATGCCGCCCAGCTCGATCCACTCGCCCAGGCGGCCGCTGACGCGGGTGGCGGTGGTCTGGGTGTCGAGGGTGCCGTCAGGGCCGGCCAGGCGATCCTGGCGGCTGCGGATGTCGAGCTGGACCCGGTCGCCCTGCACGTGGGCGACCACCTCGAAACCGCGGTTGATGTCGCGATACTCGGTGTATTCGCGCGGGTAGCCATGGGCGTCGCGTCCGTAGCTGGTCAGCGGCACGCTCTCGCCGATCTGGATCAGTGCGGGATAGCCTGCGGTCGCCTGCACCTGCTGCACTGAGCCGCTGCCGCCGGCACTGCTGCGCCGGATGATGCGCACCTCGTCGCGGCCGTGGTGTTCGCCGCGGCCGCCGATGATCTCGACATTGCCGGCGCTGATGCTGCCGTCGACCCGGTAGCCATCCTGGCGGGCGCTGCTGTCCTGCTGGCTGTCGACGGTGATCAGCAGGCGCTGCGGCGGCGTGTCGAGCTGCTGCAGCAGCTCCTGCAGTTCGGCGATCTTGTCCGGCTCGGCATTGACCACCAACTGGTTGCCGTAGGCGCTGACACGGCCTGCACCATCCAGCAGCGACTGCGCGATCGGCAGCAGTTCCTCGGCCGAGCGGTAGTGCAGCGGCAGGATTTCGGTGCGCGGGGTCGCCCCGGCGCTCAGGCTGCAGGCCAGGGCAAGCAGCGTCAGCCAGGAGCGGGGTGTCACAGCAGGAAGCTCCTCAGGTTCGGATCGCCGCCGGCACTCTCCCAGGCCTGGTCGAACTGGCGCTGCAGCTGGCGCACCCGGCCGCGGGCCTGGTAGTGGACCTGTGCGGCGGGCAGCAGCGGTGCACTGCGCAGCAGCAGGCCGCAGTCGTCGACCAGCAGGTAGGCGGGGTCGTCGGCAGGCTGGTCGGGGCCGAGCCTGCGGATCTGGCAGTTGCTCGGCAACTGGCGGGCCAGGCGCAGCAGGGCATGGCCTTGGCGTACCGCCAGGGCGCTGTCGCGCAGCAGGATGCGCAGGCAGTTGCGCGGATGGGCGCGCAGCAGGCGGCTGCAGGCCTCGGCGATGGCGCGCTGGTCATACAGCCAGGGCTCCAGGTCCGGCGTGTACAGGCACAGCGAGCGGCGGGCCTGCTGGATCAGCGCCAGGGCGTGGCTGCGCAGCTGTGCCGGGCTGTCGGTGCGTTCGACAGCCTCATGCTGGCCGAGGGCGAAGGGGGCGGGCTCCAGCCGGCTGGCCGGCGCGCCGCCCTCGGCGGGCGGGTTGTGGATGGCAAAACGCCCCGGAGAGCGGAAATCGAGGGCGGGCAGTGGAGTGCCGTGGTCGTTGTCGCGTTCCGGGGCGTTGCTCATCGGGTGGCCTCTCAGGCGCTGTCGCGCACCATGTCGACGTGGGGGATGCCGGCCTCGAGGAATTCCTCGCTGGCTACCCGGAAGCCTAGCCGTTCGTAGAAGCGCACGGCATGGGCCTGGGCGGTGAGCATCTGGCGGCGCAGGCCGCGGCGCTCGGCCTCGGCGATGGCCGCCTGCATCAGCATCTCGCCGATGTGCAGGCCGCGCCAGTCCTTGATCACCGAGACGCGGCCGATCTGGCCGTCCGGCAGCAGGCGCGCGGTGCCGACGGCGAAGTCGCCCTCGAAGGCGAGGAAATGCACGGCGTCGACGTCCTCGGCGTCCCACTCCAGCTCCGGCGGCACTTCCTGTTCGACCACGAACACCGCCTCGCGGATGCGGCGCAGGTCGGCGTTGTCGGCATGCCAGTCGGCGATCCGTACGGTGAGCTTATTCATCGGCGGCAAACTCCAGACTTCCCTGTTTGACCAGTTCGTAGATCAGCGTCAGCGCCTCGTCGCTCTCCAGCCAGGGCTCGAGATTCTCCAGGTGCAGGGCGTCGGCGCTGCATACCAGCTTGAGCAGTTCGCGCAGCGAGGCGTCGAGGCGGCGGCTGTTGCCGCTGGCGAACAGCACCAGATAGTCGTCGATCTCGCTCCAGGCCAGGCGCGCGCTGGGGTTGCGCACCAGCACGGCGCCGTCGCCGAGGGCGGCGAAGAACTCGTCCTCGGGGAGCTCCTCGCCGGCCACCAGCTCCGGGTAGCGCGGCTCGGTCATGAACTGGCCGAACCAGGTCAGCAGCAGCTTCTCGTCGCTCATGTGGCGGTCGATCAGTCCGCGCAGGCGCTCGAGGGCGTCGCGCTGGATCTGGTTGGGGTCGCCTGCAGGCTGGCAGCCGGCGTCGCTGTAGCGCTCCTCGTCGGGCAGGAACTGGCCGAGGAAGTCGGTGAAGTGGGTCAGCACCTCGCTGGCGCTGGGCGCGCGGAAGCCCACCGAGTAGGTCATGCACTCGTCCTCGGCGATGCCGTAGTGAGCCAGGCGCGGCGGCAGGTAGAGCATGTCGCCGGGCTCCAGTACCCATTCGTCGCTCTGCTCGAAGCCGGCCAGGATGCGCAGGTCCGGATGCTCGAGCAGCGGACTGTCGCTGTCGCACAGCTGGCCGAGCTTCCAGCGGCGGTGGCCGTGGGCCTGCAGGAGGAACACGTCGTAGTTGTCGAAATGCGGGCCGACGCCGCCGCCGGGGGCGGCGTAGCTGATCATCAGGTCGTCGATGCGCCAGCTGGGCAGGAACAGGAACTGCTCCATCAGCTCGCGCATTTCCGGCACGAACTGGTCGACCGCCTGCACCAGCAGGGTCCAGTCACGCTCCGGAAGATTCTGGTAGGTCTCTTCGCTGAACGGGCCGCGACGCAGCTCCCAGGGGCTGGCGCCGTGCTCGAGGACGATGCGCGACTCGACTTCCTCCTCCAGCGACAGGCCGGCCAGTTCGTCGGGGCTGATCGGGCTCTGGTAGCCGGGGATGGCCTGGCGCACCAGCAGCGGCTTCTGCTGCCAGTAGTCGCGGAGGAATTCGCGGGGCGTCAGGCCGCCCAGCAGTTGCAGCGGGGTATCGGGTGCCATATCCAACTCTTCAAATATGAAAACGCCCGACCGCAAGACTGGAGGTGGCTGCCAGTCTGGACGGTCGGGCGAGAGGCCGTTCAGGCTGGGATCAGATGCGTTTGGTCTGGGCCACCGCGTTGCCGATGTAGCTGGCCGGGGTCATGGCGCGCAGCTCGGCCTTGGCCTGCTCGGGGATCGCCAGGGTGTCGATGAACTCGCGCAGCGCCTCGGGGCTGATGCCCTTGCCGCGGGTCAGTTCCTTGAGCTTCTCGTAGGCGTTCTCGACGGCGTAGCGGCGCATCACGGTCTGCACCGGCTCGGCCAGCACTTCCCAGCAGTTGTCCAGGTCTTCGGCCAGGCGGGCGGCGTTCAGTTCCAGCTTGCCGATGCCCTTGAGGCTGGCCTCGTAGGCGATCAGGCTGTGCGCCAGGCCGACGCCGAGGTTGCGCAGCACGGTGGAGTCGGTCAGGTCGCGCTGCCAGCGGGAGATCGGCAGCTTGCTGGCCAGGTGCTGCAGCAGGGCGTTGGCGATGCCGAGGTTGCCCTCGGAGTTCTCGAAGTCGATCGGGTTGACCTTGTGCGGCATGGTCGAGGAGCCGATCTCGCCGGCCACGGTCTTCTGCTTGAAGTAGCCGAGGGAGATGTAGCCCCAGATGTCGCGATCGAAGTCGATCAGGATGGTGTTGAAGCGGGCGATGGCGTCGAACAGCTCGGCGATGTAGTCGTGCGGCTCGATCTGGGTGGTGTAGGGGTTCCAGCTCAGGCCGAGGTCGTCCTCGATGAACTCGCGGGCGTTGGCTTCCCAGTCGACGTCCGGGTAGGCGGACAGGTGGGCGTTGTAGTTGCCCACGGCGCCGTTGATCTTGCCGAGCAGCGGCACGGCGGCGACCTGGGCGATCTGGCGCTCCAGGCGGTAGACCACGTTGGCCAGCTCCTTGCCCATGGTGGTCGGCGAGGCCGGCTGGCCGTGGGTGCGCGACAGCATCGGCACGTCGGCGAACTGCACGGCCAGGGCGCGGATGGCGTCGGCCAGCTGGCGCATCAGCGGCAGCAGCACGCTGTCGCGGCCTTCGCGCAGCATCAGGGCGTGGGACAGGTTGTTGATGTCCTCGCTGGTGCAGGCGAAGTGGATGAACTCGCTCACCGCGGCCAGCTCCGGCAGCCTGGCGGCCTGCTCCTTGAGCAGGTATTCCACGGCCTTGACGTCGTGGTTGGTGGTGCGCTCGATTTCCTTGATGCGCTGGGCGTGCTCGAGCTGGAAGTTTTCCGCCAGCTCGTCGAGCAGGGCGTTGGCTTCGGCGGAGAACGGCGCGACCTCCGGGATGCCGGCGTGGGCGGCCAGGCGCTGCAGCCAGCGCACTTCCACCTGCACGCGGCAGCGGATCAGGCCGAATTCGCTGAAGATCGGACGCAGGGCGGCGGTTTTGCCGGCGTAGCGGCCATCAACGGGGGACACCGCAGTGAGCGAGGAGAGCTGCATGGGGACGTTCTCGACAGTCTGGCAACAGAAAGGGGCAGGATTATACACGGAAAGACGCCGCTCGGCCCGCGCTCAGCGCGAACGGCGCAGCAGCGGGATCAGGCTGGCGGCGAAGATCAGCCCGGCGCCGAGCAGCGAGGCGCCGGCGGGCACCTCGTCCCAGCGCAGCCAGGCGATGATCCCGGCGAAGACGATGGCCAGGTAGGCGACCGGGCCGATCAGGCCGGGCGGGGCGTAGCTGTAGGCCTGCGACATGGTCAGCTGGCCGAAGCTGGCCACCACGCCGGCGGCCAGCAGCAGGAGCAGCTGGTGGCGGTCGAGCGGTTGCCAGGCCCACAGCAGCGGCACGGCGGAAACCAGCGCGCTGAACAGGGCGAAGTAGAAGACGATGCGGAACGCCGGCTCGGTGTTGCTCATCTCGCGGATCGAGACGAAGGCGCAGGCGGCCATCACGCTGGCGAGGATGCCGATCAGCGCGATGCCGGAGACCACAGCGCCGCTGGGCTTGGCCACCAGCAGCACGCCGGCGAAGCCGATCGCGGTGGCCAGCAGCATGCGCCTGGTCAGCGGCTCCTTCAGCCACCACCAGGCGATCAGCGGGGTGAACACCGGCGCGGCGTAGCTGAACAGCATGGCGTCGGTCAGCGGCAGGTGGGCGAGAGCGTAGAAGTAGCAGTACATCGCCGCCAGGCCGCACAGGGTGCGCTTGAGGTGCGCCCACGGCCGTGCGGTGCGCAGCGGGCCGAGGCCGCGGGTCAGCGCCAGCGGCAGGAAGAACAGCACGCCGACGGCGTTGCGGAAGAACACCACCATCGCGTTGTTGACGCCCTCGACGGTGGCCTCGCGGATGAACACGCCCATCAGGGTGAAGAACAGCGCCGACAGCGCCAGCAGGGCGGCACCCCGGGCCGGTCGGTGCAGGCGGGCCGGGGTGGCGGAGGGCTGGCCCACGGTTCAGCCGCGCAGCAGCGGGTAGAGCTCGTTCAGCAGCTTGCGCCGGCTGAACAGCAGCTGCCAGCGGTGGCCGCCGAGCTGGCGCCAGAGCATGGCGCTGCGGATGCCGGCGAGCAGCAGGGCGCGGATCTTCTCGGCGTTGCGGCTGTTCTGCAGGTGCTGCATCTCGCCATGCACCTGGATGCGCTGGCGGAAGGTGCTCAGCGTGTCCTGGTACAGCGCGGCGCAGGCGGCCACCACGTTGTCATGGGCGATGCCGAACAGCTGCGCCTGGCTGTCGATCTGCTGCAGGCGGCTGCCGATCACCTGCAGCATGTCGCTGCGCTTGTCCAGCTGGCGCTGCAGGGCCAGCAGGGCCAGGGCATAGCGCAGGCAGTCGCGCGGCAGGTTCTGCGGGTTGCGCTCGAGGGCGCCGGCCAGGGCGCGCAGGCCCTCGCGCAGGTTGAAGTGGTCGCCACCGTACACCTCGAGGGTGTCCTTGGGGTTGCGCACCAGCAGGCTGCCGAGCATGCAGGTCAGCGGCCCCTCCTGGACCTGGCCGGTCTTGGCCAGGCGCTCGACCAGTGCGGCGGCGGTGAACACCCCGGCGAGGGCGATCAGGCGTTCCTGTTCGCGGGTCATGGGCGCTGGATCTCCGCATCCCAGGGCGTGGCGGTCTCGATCACGCCGCCGCCGAGGCAGACCTCGCCGGCGTAGAACACCACCGACTGGCCGGGAGTGACCGCCCGCTGCGGCTCGTCGAAGGTGGCGACATAGCCGCCTTGCGCGGTGCGCGCCAGGGTGCACGCCTGGTCCTGCTGGCGGTAGCGCACCTTGGCGGTGAGGCGCAGCGGCTGGCTCAGGTCGACCGGGTTGACCCAGTAGATCTGCGAGGCATTGAGGCTGCGTGACATCAGCCACGGGTGGTGGTGACCCTGGCCAACGACCAGCACGTTGCGCGCCAGGTCCTTGGCCAGCACGTACCAGGCGTCGTCGCCGGCATCCTTCATGCCGCCGATGCCCAGGCCCTGGCGCTGGCCGATGGTGTGGTACATCAGGCCGTGATGGCGACCGATCACCTTGCCGTCGACGGTCTGGATGTCGCCCGGCTGGGCCGGCAGGTACTGCTTGAGGAAGTCGCGGAAGCGCCGCTCGCCGATGAAGCAGATGCCGGTGGAGTCCTTCTTCTTGGCGGTGGCCAGGCCGTACTGCTCGGCGATGGCGCGTACCGCCGGCTTCTCCAGTTCGCCCACCGGGAACAGGGTCTTGCCGATCTGCTCGCCGCCGACGGCGTGCAGGAAGTAGCTCTGGTCCTTGTTGGGGTCGAGGCCTTTGAGCAGCTCGCTGCGTCCGTCGATGTCGCGGCGGCGCACGTAGTGGCCGGTGGCGATCAGGTCGGCGCCGAGCATCAGGGCGTAGTCGAGGAACGCCTTGAACTTGATTTCCCGGTTGCACAGGATGTCCGGGTTGGGCGTGCGGCCGGCCTTGTATTCGGCAAGGAAGTGCTCGAACACGTTGTCCCAGTACTCGGCGGCGAAGTTGGCGGTGTGCAGCTTGATGCCGAGCCGGTCGCACACGGCCTGGGCGTCGGCCAGGTCCTCCCTGGCGGTGCAGTACTCGGTGCCGTCGTCCTCCTCCCAGTTCTTCATGAACAGGCCTTCGACCTGATAGCCCTGCTGCTGCAGGAGCAGGGCCGAGACGGAGGAGTCCACGCCGCCGGACATGCCGACGATCACGCGGGTATGGGCTGGGTCACGCATAGTCATCCGGGAAACCGTTGCTGGAGTGCAAAGGGGCGATTCTAGCAGGTCTGTCGGCGCGCGCGGACCGACCGCGCGGAGCTACTTCCCGGCGGTGAGGAAGGCCGGCTCGCGGATCAGTTCCAGCGGGTAGCAGCCGCCGGTCAGATAGTCGTCGATGCAGCGCGGCACCAGGGCGCTGCGCCATTGCTCGCTGCGCTCCTCCAGCTCCTCGCGGGTCAGCCAGCGCGGGCCGATGATGCCGTGATCCAGTGGCAGCTCCGGGCGATGGCGCAGCGGGCGGGCGGCGAAGCACACGCGCTGGTAGGTCACGCCGTTGGCCGGGGCAGTGTACAGGTAGATGCCGGTGACGCCGGTCAGTTCGACCTCCCAGCCGGTTTCCTCGAGGGTCTCGCGCAGCGCGGCCTCGAGCAGGGTTTCGTCGGCTTCCAGGTGGCCGGCGGGCTGGTTGAGCACCACGCGACCCTCGGCGCGCTCCTCGACCAGCAGGAAGCGGCCCTGGTCCTCGACCACGGTGGCCACGGTGACGTGGGGGATGAAGCGTTTCATGCGGGGCTCCGTTCCTCGATGGCGGCCGTACGGGCCGCGGAAACAGGAACCCCGGCGCGCGGCCGGGGTTCCTGTCAGGCTGCGGGCGACCGGAGTCGCCCGTCACGCTGCTGCGCTCAGACCAGCGCGGCGATGGCCGCGTTGAGGGTCGCGCTCGGGCGCATGGCCTGGCTGGTCAGCTGCGGGTCGGCGTGGTAGTAGCCGCCGATGTCGACCGACTTGCCCTGCACCTCGTTCAGTTCGGCAACGATCTTTTCCTCGTTGTCGCTCAGCACCTTGGCCAGGTTGGCAAACTGGGCCTGCAGCTCCAGGTCCTCGCTCTGCGCGGCCAGGGCCTGGGCCCAGTACAGCGCCAGGTAGAAGTGGCTGCCGCGGTTGTCGAGCTGGCCGACCTTGCGCGACGGCGACTTGTTGCTGTCGAGGAACTGGCCGTTGGCCTGGTCCAGGGTCTTGGCCAGCACGGCGGCCTTGGCGTTGCCGTAGGCGTTGCCCAGGTGCTCCAGCGAGGCGGCCAGGGCGAGGAACTCGCCCAGCGAGTCCCAGCGCAGGTGGTTCTCTTCCATGAACTGCTGGACGTGCTTGGGTGCCGAACCGCCGGCGCCGGTCTCGAACAGGCCGCCACCGGCCATCAGCGGAACGATGGACAGCATCTTGGCGGAGGTGCCCAGTTCCATGATCGGGAACAGGTCGGTCAGGTAGTCGCGCAGCACGTTGCCGGTGACGGAGATGGTGTCCTTGCCGGCACGGATGCGCTCCAGCGACAGCTTCATCGCCTCGACCGGGGCCATGATGTGGATTTCCAGGCCGCTGGTGTCGTGGTCCTTCAGGTACTTCTGCACCTTCTCGATGACCAGGGCGTCGTGGGCGCGGTTGGCGTCGAGCCAGAACACCGCCGGGGTGTTGCTCAGGCGGGCGCGGTTGACGGCCAGCTTGACCCAGTCCTGGATCGGGGCGTCCTTGACCTGGCACATGCGCCAGATGTCGCCGGCCTCGACGGCCTGCTCCATCAGCACGTTGCCGGCCTCGTCGGTCACGCGCACCACGCCGTCGGCGGTGATTTCGAAGGTCTTGTCGTGGGAGCCGTATTCCTCGGCCTGCTGGGCCATCAGGCCGACGTTCGGCACGCTGCCCATGGTGACCGGATCGAAGGCGCCGTTCTTCTTGCAGTCCTCGATGACCACCTGGTACATGGTGGCGTAGCAGCGGTCCGGGATCAGCGCCTTGGTGTCGTGCAGCTGGCCATCCGGGCCCCACATCTTGCCGGAGTCGCGGATCATCGCCGGCATGGAGGCGTCGACGATGATGTCGCTCGGCACGTGCAGGTTGGTGATGCCCTTGTCGGAGTTGACCATGGCCATGGCCGGGCGCTGGGCGTACTCGGCCTCGATGTCGGCCTTGATTTCCGCCTGCTTGGCTTCCGGCAGCGACTGGATGCGTGCATACAGGTCGCCGATGCCGTTGTTCGGGTTGAAGCCGGCTTCGGCCAGCACGTCGGCGTGCTTGGTCAGGGTGTTCTTGTAGAACTCGGCGACGATGTGGCCGAACATGATCGGGTCGGAGACCTTCATCATGGTGGCCTTCAGGTGGGCGGAGAACAGCACGCCCTGGGCCTTGGCGTCCTCGATCTGCTCGGCGATGAAGGCGCGCAGGGCCTTCTTGCTCATCACGGAGCTGTCGATGATCTCGCCGGCCAGCACCTTGGTGGAGGCCTTCAGCACGCTGACGCTGCCGTCGGCGGCGACATGCTCGATCTTCACCGAGCCGGCATTGTCGATCAGGGCGCCCTTCTCGCTGCCGTAGAAGTCACCTTGGCCCATGAAGGCCACGTGCGACTTGGAGTCGGCGCTCCAGGCACCCATCTTGTGCGGGTGCTTGCGGGCGTAGTTCTTGACCGATAGCGGGGCGCGGCGGTCGGAGTTGCCTTCGCGCAGGACCGGGTTCACGGCGCTGCCCTTGATCTTGTCGTAGCGGACCTTGACGTCCTTCTCGGTGTCGTTGGCCGGCTCGTCCGGGTATTCCGGCAGCTTGAAGCCCTGCTGCTGCAGTTCCTTGATGGCGGCCTTCAGCTGCGGGATGGAGGCGCTGATGTTCGGCAGCTTGATGATGTTGGCTTCGGGGGTCTTGGCCAGCTCGCCCAGTTCGGCGAGGTGGTCACCGATACGCTGCTCGTCGCTCAGGTATTCGGGGAAGGTGGCGAGGATGCGACCTGCGAGGGAGATGTCCCGCGTTTCGACCGCGATGCCGGCGGATGCGGTGTAGGCCTGGATGATCGGAAGCAGGGAGTAGGTAGCCAGCGCCGGTGCTTCGTCGGTAAAGGTGTAGATGATCTTCGGAGTGGACATCTTTTTAATCTAACCCTCAGTTTTGCTGTGGTTGCATAAAGTCTTGATGCGCTCAAGAAGATGTTTCTTGAGGCAATTTTGAGCGCATCGGCTTTTGGCCTTGGGCGGCTGTTCTTGACTATTATTATGCGATGAGGATCGACGCAAGCTGGACTAAAGGCAAAGAGCCCGCTCCAGCCCGGCGCGGTTCCCTGTGCCATCGCAGTCGCGCGCGCAGCATAGCACGATATGCCTACCTCTTCATGGTCTTGATGCGCTCCACCCCAGGGGCTCCGGGGGCGGGCTGCCCTGCAGCGGCGTCGCCGGAGATGCCGGAGCGGGAAAGGTCGAGCCCGGCGGGTCGGCCTTTCCAGGGGCAGTCTCGGGATGTGCGGGCGACGTGTCAGTCGCTGCCGCGTGAGGGGCGAGGCGGGGTGCCGAGGGGTTGGATGTTGACGGCATGCAGCCCCTTGGGGCCCTGCAGTATCTCGAAGCTGACCGGCTGGCCGGCCTTGAGGGTCTTGTATCCATCACCCTGGATGGCGGAGTAGTGCGCAAACAGGTCCTCGTCCCGCCCGTCGGCCAGGATGAAGCCGTAGCCCTTGGCGTTGTTGAACCACTTGACCTTGCCGCTCAGCATGCTGACTTCCCTCTGCAAAGGACTCCATTGCTGGAGTATCATCCATTGAGGCCCGCGCTGCGGAACTCCGGTTCCTGATCGCGATGCCCATGTACCCGTCATGGGTATGCCTTTGTGTTTGTAACACCGATTTACCGATAGTCAAGGCAGGGCACCTTTCGGTTGCAAAGCGCTTCATGCTTGCCCCTGCGATCCCATCCATACCATCAGCGTTGTCCATCCGAGCATGCATGCAAGCCGCCAGATTCGACTAACATTCAATCATGACTCGCCCGGGCCGTCGGCGGACGATGAGGCGGGGATCGCGGTCCAGGAGGCCAAGCCGGCGCTCAAGCCGCC
This sequence comes from Pseudomonas sp. A-1, assembly GCF_004801855.1. GTDB lineage: Bacteria > Pseudomonadota > Gammaproteobacteria > Pseudomonadales > Pseudomonadaceae > Geopseudomonas. The sequence goes on along the minus strand of NZ_SSTC01000015.1, from coordinate 13,676 downwards.
GGCAATGTACAAGGTGATCCTGCTCAACGACGATTACACGCCGATGGACTTCGTGGTCGAGGTGCTGGAGAGTTTCTTCGGCATGGATCGCGAGAAGGCGACCCGGATCATGCTGGCGGTGCACACCGAAGGCCGGGCGGTGTGCGGGATCTACACCCGAGACATCGCCGAAACCAAGGCGATGCAGGTCAACCAGTACGCGCGGGAGGCTCAGCACCCGCTGCTCTGCGAGATCGAGAAAGACGACTGATTGATTGTAGGCCCTTGGGCACGAGGTGAAGTGAGGTGAAGTATGTTGAACCGCGAACTTGAAGTCACCCTCAATCTCGCCTTCAAGGATGCTCGGGCCAAGCGTCATGAGTTCATGACAGTCGAGCACCTCTTGCTGGCCCTACTCGACAATGGTGCCGCGGCCACCGTCCTGCGTGCCTGCGGTGCCAACCTGGACCGGCTGCGCCACGATCTGCGCGAATTCATCGATTCGACCACGCCGCTGATCCCTGCCCACGAGGAGGAGCGCGAAACCCAGCCCACCCTCGGCTTCCAGCGCGTCCTGCAGCGGGCGGTGTTCCATGTGCAGAGCTCCGGCAAGCGCGAGGTGACCGGGGCCAACGTGCTGGTGGCGATCTTCAGCGAGCAGGAGAGTCAGGCGGTATTCCTGCTCAAGCAGCAGAATGTCGCCCGCATCGACGTGGTCAACTACATCGCCCACGGCATCTCCAAGGTGCCGGGCGAGAGCGAAAGCCACGAACAGGAGCAGGAGTCGCAGGAGGAGGAGGGCGGGGAGAGTCCGGTGTCCGGCAACCCGCTGGATGCCTACGCCAGCAACCTCAACGAGCTGGCGCGCCAGGGGCGCATCGATCCGCTGGTCGGACGCGAGCTCGAGGTGGAGCGGGTGGCCCAGATCCTCGCCCGGCGGCGCAAGAACAATCCGTTGCTGGTCGGCGAGGCCGGCGTGGGCAAGACGGCGATCGCCGAGGGCCTGGCCAAGCGCATCGTCGACGGCCTGGTGCCCGACCTGCTGGCCAACAGCGTGGTCTACTCGCTGGACCTCGGTGCCCTGCTGGCCGGCACCAAGTACCGCGGCGACTTCGAGAAGCGCTTCAAGGCCCTGCTCAACGAGCTGCGGCGGCGCCCGCATGCCATCCTGTTCATCGACGAGATCCATACCATCATCGGCGCCGGTGCGGCCTCCGGCGGCGTGATGGATGCCTCCAACCTGCTCAAGCCGCTGCTGTCGTCGGGCGAGATGCGCTGCATCGGCTCCACCACCTTCCAGGAGTTCCGCGGCATCTTCGAGAAGGATCGCGCGCTGGCGCGGCGCTTCCAGAAGGTGGATGTGCTCGAGCCTTCGGTGGAGGATACCGTCGGCATCCTCAAGGGGTTGAAGAGCCGTTTCGAGCAGCACCACAAGATCAGCTATACCGACGAGGCGCTGCGTGCCGCCGCCGAGCTCGCGGCGCGCTACATCAACGACCGGCACATGCCGGACAAGGCCATCGACGTGATCGACGAGGCAGGGGCCTACCAGCGCCTGCAGCCGGAAGCGCGGCGTGCCGCCTGCATCGATGTGGCGCAGGTCGAGGACGTGGTGGCGAAGATCGCGCGGATTCCGCCCAAGCACGTCACTACCTCGGACAAGGAGCTGCTGCGCAACCTCGAGCGCGACCTAAAGCTGACGGTGTTCGGCCAGGACGCGGCGATCGAGGCGCTGTCCACTGCCATCAAGCTGTCGCGGGCGGGTCTCAAGGCGCCGGACAAGCCGGTCGGCTCCTTCCTTTTCGCCGGTCCGACCGGTGTGGGCAAGACCGAGGTGGCGCGTCAGCTGGCCAAGGCGATGGGGGTCGAGCTGGTGCGTTTCGACATGTCCGAGTACATGGAGCGGCACACCGTGTCGCGCCTGATCGGTGCGCCGCCCGGCTATGTCGGCTTTGATCAGGGCGGTCTGCTCACCGAGGCGATCACCAAGACGCCGCACTGCGTTCTGCTGCTCGACGAGATCGAGAAGGCGCATCCGGAGGTGTTCAACCTGCTGTTGCAGGTGATGGATCACGGTACCCTGACCGACAACAACGGGCGCAAGGCCGACTTCCGCAACGTGATCCTGATCATGACCACCAACGCCGGGGCGGAAACCGCGGCGCGGGCATCGATCGGCTTCACCCAGCAGGACCACTCCAGCGATGCGCTGGAGGTGATCAGGAAGAGCTTCACGCCGGAGTTCCGCAACCGCCTGGACGCCATCATCCAGTTCGGTCGGCTGGATCATTCGATCATCAAGAGCGTGGTCGACAAGTTCCTCACCGAGCTGCAGGCGCAGCTGGAGGACAAGCGCGTGCTGCTGGACGTCAGCGAGGCCGCGCGCGGTTGGCTGGCCGAACGTGGCTACGATGCGCAGATGGGTGCGCGGCCGATGGCGCGTCTGATCCAGGAAAAGGTCAAGCGTCCGCTGGCGGAGCAGATCCTGTTCGGTGAGCTGGCCGATCACGGGGGCACCGTGCACATCGATGTGCGTGACGGCGAGCTGGTATTCGAGTACGAGAACCTGGCGTTACCGGCCTGACGGAGGCCAGTGCCTGCCCGAAAACGACAACGCCCGGCTATGCCGGGCGTTGTCGTTCGCGAGCCTGTGTCGATCAGCGGGCGCGGTAGGTGATGCGGCCCTTGCTCAGGTCGTAGGGCGTCAGTTCGACGCGCACCTTGTCGCCGGTCAGGATACGGATGTAGTTCTTGCGCATCTTGCCGGAGATGTGCGCGGTGACGACGTGCCCGTTTTCCAACTCCACGCGGAACATGGTGTTGGGCAGGGTGTCGATGACAGTGCCTTCCATTTCGAAGCTGTCTTCTTTCGACATGCAGTAAAGCCCTCAAGTACTTTAGGATGGCCCGGTTGACGTGGTCGGGCAAAAACGGCGGGCATTGTGCCCGAAAACCCCCTCTTGCGCCAAGGGGCACTCAGGTGAGCACCACCCAGCGCTGGTTTACGTACAGCTCCAGGGGGCGGTATTCGCTCTTGTAGCTCATCTTGCGGCAGTTGCGGATCCAGTAGCCCAGATAGACGGCCGGAAGGCCGCGCCTGCCGGCTTCGGCGATCTGCCAGAGGATCGCCAGGCGTCCCAGGCTGCGTCTTTCCTCATCGGGGTCGAAGAAGGTATAGACCGCCGACAGTCCGTTGGGTAGCACGTCGGTGACTGCGACCGCCAGAAGGCGCTCGCCCTGGCGGAACTCGAAGAACACGCAGAATGGCAGATCGCGCGCCAGGAAGCTGGTGAATTGCTCGCGGCTGGGTGGATACATGTCGCCGTCGGCGTGGCGCTGCTCGATGTAGCGAGCATACAGGGCATAGTGCTCCTCGCTGAGCCGTGGGCGCACGGCGCGGACCTGCAGGTCGAGGTTGCGCCTGAGGATGCGCTTCTGCTGGCGGTTGGGGCGGAAGTCGGCGGTCGGGATGCGCGCCGGAATGCAGGCCTGGCAGTGCTGGCAGTGGGGGCGATACAGGTGTTCACCGCTGCGCCGGAATCCCATCTCGGACAGTTGGGCGTACATCTGGGCATCGACGGCCTGGCGCGGATCGAGAAACAGGGTGGTCGCTTTCTGGTCCGGCAGGTAGCTGCAGTCATGCGCCTGGGTGGCGTAGAACTTCAGCTCGGCAAATTCGGTCATGGCACGATCCTCGCTGGGGCGAGCGGTGCGAGAAGTCCATAGCAAGTGTATGTCAAGCCGAGCGCTCCGCCCAGGGTGTCGGCCCTGCCTGGTCCAGGTGGCGCTTCAGGCAGGTGGCGAACTCGTGGCGCGGAATGGGGCGGGCACCGAAGCTGGCCAGGTGGCGGGTGTACATCTGGCAGTCGATCAGGGCGAAGCCGCAGTCTCGCAGGCGTTCGACCAGGGTGACGAAGCCGATCTTCGAGGCGTCGGTCGTCCGGCTGAACATGGACTCGCCGAAGAACAGTCGGCCGATGCTCAGGCCGTAGAGACCGCCGACCAGTCGGTCGTCCTGCCAGACTTCCACCGAGTGGGCGAGGCCGCGACGATGCAGCTCCAGGTAGGCGGCCTGCATGGCCGGGGTGATCCAGGTGCCGTCGGCATAGGTGCGCGGTTCGGCGCAGGCGCGGATCACGGCGGGGAAGTCGCGGTCGAAGCTGACGGCAAAGCGCCCCTGTCGCAGGGTCTTGCGCAGGCTGCGCGAGACGTGCAGTTCTGCGGGGAGCAGCACCATGCGCGGATCGGGCGACCACCAGAGGATCGGTTGCCCGTCCTGGAACCAGGGGAAGCAGCCGTGCCGGTAGGCGCTGATCAGTCGCTCGGGACTGAGGTCGCCGCCAAGCGCGAGCAGGCCGTCGGGCTCGCGCAGGGCGTGCTCGAGTGGCGGAAAGTCTAGGCTCTGGCGTGACAGGGAGGCGAGAGGCATGGGGGAGGCGGGCCCGCAGGCCCGCTGCGCCTTACTGGTCGAGATAGCGTTCGGCGTCGAGGGCTGCCATGCAGCCGGCGCCGGCCGAGGTGATGGCCTGGCGGTAGACGTGGTCGGCAACGTCGCCGGCGGCGAACACACCCTCGATGCTGGTGGCGGTGGCGTTGCCTTCGCTGCCGCCCTTGACCTTGAGGTAACCGTCGCGCATCTCCAGCTGATCGGCGAACAGCTCGGTGTTGGGCTTGTGGCCGATGGCGATGAATACGCCGGTGAGCGGCAGTTCGCTGCTGGCGCCGCTGTTCACGTCGCTGATGCGTACCCCGGTCACGCCGCTGGCATCGCCGAGGACCTCGTCGAGGGTGTGGTTCCAATGCAGGCGAATGTTGCCGTTGGCGGCCTTCTCGAGCAGCTTGTCCTGCAGGATCTTCTCGGCGCGCAGCTTGTCGCGGCGGTGGATCAGGTGGACTTCGCGGGCGATGTTGGAGAGGTAGAGGGCCTCCTCGACCGCGGTGTTGCCGCCGCCGATCACGCAGACCACCTGGTTGCGATAGAAGAAGCCGTCGCAGGTGGCGCAGGCGGATACGCCGCGGCCCATGAAGGCTTCCTCGGAGGGCAGGCCGAGGTATTGCGCCGAGGCGCCGGTGGCGATGATCAGGGCGTCGCAGGTATAGGTTCCACTGTCGCCCTTGAGGACGAAGGGGCGCTGCTGCAACTCGGCGGTGTGGATGTGGTCGTAGACGATGTCGGTAGCGAAGCGCTCGGCGTGCTCGCGCATGCGCTCCATCAGTGCCGGGCCGGTCAGCCCCTCGACATCGCCGGGCCAGTTGTCGACTTCGGTGGTGGTGGTCAGCTGGCCGCCGGCCTGCAGGCCGGTGATCAGCGTCGGCTTGAGGTTGGCGCGGGCAGCGTACACCGCAGCGGTGTAGCCGGCCGGGCCGGAGCCGAGGATGACCAGCCGCGAATGTTTCGATTCACTCATAAAACACCCTATAAGTCTTTGTCACGAAAGAGAATGCGTGCTCCAATTGAGCTTAAGTGCCGCTACTGTCCAGCATGCTACACCGGGTGGGCTGGGGCGGCAAAATCTGCTGTTCCCGGCGATGAGCCGGCAGGTCGGCCCTGGCGCCAGGGCGGCTTGGCTGCCTGCATGGCATCCGCCGGGTAAAGTCTTACAATAGGCAGTGTGCTGGCTGTCTACCGTTTCGAGCGCCGGGCGCGTGCAGGAATCCCTACGTTTTGAAGAGCTCCGCGAATACCGTCAAAGCCAACCCATGGCGTCAACAGTTGCACTACCGCCTCAAGGAGGGTGCGCTGATCGCGCTGGGCGCCCTGTGCATCTATTTCTGGATGGCACTGCTGACCTATTCCCCAATGGATCCCGGGGTCGATGTCTCCACCAGCGTTGGTCAGGTGCAGAACGCCGCTGGGCGGGTGGGCGCCTGGCTCGCCAGCTTCTTCCTGTTCGTCCTCGGCTACGCGGCCTACCTGCTGCCCCTGTTGATGGTGATCAAGGTCATCGACCTGTTCCGTAGCCGCCACCAACCCTTTCACTGGAACGGCTGGCTGTTCTCCTGGCGGATCATCGGTCTGTTCTTCCTGCTGCTGTCCACTTCTGCGCTGGCGACGATCCAGTTCCAGTCGCTGGGAGTGAATCCGCAGGCGCCGGCCGGGGGCATCCTGGGGCAGAGCCTGGGCGAGTGGGGTGAGGATGCACTCAACGTCCAGGGCAGTACCCTGCTGTTCATCGCCTTGTTTCTCTTCGGGCTGACCGTGTTCACCGATCTTTCCTGGTTCCGGGTCATGGACCTGACCGGCAAGATCACCCTCGATCTGCTCGAGCTGATCCAGGGGGCGGCGGGGCGCTGGTGGAGTGCCCGCCAGAGCCATCGTGAGCTGCGGCTGAAGCTGCGCGAAGTCGAGCAGGCGCCGCCGGCTCCGCCGACCTCCCGGCGTGCCCGGGCCGCGGTCGCCGCCCCGCTTGCCAGGGCAGCGGCCTCCGCCGCCGAGCCCGTGGCGCCGCTGGAACGCCCGCTGGCAGCGAGCGAGCGCATCGAGCCGGTCGTCGGCCTCTCGGCGCTCGATCTCGATGACGAGCCCGAGCTGGAGCTTGCCCCGCTGACCCTGGACGACAATGAGGGGCGGGGTCTGCCCAAGCGCCCTGCCGTTCCGGCAGAGTCCGAGATGCTGGACGAGGCGGGCTCGCTGCAACTGCCGGAGGATGTCTTCGACGTGCCCGCCCCGGTTGCGGTGCAGCAGCCGGTGCCGCCTCGCCTCGCCGAGGCCCCGAGCGCGCCTCCCCGTCGCCCGGTCGAGCCGCCCAGGCCGGTAGTCCATTATGTCGACGAGGCGGTAGCCGGTACCCTGCCGCCGCTGAGCCTGCTCGACCCTGCGCAGGCCAAGCCCAACAGTTTCTCGCCCGAGGCGCTGGAGTCGATGTCGCGCCTGCTGGAGATGAAGCTCAAGGAGTTCGGCGTCGAGGTCCAGGTCGTCGCCGCCTATCCGGGGCCCGTGATCACCCGCTTCGAGATCCAGCCGGCACCGGGCATCAAGGTCAGCCGCATCACCAATCTGGCCAAGGACCTGGCGCGCTCGCTGGCGGTGATCAGCGTGCGGGTGGTCGAGGTGATCCCTGGCAAGACCACCGTGGGCGTCGAGATTCCCAACGAGAACCGGCAGATCGTGCGCTTCTCCGAGGTGCTGTCCACGCCGGAATACGAGGGTGCCAGCTCGCCGGTGACCATCGCGCTCGGCCATGACATCGGCGGCCGACCGGTGACCGCGGACCTGGCGAAGATGCCGCACCTGCTGGTGGCCGGCACCACCGGCTCGGGCAAGTCGGTGGGGGTCAACGCCATGCTGCTGTCGATCCTCTACAAGTCGACACCCGAGCAGGTGCGCCTGATCATGATCGACCCGAAGATGCTCGAACTGTCGATCTACGAGGGCATCCCGCATCTGCTCTGCCCGGTAGTCACCGACATGAAGGAGGCGGCCAACGCCCTGCGCTGGAGCGTGGCGGAGATGGATCGGCGCTACCGGCTGATGGCCGCCATGGGCGTGCGCAACCTGGCCGGCTTCAACCGCAAGATCAAGGATGCCGAGGAGGCGGGCACGCCGCTGACCGATCCGCTGTTCCGCCGTGAAAGCCCCGACGACCAGCCGCCGCTGCTGCAGGCGCTGCCGACCATCGTGGTGGTGGTCGACGAGTTCGCCGACATGATGATGATCGTCGGCAAGAAGGTCGAGGAACTGATCGCACGCATCGCCCAGAAGGCGCGGGCGGCCGGTATCCACCTGATCCTCGCCACCCAGCGTCCGTCGGTGGATGTGATCACCGGCCTGATCAAGGCCAACATTCCGACGCGCATCGCCTTCCAGGTGTCGAGCAAGATCGACTCGCGCACCATCCTCGACCAGGGGGGCGCCGAGCAACTGCTTGGCCATGGTGACATGCTCTACCTGCCGCCCGGCACGGGCCTGCCGGTGCGCGTGCACGGGGCCTTCGTTTCCGACGACGAGGTGCACCGCACAGTGGACGCATGGAAGCAGCGCGGGGCGCCGGATTACATCGAGGACATCCTTGCGGGCGCCGAAGAGGGCGCCAGCGGCTCCTACGACTCGACCGGCGGCGAAGGCGGCGAGGGCAGCGAGGAGGATCCGCTGTACGACGAGGCGGTGCGCTTCGTCACCGAGAGTCGCCGCGCCTCGATTTCCGCCGTGCAGCGCAAGCTGAAGATCGGCTATAACCGCGCCGCTCGAATGATCGAGGCGATGGAGATGGCCGGTGTGGTTACCCCCATGAATACCAACGGCTCCCGCGACGTGATCGCACCGGCGCCGATCCGAGACTGAGCGAGGCTCTATGCGTCTGATTCGAGTGTTGTTGCTGGCTGCCCTGACTCTGGGGGGGGCCACCGTTCATGCCCAGGACGACGCCAGGTCCGTACAGCGCCTGACCGAACTGCTCGGCCAGGCGCAGACCCTGACCGGGCGCTTCTCCCAGCTGACTCTGGACGGCTCCGGTACCCAGCTGCAGGAGGCCAGTGGCGAGATGAGTCTCAAGCGTCCTGGCCTGCTGCGGTGGCATACCGATGCACCCATGGAGCAGTTGCTGGTGTCCAATGGGGAGAAAGTCTGGCTGTACGATCCGGACCTGCAGCAGGTGACCATCCAGGCTCTCGACCAGCGCATGACCCATACCCCGGCGCTGCTGCTGTCCGGTGATGTATCGAAGATTCGCGAGAACTTCACCATCAGCCACAAGGAGGGTGGCAGTGTGGTCGACTTCATCCTCAAGCCCAAGGCCAAGGACACCCTGTTCGATACCCTGCGCCTGTCGTTCCGCAATGGCGTGATCAACGACATGCAACTGATCGACAGCATCGGTCAGCGCACCAACATCCTGTTCCTCGGCGTGAAATTGAACCAGCCTCTGGCGGACAGCCAGTTCACCTTCAAGGTGCCCGAGGGCGCCGACGTGATCGAGGAGCAGTAGGGTTCCGTCATGGACCTGTTCGATCGTCCCCCGGTTGCCCAGCCGCTGGCCGCGCGCATGCGCCCGACCAGTCTGGACGAGTATGTCGGCCAGGAGCATGTGCTGGGGCGCGGCAAGCCGCTGCGCGAGGCGCTGGAGCAGGGCGCGCTGCACTCGATGATCTTCTGGGGGCCACCCGGAGTGGGCAAGACCACTCTGGCGCGCCTGCTGGCGCAGGTCGGCGATGCCCATTTCGAGACCATTTCCGCCGTGCTGGCCGGAGTCAGGGAAATCCGCCAGGCAGTGGAGGTGGCGAAGCAGCAGGCTGCGCAGTATGGGCGGCGCAGCATCCTGTTCGTCGATGAGGTGCACCGCTTCAACAAGGCGCAGCAGGATGCCTTCCTGCCCTTCGTGGAGGATGGCACGCTGATCTTCATCGGCGCGACCACCGAGAACCCATCGTTCGAGCTGAACAGCGCGCTGCTGTCGCGGGCTCGTGTCTATGTGCTGAAGAGTCTCGACGAGGCGGCTCTGCGCCAGATGCTCGCTCGGGCACTGAGCGAGGAAAGAGGGCTCGGAGCTCGCCACCTGCGCGTCAGCGAGGAAGCCGTCGGCCTGCTGCTGGCGGCTGCCGACGGCGATGGCCGGCGCCTGCTCAACCTGCTGGAGAATGCTGCTGATCTGGTCGAGGATGGCGAGGAGATCGGTGTCGGGCTGCTGGAGAGCCTGCTCGGTGACAGCCGTCGCCGCTTCGACAAGGGTGGCGAAGCCTTCTACGACCAGATCAGTGCCCTGCACAAGTCGGTGCGCGGATCGAGCCCGGATGCCGCGCTCTACTGGTTTGCGCGCATGCTCGACGGTGGCTGTGATCCCCTGTATCTGGCGCGCCGGGTGGTGCGTATGGCCAGCGAGGACATCGGCAACGCCGATCCGCGAGCGCTGAGCCTGTGCCTGGCCGCCTGGGACGTGCAGGAGCGCCTGGGCAGCCCCGAGGGCGAGCTTGCCGTTGCCCAGGCCATCGTCTATCTCGCCTGCGCGCCGAAGAGCAATGCGGTGTACATGGGACTCAAGGCGGCCAAGCGGGATGTCGCTGCGCATGGCTCGCTGGAGGTACCGCTGCACCTGCGCAACGCACCGACCAAGCTGATGAAGAACCTCGGCTACGGCGACGAGTACCGCTACGCCCATGACGAGCCGGAGGCGTACGCTGCTGGCGAAGACTACTTCCCCGAGGCGCTGGAGCCGGAGCCCTACTATCAGCCGGTGCCGCGCGGGCTCGAGCTGAAGATCCGCGAGAAGCTGGCGCATCTGGCCGAGCTGGATCGACGCAGCCCGCGACGGCGGAGGAAGCCATGATCCTCGCGGTGCTCGCTGGCGTCGTCACCGGCAGCCTGCTGACTCAAGTCGTCTCCAGGAGTGGCGGCCCCCAGCGTTGCCACACCCTTGCTGGGCCGCTCGGGCGTTGAGTGGTGCTGGGAGCGGCTGCCGACAAAAGTGCGGCAGGCTGCCCGCTGGTGCCCGTCAGCGGGTAAACTCTCGTTCCGATCATCCGCACCTGGCTGCGATAGGCAGCGCAGCAGGGGCGATAGCAGCAGACCGCTGCACGACTACCTTCATCATTTGACTGCTTCGACTGAAGAGAACTCTCCATGCTCGACTCCAAACTGGTTCGTGGCCAGCCGCAGGAAGTGGCCCAGCGTCTGGCGACCCGCGGCTTCCAACTGGACGTGGCGCGCCTTGAGGCGCTGGAAAGCCGCCGCAAGGAAACCCAGACCCGCACCGAACAGCTGCAGGCCGAGCGCAATGCCCGCTCCAAGAGCATCGGTCAGGCCAAGCAGCGCGGAGAGGACATCGCTCCGCTGATGGCCGACGTCGAGCGCATGGGGGCTGAGCTGGGCGCAGGCAAGCAGGAGTTGGACGCGATCCAGGCCGAGCTGGATGCATTGCTGCTGACCATTCCCAACCTGCCGCACGAATCGGTGCCGGTTGGCGCTGGCGAGGATGAGAACGTCGAGGTGAGTCGCTGGGGCGTCCCGCGTGAGTTCGATTTCGAGGTCAAGGACCACGTGGCTCTCGGTGAGCAGCACGGCTGGCTCGACTTCGAAACTGCAGCCAAGCTTTCCGGCGCCCGCTTCGCGCTGATGCGTGGCCCGATCGCCCGTTTGCACCGTGCTCTGGCCCAGTTCATGCTCAACCTGCACACTGGCGAGCATGGCTACGAGGAGGCTTACACGCCCTACTTGGTGCAGGCGCCGGCGCTGCAGGGGACCGGTCAGCTTCCTAAGTTCGAGGAAGACCTGTTCAAGATCAGTCGCCCGGGGGAGGCCGACTTCTACCTGATTCCCACCGCCGAAGTGTCGCTGACCAACATCGTCTCCGGCGAGATCCTCGATGCCAAGCAGTTGCCGCTGAAGCTGGTCGCCCATACCCCCTGTTTCCGCAGCGAGGCCGGAGCTTCCGGTCGCGACACGCGTGGCATGATCCGCCAGCACCAGTTCGACAAGGTCGAGCTGGTGCATGTGGTCGAGCCGGAGAAGTCCTTCGAGGCCCTGGAAGAGTTGACCAGCCATGCCGAGAAGGTCCTGCAACTGCTCGGGCTGCCTTATCGCAAGCTGGCGCTGTGCACCGGAGACATGGGCTTCGGTGCGACCAAGACCTACGATCTGGAGGTTTGGGTGCCGAGTCAGGGCAAGTATCGCGAAATCTCCTCCTGCTCCAATTGCGGCGACTTCCAGGCCCGCCGCATGCAGGCGCGCTGGCGCAATCCGGCTACCGGCAAGCCCGAGCTGGTACACACCCTCAATGGCTCCGGCCTGGCTGTCGGTCGCACCCTGGTGGCCGTGTTGGAGAACTACCAGCAGGCCGATGGCAGCATCCGGGTGCCGGAAGTGCTCAGGTCGTACATGGGCGGGCTCGAGATGATCGGCTGAACGCCGTCGTGCTGCTGGTGGCCTCTCGAGGCTCCCGGTAGCTCTTCCCTGTGGGGCGCAATACGGGCCGGCACTCTCGATTGTCGGCCTTTCCATTTGTTCTGCACCTGTCGTGAGGCTGCCCATGGACTTCCTTCCCTTGTTTCACAATCTGCGCGGCCGCCTGGTGCTGGTGGTCGGTGGCGGAGAGGTCGCTCTACGCAAGGCGCGCCTGCTGACTGAGGCCGGCGCCCGCTTGCGGGTGGTCGCGCCTCTGGTCGAGGAGCAGCTGTGCAGCCTGGTCGAAAAGGGGGCGGGTGAGTTGCTGCTGCGTGGATATGCAAGCGCCGATCTCTCGGGCTGTGTGCTGATTGTCGCGGCCACCGATGACGACCAGCTCAATGCGCGAGTCTCGCGCGAGGCCGGGGAGCGGGGGGTGCCGGTCAATGTGGTGGACGCTCCGGCGCTGTGCAGCGTGATCTTCCCGGCCATCGTCGATCGATCGCCGCTGATGGTGGCGGTGTCCAGCGGTGGCGATGCGCCGGTGCTGACGCGACTGGTGCGCGCTCGGCTGGAAACCCTGATTCCGGCAGCCTATGGCCGTCTTGCAGGGCTGGCTCGCAAGTTTCGCGGAGCTGTGAAGCAGCGTTTTGCCGATGTGCGGCAACGTCGGGTGTTCTGGGAAGAGGTGTTCCAGGGAGTCATTGCCGAGCAGGTATTGGCCGGGCGTGATGCGGATGCCGAGCGCCTGCTGGTCGACAAGCTGGCCGGCAGTAGCGATCGCGAACTGGGTGAGGTCTATCTGGTGGGGGCCGGCCCGGGAGATCCTGACCTGCTGACCTTTCGGGCATTGCGGCTGATGCAGCAGGCTGATGTCGTGCTCTACGATCGCTTGGTCGCTCCTGCGATCATCGATATGTGTCGCCGCGATGCCGAACGGATCTATGTTGGCAAGAAGCGTAGCGAACATGCGCTTCCACAGGAGCAGATCAATCGTCGACTGGTCGATCTGGCTAAACAGGGCAAGCGCGTGCTGCGGCTCAAGGGAGGGGATCCGTTCATCTTCGGCAGGGGTGGTGAGGAGATCGAGGAACTGGCGGCTGAGGGGATTCCCTTCCAGGTCGTTCCGGGAGTCACCGCCGCTGCTGGTTGCGCTGCCTATGCCGGAATTCCCCTGACTCATCGCGACTGCGCCCAATCGGTGCGCTTTGTTACCGGGCACCTGAAAGACGGCAGTTGCAACCTGCCGTGGCGCGATCTGGTGGCTCCGGGGCAGACCTTGGTCTTCTATATGGGTCTGGTGGGGCTGCCGGTTATCTGCAGGGAGCTGATCAACCACGGTCGAGCTGCCGACACCCCGGCTGCGCTGGTGCAGCAGGGCACGACCCCTCAGCAGCGAGTGTTTACGGGCACCTTGGCCGATTTGCCTCAGCTGGTTGCCGAGCACGAGGTGCATGCACCGACCTTGGTGATCGTCGGTGAGGTAGTTCTCTTGCGTGAAAAACTGGCGTGGTTCGAAGGGGTAGCTCAGCGGTAACCCGGAAAGTTGCAAAACAAGCATTGACGTCGCCGCCGATGTCTCTATAATGCGCCCCACTTCCAGCGGCAAGCTGATCGAAAAGCCTTGTAAATCAAGTGCTTGGATCGGGGTGTGGTGGAAGTGCAGGGTTGCTTTCCTGCGGCGTCGTCAGTCTCCGGGTTGAAGGCGCGTTGTTCGGAGATGTTGACAGCGGCTCTGGTTGCTGTATGATTCGTCTCCCTCGCTTCGGTGTTCGAGTTCTTCGCTGAAGCGCAAGCGGTTGATTCGAAAAGAAAATTTTCGAAAAACGCTTGACAGATTGAAAGGCTGCTGTAGAATGCGCGGCCTCGGTTGAGACGAAGCGGA
>NZ_SSTC01000144.1 GCF_004801855.1 Pseudomonas sp. A-1 | reverse complement strand
GCGAGGCCGACGACCCGCTGGATGCCGCCCTGCTGGCGGCCGGCGGCGCGGCGCCCGATCCGGCGCAGCGCGTCGCGCTGTTCCCCTTCACCGAGCAGCGCCGCCGCGAGACGGCGCTGTGGCCGGCCGCGGCGGGACAGAGGCTGGCGGTGAGCAAGGGCGCGCCGGAAACCCTGTTCGCGCTCTGCGACCTCGACGCGGTGGCGCTGGCCGACTGGCGTCGCCAGGCCGACGCCTACGCCGCCGGCGGCCACAAGGTGATCGCCGTCGCCAGCCGCCGGCTGGAAGCGGACGCGCGCCTCGATCGGGAGCCGGGGCAGGGCTTCGTGTTCGCCGGCCTGCTGGCCTTCGAGGATCCGCTGCGCGCTGGCGTGCGCGAGGCGCTGGCCGAGTGCCGGGCGGCGGGCATCCGCGTGGTGATGGTCACCGGCGACCATCCGCAGACCGCGCGGGCCATCGCCGCCGAACTGGGCCTCGGCGACGGCGCGCCCAGGGTGCTGGTGGCCGAGCCGGGCTGCACCTGGGCGGGCGATGTCGACGTGGTGGCGCGCGCGGTGCCGGCGCAGAAGCTCGAGCTGGTGCGCGCCCTGCAGGCGGACGGCGAGACGGTGGCGGTGACCGGCGACGGGGTCAACGACGTGCCGGCGCTGCAGGCCGCCGACGTCGGCATCGCCATGGGCGAGCGCGGCACGCAGAGCGCCCGCGAGACCGCCGCCATCGTCCTGCTCGACGACGACTTCGCCACCCTGGTGCGCGCCATCGGCGAGGGCCGTCAGCTGTTCCGCAACCTGCAGCTGAGCTTCGCCTACCTGCTGCTGGTGCACATCCCGCTGGTGGCCAGCGCCACCCTGGTACCGCTGACCGGCGCGCCGCTGCTCTACCTGCCGATCCACGTGGTCTGGCTGGAGCTGCTGATCCATCCCACCGCGCTGCTGGTGTTCCAGGAGCTGGCGCCGGACGGCCGCCTGACACCGCTCGGGCGCGGCGGCCCGGCGCGCTTCTTCTCGCCGCGCGCCTGGCGGGCGATCCTCCTTGGCGGCGCGGCGATCAGCCTGGTGGTGCTCGCCGCCTGGTGGCAGGCGCTGGGCGAGGGGGTGGCGGACGGGGCGCGGGTGAGCCACGCGCGCAGCATGGCCATCGCCGTGCTGGTGGTCGCCAGCCTGACCGTCACCGCCAGCCTCAGCCGGCTGCGCAGCGCGATGGCGCGGGCGGTCTGCCTGCTCGGCCTGGCGTCGCTGCTGCTGTTCGTCCAGCTGCCGGCGCTGGCCGCGCGCCTGCACCTGCAGCCGCTGCACCTGGCCGACTGGGCGATCGCCGCCGGCGCCGGCCTGCTCGCCGGGCTGATCGGCCGCTGGGTGCTGCGCCTGCTGGAGCGCTAGCTAGCGGGGGATCCTCACCCTGGCGAACGAGCCGCGCTCGACCCTGCGGTGGCAGGACCTGCAGTTGCCGGCGCCGCCGACCGATCTGCGATCGAACTGCGCCGCGTCGACCCTGTGGTGCTTGCGCGCGAACCAGCGGGTCGCGGTGATCCGCGGTTGCTCGCCGGTGCCGACGACGCCTTCCACCGGCTGGCGGTTGTTGCTGGATACCAGCAGCAGGAAGTCGCGGATCGTCTGCTGCTCGGCCGGGGCGAGCGAGGCGTCGATGCCGTAGTGCTGGCTCAGGGTGTCCATGTGCATTTCCCAGGCCCTGGGTGGCAGCAGGCCCGGCGGGTAGGCCATGTGGCAGCTGCCGCACGCGGTCATCCACCTTTGCGGGGCGTCGGCGGGTAGCGCGAGCGGCGGCGGGGCTACGGGTTCGGCCAGCGCCAGCGAGCTGGTCAGACCGAGGAGCAGGGCGATGCCGATGCGTTTCATGAGGGGCTCCGATGGCGATGTGGCGCCATCCTCCGGCGTCGCGCTGAATCCAACCTTAAAAAGCGTGTGGTTATTTCGGACTGGCTGCAGCAGCGCTCCAGGTCGCCGCCGGCCGGCCAGACGCTGCCGACCAGTGGTTCGGCGGAGCTCGAGTGCTGACCCGTGGCGGGGCTAGGCTTGCTGCAGTCGATTGCGATGAGGAGTGCGCCATGAAACCTCTGCTCCGCCTGGCCGCAGTGGTCAGTCTGCTGGGCGGCCTGGCGTCGGCCCAGGCCCAGGAAGTCCTCCCCGGGCTGTGGGAGCTGAGCAGCGACAGCATGCAGGTCAACGGCCAGCAGCTGCCGCCGGTGCAGGAGCTGCTCGGCCAGCTGGAGGGGCTGCCGGCCGAGCAGCGGCAGATGCTGGAGGAGGCGATGGCCGGCAAGGGCATCCAGGCCGGTGGCCAGGGCCTGCGCGTGTGCCTGAGCGAGGCGCAGGTCAAGGCCCAGGAGCTGCCGTTGCAGGACGCCCAGTCCGGCTGCACCCAGGAGATCACCGAGCGCAGCGAGCGGCTGTGGAAGTTCCGCTTCCGCTGCCCGGACGCCGAAGGCGAGGGCGAGACCCGCTTCGTCAGCGAGCGCGAGTTCGTCACCCGCATCGACAGCCGCTTCAGTGCCGCCGGCCAGGCCGGCAGCTCGCGGATGCAGACCCATGCACGCTGGCTGGGCGCCGACTGCGGCGAACTGGCGCCGCGGTCGTGAGGGGATTCGCGGAGGGCGGAAAGCAAGAAGCCCCGCACGCTGGCGGGGCTTCTCGACGATGTTCGGTGGTGCCCAGGGACGGAATCGAACCGCCGACACGGGGATTTTCAATCCCCTGCTCTACCAACTGAGCTACCTGGGCAAATCAGGGATCGGGCACCTGAAGGAAGTGGTGCCCAGGGACGGAATCGAACCGCCGACACGGGGATTTTCAATCCCCTGCTCTACCAACTGAGCTACCTGGGCAACAACGGGCGGCATTAAACCGCCTTTCCCGTTGCACAGTCAACCGTCGCCGCGAAAAAAATCGTTTTTTTCAGGCACTTGGCGACGGTGGAGGGGTCACGCGCCGGGTGGCACGTAGCCTTCGGCCTGGGCGTAGTCCTCGCCGGCGAGGAACTTGTCCATCTCGGCCTGGAGGAACTTGCGGTCCTCGGCGTTCATCATGTTCAGCCGGCGCTCGTTGATCAGCATGGTCTGGTGCTTCTGCCACTCGTCCCAGGCCTGCTTCGAGACGTTGTTGAAGATGTCCTCGCCCTTGGCGCCCGGGTAGGGCGGACGGTCGAGGCCGGGCAGTTCTTGGTTGTACTTGCGGCACTTCACCATGCGGGTCATTGCGGCGCTCCTGGAGTCGGGTGGAGGAGGGTGGCCGCGCGCTTGAGCAGCTTCTTCACCGGGGCGGCGAGCCCCAGGCGCGGCGGAGTGGCGAGGTTATACCAGAGCCAGTCGCCTTCGGCCACGCACGGGGTGCGGGCGCTGGCGGCGACCAGCAGCGGCTCGATGTGCAGCTGGAAATGGCTGAAGGTGTGGCTGAGCGGCGCCAGCTCCTGCGCGTCGCCGAGCGCCAGGCCGTGGCGCTCGGCCAGCTCGCCGAGCTGCGCGCGCTCGTCCAGTTCGGGCAGGCTCCACAGTCCACCCCACAGGCCGCTCGACGGCCGCCGGTAGAGCAGCACGGCGCCGGTGCCGTCGTGCAGCAGCGGCATCAGCGTGCGTTTCTGCGGCAGCGCCTTGCGCGGTCTGGCCTGCGGGTAGGCGGTCTCGCGGCCGAGGGCGTGCGCCCGGCAGTCGGCGGCCAGCGGACAGAGCAGGCAGCTCGGCCTGCTGCGCGTGCACAGGGTGGCGCCCAGATCCATCATCGCCTGGGTGTAGTGGTTGACCCGCGCGTGCGGGGTCAGGCGCTCGGCGGCCTCCCACAGCTGCGCCGCCACCCGGGTCTCGCCCGGGTAGCCGTCCTGGGCCAGGTAGCGGGCCAGCACGCGCTTGACGTTGCCGTCGAGGATCGGCGCGCGCAGGCCCATGCTGATGCTGGCGATGGCGCCGGCGGTGGAGCGGCCGATGCCGGGCAGCCCGGCCAGCGCCTCGACCGAGCGGGGGAACTCGCCACCGTGTTCGGCGACCACGATCCGCGCGGTCTTGTGCAGGTTGCGCGCGCGGCTGTAGTAGCCGAGGCCGGTCCACAGGTGCAGCACCTCGTCCTCGCCGGCTTCGGCCAGCGCCTGCACCGTGGGCAGCGCGGCCATGAAGCGCTGGTAGTAGTCGAGCACGGTGGCGACCTGGGTCTGCTGCAGCATGATCTCCGACACCCACACCCGGTAGGGGTTGATGTCCTGCTGCCAGGGCAGGTCGTGGCGGCCGTGGCGGTCGAACCAGGCGAGCACGCGGTCGGCGAAGGCGGAAACGGGGGGAAGGCTGGTCATAGGGGCGATGGCAGGCGCGTGCTGGGGGAATCCGGCCGCCATGGTACAGGCCACGGCGGTCGAATTCGCCCCCACGGAACGTGCGGTCAGCGCTGGAACAGGCCCTTCAGGGCGTCCTTGAGTTCCGGGCTGACCTTGTCGCCGAGCTTCTCGTCGAGCTTCTCGGTCAGCTTCTCGCCGGCCAGCCTGGCGGCGATCTTGCCGAGGCCGTCCTGGTCCAGGCGGCAGGCCCTGGCGCCCAGCTCCAGCGGACCGCGGCAGCGCAGCGGCCACTCCAGACCGACGTAGCGCTCGTTGACCTGGCAGGCCGGGTCGGGCATCTCGCGCTGGTCGCCCTCGATGACCACGCCCATGCGGTAGTCGAGGCCGAGCACGCGCAGGTCGACGTTGCCCTTGCCGCTGACGGTCAGCCCCGGGATGCGCGCGCGCATGTCCTGGTTGCTGGCCACGCCGCGGTCGAACTGCAGGCTGCCGCGCAGCTCGCGCAGCGGGGTGTCCTTCTCGGCGAACTCGCGGGTCGGCACCTTGCGGTTGAGGGTGGCGATGCCGCGGCACAGCTGCTGCTCGAGGTTGGCGTCGGCCAGCGCGCCGTCGTCGAGGATGAAGCTGGCGTTGCCGGACAGGCTGTCGATCAGCGCCTTCTCGCTGTTGCCTTGGGCGGCGAGGTTGCCCTCCAGCTGCAGCCTGCCGCGCACCGGCGACTTCTCCGCGGGCTTGAGGGTTTCCAGCAGGCGCTCCAGCGGGATGTCGCCGAGCAGCGGGGCGAACTGCAGCTGCGGGATGTCGCTGCGCGCGTCCAGGCTGCCGGCGAGGGCGAAGCGGCCGTCGAACAGCTCGCCGCGCAGCTCGTCGAGGCGGATCTGCCCGTCCCGTGCCCGGAGCTTGAGGCTGGCGTTCTCCAGCGGCAGCTTGCGCAGGGTCAGCTGGCCGAAGCTGAGGGCGAGTTCGGCGTCCAGCTGGCGCAGGCTCTCCAGCGGCAGCAGCTTCTCCTCGCTCCAGGCGTGGCTGGTCGGCTGCTCCGGCAGCGGCGTGCTGCCGTCGCCGGCGCCGCTTTTCGCCACCTCGGCCTTGCGCGTGGCGCTGGCGGCGTCGGCCTCCCTGGCCGGCGGCGGCAGGTAGCGGTCGAGGTCGAGGCGGTCGCCCTTGAGCTGGGTGCGCAGGCTGTTGCGGCTGAAGTCGGCGATGGCCAACTGGCCGCCGAGGTTGCTGCCGTCGAGCTGCAGCCTGAGGTCCTGCAGGGTCAGGCTGTCCGGCGTGGCGCTCAGGCCGCTGGCCAGGGCGACGCGGCGCAGGCTGTCGGCGTCGGCCATCTTCGGCAGCGACTGGCCGATGCCTTCGAGGAAGGCGCGCAGGTCGAACTCGGCGATCGACAGGCCGCCCTCGATCTGCGGCGTCCTGTCCAGTCCGCGTACCTTCAGCTCGCCGAGCAGGTCGAGCTGGTTGGCGGTCAGCTTGAGGCTGTTCCATTCGGCGACCTGGGCGGCGAGGTCGGCGAGCAGCTGGCCCTGGGCGGCGAAGGTCAGGGTCTGGTTGGCCAGCGGCGCGCCGGACAGCTCGCCCTTGAGCTGGGCGTCCTCCAGCCAGTAGCGTTCGAGCGCGGTGTCGAAGCGCAGCTTGCCGGTCAGTTCGCCGCGCGCGCGCAGCACCGGCTGGTTGGTGCCGAAGTAGCCCTTGAGGGTCAGCGGGATGCTGGCGCCCTCGCGGATCGCGCCACTGCGCAGGTCGAGCCCTTCGAGGGTGTAGCGCTGGCCGCTGGCGGCGTCGTGGTAGTCGATGCGCGAGTTGCTCACCGCCAGGCTGTCGATGTCCAGGCGCAGCGCCGGGGCGGCCTTGCCTGCCTGCGCCGGGGCCGGGCTGGCGGGCGGGGCGGCGGCAGCGGGCTGCTCCGGGGTG
>NZ_SSTC01000143.1 GCF_004801855.1 Pseudomonas sp. A-1 | reverse complement strand
GCCAGCGCCTGGTGGCCGACCTGCGGCGCGCCGCCGCGGCCGAGCAGCAGCAGGCAGCCGGCCACCAGCAGCGCGGCGGCCAGCCACAGCGCCTGGTCGCCGGCGGTGCCGAGAACGCCGAGCAACAGCGGCCCGCACAGCTGGCTGAGGGCGAAACCGGTGCCGTACAGCGCCACCAGGCGGCCGCGCCAGGCGTCGCTGGCCAGCTGGTTGATCCAGCTCTCGCCGAGCACGAACACCACGGTCAGCGAGACACCCAGCAGCAGGCGCAGCAGCAACCACAGCCCGTAGTCCGGCCACAGCGCCAGCGCCGCCACGGACAGGGCGCTGAGCAGCAGGCTCAGCTGCAGGCTGCGCGGCGTGCCGCACAGGGCGGCGAAGGCGTGGGTCAGGCGCGCGCCGAGCAGCACGCCGAGCGCCGGCATGGCCGCCATCACGCCGATGGCGAACTGGCCGTAGCCCCAGGCGTCCAGGCGCAGCGACACCAGCGGCAGGCTGAGGCCCAGGGCCAGGCCGACCAGCACCACCGCTCCGGTCACCGCACAGTAGGTAGCCCAGCGCACGCCTGCCCTCCTCGCCACAACGACGCGGCCGGACCTCCCGTAACGGGAAGCCCGGCCGTCTTCAGGCCCGCCGGCCGGCGGACTTACAGCTTGATCCAGGTCGCCTTGATCTCGGTGTACTTGTCGAAGGCGTGCAGCGACTTGTCGCGGCCGTTGCCCGACTGCTTGAAGCCGCCGAACGGCGCGGTCATGTCGCCGCCATCGTACTGGTTGATCCACACGCTGCCGGCGCGCAGCGCCTTGGCGGCCAGGTGGGCCTTGGACAGGTTGCCGGTCCACAGCGCGGCGGCCAGCCCGTAGGGGGTGTCGTTGGCGATGCGGATGGCCTCGTCGAGGTCGTCGAAGGCGATCACCGACAGCACCGGGCCGAAGATCTCCTCGCGGGCGATCTTCATGGCGTTGCTCACCCCGTCGAACACCGTCGGCGCGACGAACACCCCGCCGGTCTCGGCCAGCACCCGGCCGCCGCCGCAGCGCAGCTGGGCGCCCTCGGCGTGGCCGGCGGCGATGTAGCCGAGCACGGTATTGAGCTGCTGCTCGTCGACCAGCGCGCCGACGTTGGTCGCCGGATCGAGCGGGTGGCCGGGCTGCCAGCGCTGCACTTCCTCGAGCAGCAGGGTCATGAACTGGTCCTTGATCGAGGCCTCCACCAGCAGGCGCGAGCCGGCGGTGCACACCTCGCCCTGGTTGAAGCAGATCGCGCTGGCCGCGGCACGGGCGGCGGCGCGCAGGTCGGGGGCATCGGCGCAGACGATGTTCGGGCTCTTGCCGCCGGCCTCCAGCCACACACGCTTCAGGTTCGACTCGCCGGCGTAGATCATCAGCTGCTTGGCGGTGCGCGTGGAGCCGGTGAACACCAGGGTGTCGACGTCCATGTGCAGCGCCAGCGCCTTGCCGACCGTGTGGCCGTAACCGGGCAGCACGTTGAGCACGCCAGCGGGGATGCCGGCCTCGACCGCCAGGCGGGCGATGCGGATCGCGGTCAGCGGCGACTTCTCCGAGGGCTTGAGCACCACCGAGTTGCCGGCGGCCAGCGCCGGACCGAGCTTCCAGCAGGCCATCAGCAGCGGGAAGTTCCACGGCACGATGGCGGCGACCACGCCGACCGGCTCGCGGGTGACCAGCCCCAGCTGGTCGTGCGGGGTCGGCGCCACCTCGTCGTAGAGCTTGTCGATGGCCTCGGCGCACCAGCGGATGGCGCGCACCGCGGCCGGCAGGTCGACCTTCAGGGCGTCGCCGATCGGCTTGCCCATGTCGAGGGTCTCGAGCAGCGCCAGCTCCTCGTCGTGGGCCTCGAGCAGGCCGGCGAAGCGCAGCAGCACCGCCTTGCGCCTGGCCGGCGCCATCCGCGACCAGGTTCCCGCCTCGAAGACGGCGCGGGCATCGGCGACCGCCCGCTCGGCGTCGGCGCCGTCGCAGCTGGCCACCCGGGCCAGCAGGCGGCCATCGATCGGACTGATGCAGTCGAAGGTCGCGCCGCACGCCGCCGGCGCGTACTCGCCATGGACGAAGGCCCGCCCCTCGATGTGCAGGATGCTGGCGCGGTGTTCCCATTCGATGCGGCTCGGATTGCTCATGTCCTGTGCTCCGGATGCGGTTGGTCGGAACATCATGGCCGCTGGGGGAAAAGCTGCGCAAGCCGGCGGGGAAAAATCGCCGGCAAGAAAAAACCCGCCACGAGGGGCGGGTTTCTTCTTCAAGGGCCGGATCAATTACTTGATCTTGGCTTCCTTGTAGATCACGTGCTTGCGAACGACCGGATCGTACTTCTTGATCTCGATCTTTTCGGGGGTGGTGCGCTTGTTCTTGTCGGTGGTGTAGAAGTGGCCGGTACCGGCGCTGGACACCAGACGGATCAGGTCACGCATGATGATGCTCCTTAGACTTTTTCGCCGCGGGTGCGGATTTCAGCCAGCACGGCGTCGATGCCGCGCTTGTCGATGACGCGCATGCCCTTGGCCGATACGCGCAGACGCACGAAACGCTTCTCGGACTCGACCCAGAAACGATGGTACTGCAGGTTCGGCAGGAAACGACGACGGGTTTTGTTGTTAGCGTGGGAAATGTTGTTCCCGGTAACCGGACCCTTACCGGTCACTTGACAGACTCTCGACATACCTCAGCCCTCTTGACCACATGCCCAACCCGGCATGGGTTGGCCGCTTGAATCGCTATGAATCTCAGTTTCTTCGGGGGTCTTACCGACCGCGCCAACGGCCTGAAAGGTCGGGCCCCAGAAAAGAGCGCAGTTTTATAGCAGAAAGCCGCCGCACCCGCAAGGCAGATGCAGCGCACCCGACCACCGGACGGGCAAGGAAAACAGGCCGCGCATTCTGTCAGATCCAGCCGTACTCGGCGAGCGAAACCGGCTCGCCGTCGCCGATCACGAAATGATCGAGCACCCGTACCTCGACCAGCGCCAGCGCCTCCTTGAGCTTCTGGGTCAGCTGGCGGTCGGCCTGGCTGGGCTCGGCCACCCCGGAGGGATGATTGTGGGTGAGGATCAGCGCGGCGGCGTTGTGCGCCAGGGCGCGCTTGACCACCTGGCGCGGGTAGACGCTGGCGCCGTCGATCGAGCCATGGAACAGCACCTCGAAGGCCAGCACGCGGTGGCGGGTGTCGAGGAACAGGCAGGCGAACACCTCGTGCGGCTCGTGGCGCAGGCGCGCCTTGAGGTAGTCGCGCACCGCCTGCGGGCTCTCCAGCGCCGAGTCGCGCTGCAGGCGCGCGGCCAGGTGGCGGCGGCCCATCTCCAGCACCGCCTGCAGCTGGGCGTACTTGGCCGGGCCGAGCCCAAGATGGGCGCTGAAGTCGTCCAGCCCGGCCTCCAGCAGCGGACGCAGGCCGCCGAACTCGGCCAGCAGGTGGCGCGCCAGGTCCACCGCGCTGCGCCCGGCCACCCCGGTGCGCAGGAAGATCGCCAGCAGCTCGGCATCGCTCAGTGCTGCGGCGCCCTGCGCCAGCAGCTTCTCCCGCGGCCGCTCGGCGGCCGGCCAGTCCCGGATGCTCATTCCCCACCTCCCTGTGTGCGGCGCGCCCCCATGGCGGCCGGCGCCCGCCCGGCTGCGCTGCCGGCGCGACTGGCGCTGTGCTATCTTAGCCCGCCCGATTTTCAACCCGGCGCCGGCCGTTGTGACCCCGTTCGCGACGCCGCGCAATCCACCTCCATCGCAGAATAAAAAGGCAGGCTCATGCAGCGGTTGCAGCGTAAACGCATCGTCCTGGGAGTCGGCGGCGGCATCGCCGCCTACAAGAGCGCCGAACTGATCCGCCGGCTGCGCGACCAGGGCGCCGAAGTGCGCGTGGTGATGACCCGCGCCGCCCGCGAGTTCATCACCCCGCTGACCCTGCAAGCGCTGTCCGGCCACCCGGTGTTCAACGACCTGCTCGACCCGGCCGCCGAGGCGGCCATGGGCCACATCGAGCTGGCCCGCTGGGCCGACCTGGTGCTGATCGCCCCGGCCACCGCCGACCTGATGGCGCGCCTGGCCCAGGGCATCGCCGACGACCTCT
This sequence comes from Pseudomonas sp. A-1, assembly GCF_004801855.1. Classification (GTDB taxonomy): domain Bacteria; phylum Pseudomonadota; class Gammaproteobacteria; order Pseudomonadales; family Pseudomonadaceae; genus Geopseudomonas. Next base: position 2,148 of record NZ_SSTC01000143.1, on the reverse strand, counting down.
TGACCACCCTGGTGCTGGCCACCGACGCCCCGGTGGCGCTGGCCCCGGCGATGAACCAGGCGATGTGGCGCGACCCGGCGACCCAGGCCAACGCCGAGCTGCTGGTGCAGCGCGGCCTGCGCCTGTTCGGCCCCGACGCCGGCAGCCAGGCCTGCGGCGACGTCGGCCCCGGGCGCATGCTGGAGGCCGACGAGCTGGCGCAACGCGCCGCCGACTGCTTCGAGCGCGGCCTGCTCACCGGCTGCCGGGTGCTGATCACCGCCGGACCGACCCAGGAAGCCATCGACCCGGTGCGCTACATCACCAACCACAGCTCGGGCAAGATGGGCTTCGCCCTCGCCGAGGCCGCCGCCGAGGCCGGCGCCGCGGTGACCCTGGTCAGCGGCCCGGTGCACCTGGCCACCCCGCAGCGGGTCAGCCGGGTCAACGTGGTCAGCGCCCGCGACATGCTGGCCGCCTGCGAGGCGGCGATGCCCTGCGACATCCTGATCGCCGCCGCCGCAGTGGCCGACTACCGCCCCGAGGTGATCGCCGCGCAGAAGATGAAGAAGGACCCGGGCAGCGACGACGGCCTGACCCTGCGCATGGTGCGCAACCCGGACATCCTCGCCACCCTCGCCACCCGCGCCGACCGGCCGTTCAGCGTCGGCTTCGCCGCCGAGACCGAGAACCTGCTCGACTACGCGGCGCGCAAGCTCAGGGACAAGAACCTCGACCTGATCGTCGCCAACGACGTGGCCAACCCGAGCATCGGCTTCAACAGCGAGGAGAACGCGATCACCATCATCGACCGCCAGCTCGCGCAGAATAGTTTTCCGCAGACCAGCAAGGGCAAGATCGCCCGCCAGCTGATCGCCTTCATCGCCGAACGCTACCACCGGAACTGACTCCCGATGCACACACTGCAAGCCCGCATCCTCGATCCGCGCCTGGGCCGCGACTTCCCGCTGCCCGAGTACGCCACGCCCGGCTCCGCCGGCCTCGACCTGCGCGCCATGCTGCAGGAGGCGCTGACCCTCGAGCCCGGACAGACCGTGCTGATCCCCACCGGACTGGCCATCCACGTCGCCGACCCGGGGCTGGCCGCGCTGATCCTGCCGCGCTCGGGCCTGGGCCACAAGCACGGCATCGTCCTCGGCAACCTGGTCGGCCTGATCGACTCCGACTACCAGGGCGAACTGATGGTGTCCTGCTGGAACCGCGGGCAGAGCGCCTTCACCATCGCCGTCGGCGAGCGCCTGGCCCAGCTGGTGCTGGTGCCGGTGGTGCAAGCGCGCTTCGAGCTGGTCGAGCAGTTCGACGACAGCCAGCGCGGCGCCGGCGGCTTCGGCCACAGCGGTCGCCACTGAGCGTTCTTCCACCCCTTCGCGCCGAGTCGCCCATGAAGTCGACCTCCCTCCTGCGCACCCGCCTCCTGCCGGTCGCCGCCGGCAGCCTGCTCGGCCTGCTGGCCGGCAGCGGCCTGCTGCTCCACGCCGGGCAGCAGGCCAGCACGGAAAACCGCCAGCAACTGCTCGCCGCCTGGGCCGCCGGTCCGCTCGGCGCCCTGCAGCAGGGCCTCCACCAGCTCGGCCGGGACACCCGCGACGCCGCCGGCCAGGCCGAGCTGCTCGCCGCCCTGGCCGGCGACCCCGCCAGCCGAGAGACCGCCACCCGGCACCTGCTCGCCCACCGCAGCGACCTGATCGACGCCCAGCTCAACCGGGTCGGCGCCGCCCAGATCGACGAATCGCGGGCGGCACCGCTCAACTTCGCCGCCCTCGACCTGCTGCGCCGCGCCGAACAGGGGCCACCGCCAGCCCCCGAGGCCTACCGGGTCGGCGAGCGCTGGCTGCTGTACAGCGCGGCCGCGGTCGCCGATGCCGGCGGCCGGGTGCAGGGCACCCTGCTGCTGGTACGCGACCTGCAGCAGCTGCTCGAACGCCTGCCGCCGCTGCCGGCCGAGGTCGGCGAACTGCAGCTGCTGCAGCAGTATCCCGACGGCCCGGCGCAGCTGCTGCTGGCGCGCGGCAACGGCGGCGGCGAAGCGCACAGCTGGCCGACCGCCCACCCGCACTGGCAGCTCTCCCTGCGCCCCGGCAGCGCCCTGCAGCCGGCCGCGCCGGCGCCCTGGCAGGGACTGCTGGCCGGCCTGCTGGGGCTGGCCGG
>NZ_SSTC01000142.1 GCF_004801855.1 Pseudomonas sp. A-1 | reverse complement strand
GGCTTGCTCGCCGTGCAGCGGGGCGGCGAGCGCTGGCGCTGCCCCGGCAGCGGCTGCGTGCTGGTGGCGGAGAGCGGCCGCGCGCTGCGCCCGCTGGATCCGCCCGGCAGCGAGCCGCAGCCGCTGGACTTCACCGGCCTGAGCTGGCACGCCGGCAAGCTGTACAGCCTGGAGCGCCTGCAGCACCGCATCTGCCGCCGCGACCCGGAGCACGGCACGGTCGAGCGCTGCTGGTCGTTCGCCGCCGCGGCACTGGCTCCCGAGCTGGGCTACGCCACCCCCTACGGAGTGGCCGAGGCGCTGTGGCTGGATGACGGCTCGGCCTGGATCGGCCTGGACAATGGCGGCGCGGCCAATGCCGCCGGCGAGCGCCGGCCGCTGATCCTGCAGTTCGCCGCGCCGGACGGCGGCTGGAGCGGCTGAGCCGCCCGCCGAACAATACGGCGCGCCCGCCCCCGGCGGGCGCGCCCGGACACACGAGTTTTCAGAGGACGCAGATGAGCGAATCCCTCGATCTGAGCCTGGACGGCGTCGAACGCCGCTCGCTGGCCGAGTTCACCGAACAGGCCTATCTCAACTATTCCATGTACGTGATCATGGATCGTGCCCTGCCGCACATCGGCGACGGCCTCAAGCCCGTGCAGCGGCGCATCGTCTATGCCATGAGCGAGCTGGGCCTGGACGCCGATTCCAAGCACAAGAAGTCGGCGCGCACCGTCGGCGACGTGCTGGGCAAGTTCCATCCGCACGGCGATTCCGCCTGCTACGAGGCCATGGTGCTGATGGCGCAGCCGTTCAGCTACCGGTACACCCTGGTCGACGGCCAGGGCAACTGGGGTGCGCCGGACGATCCCAAGTCGTTCGCCGCCATGCGCTACACCGAGGCGCGCCTGTCGCGCTACTCGGAGGTGCTGCTCGCCGAGCTGGGCCAGGGCACCGTCGACTGGGTGCCCAACTTCGACGGCACCCTCGACGAGCCGGCGACCCTGCCGGCGCGGCTGCCCAACCTGCTGCTCAACGGCACCACCGGGATCGCCGTGGGCATGGCCACCGACGTGCCGCCGCACAATCTGCGCGAGGTGGCCTTCGCCTGCGTGCACCTGCTCGACGAGCCGCAGGCCACGGTCGAGCGCCTGTGCGAGATGCTGCCGGGGCCGGACTACCCGACCGAGGCGGAGATCATCACGCCGCGCAGCGATCTGCTGAAGATCTACCAGACTGGCCGCGGCTCGGTGCGCATGCGCGCGGTGTACCGCAAGGAGGACGGCGAGATCGTCGTCACCGCGCTGCCGCACCAGGTCTCCGGGGCCAAGGTGCTGGAGCAGATCGCCGGGCAGATGCAGGCCAAGAAGCTGCCGATGGTCGCCGACCTGCGCGACGAGTCGGACCACGAGAACCCCTGCCGCATCGTCATCGTGCCGCGCTCCAACCGCGTCGATCTCGACGAGCTGATGCAGCACCTGTTCGCCACCACCGAGCTGGAAAGCTCCTACCGGGTCAACCTCAACGTCATCGGCCTGGACGGCAAGCCGCAGGTCAAGGACCTGCGCCAGCTGCTCTCCGAGTGGCTGACCTTCCGCATCGGCACCGTGCGCCGCCGCCTGCAGTTCCGCCTCGACAAGGTGGAGAAGCGCCTGCACCTGCTCGAAGGCCTGCTGGTCGCCTTCCTCAACCTCGACGAGGTGATCCGCATCATCCGCGAGGAGGAGCAGCCCAGGTCCGTGCTGATGGAGCGCTTCGGCCTGACCGAGGTGCAGGCCGACTACATCCTCGATACCCGCCTGCGCCAGCTGGCGCGTCTCGAGGAGATGAAGATCCGTGGCGAGCAGGACGAGCTGGCCAGGGAGCGCGACAAGCTGCTGGCCCTGCTCGGCAGCGAGAGCAAGCTGAAGAAGCTGGTACGCCAGGAGCTGCTGGCCGATGCCGAGAAGTACGGCGACGAGCGGCGCTCGCCGCTGGTCGCGCGCGCCGAGGCCCGCGCGCTGTCGGAAACCGACCTGCTGCCCGCCGAGCCGGTCACCGTGGTGCTTTCCGAGAAGGGCTGGGTACGCTGCGCCAAGGGCCACGACATCGATGCCGCCGGCCTGTCCTACAAGGCCGGCGACGCCTTCAAGGCCGCGGCGCCCGGGCGCTCCAACCAGTTCGCGGTGTTCCTCGACTCCACCGGACGCAGCTACTCGCTGGCGGCCCACTCGCTGCCCTCGGCGCGCGGCCAGGGCGAGCCGCTCACCGGGCGCCTGAGCCCGCCGGCCGGCGCCAGCTTCGACTGCGTGCTGCTGCCCGAGGACGAGGCGCTCTACGTGCTGGCTTCCGACGCCGGCTACGGCTTCGTGGTCAGGGCTGACGACCTGCAGGCCAAGAACAAGGCCGGCAAGGCGCTGCTGACCCTGCCCGAGGGCGCCCGGGTGATGGCGCCGCGGCCGCTGCGCGCGCTGGAGAGCGACCTGCTGGCGGCGGTGACCAGCGAGGGGCGCCTGCTGGTGTTCCCGGTCGCCGAGCTGCCGCAGCTGGCCAAGGGCAAGGGCAACAAGATCGTCGGCATTCCCGCCGAGCGGGTCGCCAGTCGCGAGGAGTACCTGGTCGACCTCGCCGTGCTGCCGCAGGGCGCCACCCTGGTGCTGCAGGCCGGCAAGCGCACCCTGTCGCTGCGCGCCGACGACCTCGACCACTACCGGGGCGAGCGCGGACGCCGCGGCAGCCTGCTGCCGCGCGGCTTCCAGCGGGTGGACGCGCTGCTGGTGGAGTGACGGGACGCCTGCTGATGGAAAAGGGCTGCATGAGTTTCCACCCTGCAGCAGCGGTGTGATCGTGTAGGGTGGAAAACCACCGCAGGTGTTTTCCACCGTGGCGGGCTATCAGGGAGGTCAGATGGCAGAGGCGGAAAAAGCGCAGGCGCAGCTGGCCTGGGCCGGCGAGCAGGACGGCGTGGCGGTGCTGCGCCTGTCCGGGCACTGGACCCTGGCGGCGGCCAAGCCCGATCTGGACGCGGTGTGGCGCAGCCTGGCGGACAAGCCGGCGCGCCTGCAGCTGCAGGTCGCGGCCCTGGATGCCTGGGACAGCAGCCTGCTGGCCTTGCTGCGCCGCCTGCAGCGTCTCGCCGACGCCGAGCAGCGCCGCCTGGAGCACCGCGGCCTGCCGGACGGCGTGGCGCGCCTGCTGCAGATGGCGGCGACGCCCGTGACCCGCGAGGAGGAGGAGACGCCACGTCCCGGGCCGGTGTCGCGCCTGGGGCTGCTGGTGCTGCAGGTCCACGACGGGCTGGTGCAGGCCAGCACCTTCTGCGGCGAGGTGGTGCTCGCCCTCGGCCGCCTGCTGCGCGGTCGCGCGCGCATGCGCCGCAGCGACTTCTGGGCGGCGCTGGCGCAGTGCGGCCCCGGCGCGCTGCCGATAGTCGCGCTGATCGCCAGCCTGGTCGGCCTGATCCTCGCCTTCGTCGGCGCCGCCCAGCTGCAGGCGTTCGGCGCCCAGCTGTACATCGCCAACATGGTGGCCATCGGCATGACCCGCGAGATGGGCGCGCTGATGACCGCGGTGATCATGGCCGGCCGCACCGGCGCGGCCTACGCCGCCGAGCTGGGCAGCATGCAGGCCAACGAGGAGATCGACGCACTGAAGACCTTCGGCTTCCCGCCGCTGGAGTTCCTGGTGCTGCCGCGCCTGCTGGCGCTGCTGGTGAGCATGCCGCTGCTCTGCGTGTTCGCCGATGCCCTCGGCATCCTCGGCGGCTTCGTCATCGGTGCCGGGCTGTTCGACATCTCCGCGCCGCTGTACCTCAGGCAGAGCCTGGAGATGCTCGGCCTCGCCGATTTCCTGCTCGGCCTGTTCAAGAGCCTGGTGTTCGCCGTGCTGATCGGCCTGATCGGCTGCCATCACGGGCTGAGCTGCGGACGCAACGCCCAGGCGGTCGGCCAGGCCACCACCCGCGCGGTGGTCAGCATCATAGTCGCGCTGGTGGTCAGCGACGCGCTGATCACCCTGATCTGCACTCAGCTGGGGATCTGAGCATGAGCGACGTGGTCCTCGCCGTGGAGAACCTCAGCGCCGGCTACGGGCGCAAGGTGATCCAGCACGATCTCAACTTCGCCATCCGCCGCGGCGAGGTGTTCGTGGTGATGGGCGGCAGCGGCTGCGGCAAGAGCACCCTGCTGCGCCACCTGATCGGCCTGCAGGCGCCGCTGGCCGGGCGCGTGCTGCTGCACGGCGAGGACTTCTGGGCCCGCGACGAGGATGCCCGCGCCGTCCTGCAGCAGCGTTTCGGCGTGCTCTACCAGAGCGGCGCGCTGTGGAGCGGCATGACCCTGCGCGAGAACATCACCCTGCCGCTGGCCGCCTACCATCCGCACCTCGGCCAGGCCGAGCTGGACGAACTGGCCGCGCTCAAGCTGGCGCTGGTCGGCCTGCCCGGCTGCGACGAGCTGTACCCGGCCGAGCTGTCCGGCGGCATGCGCAAGCGCGCCGGCCTGGCGCGGGCGCTGGCGCTCGACCCCGAGGTGCTGTTCTTCGACGAGCCCTCGGCCGGCCTCGACCCGCTCAGCTCCATGGCCCTCGACGAGCTGATCCTGCAACTGCGCGACAGCCTGGGTGCCAGCATCGTGCTGGTCACCCACGAGCTGCCGAGCATCTACCGGGTGGCCGACACCTGTCTGTTCCTCGACCATCGCACGCGCACCCAGATCGCCCTGGGTCCGCTGCGGCAACTGCTGGAGGAAGGGCCGCCGAGCGTGCGGCGCTTCCTGCGCCGCGGCGATGCCCCCGCGTACAAGGAGTCCCCATGAGCGAGACGCGCAAACCCTTCTGGATCGGTGCCTTCCTGCTCGGCGGCATCGCCCTGCTGGCCGGCGGCCTGCTGCTGCTCGGCCGCGACAGCTGGTTCAGCCAGCCCAGCGACTACGTGGTGTACTTCACCGGTGCGCTGGATGGTCTCGACGTCGGCGCCGACGTCACCTACCGCGGCGTCAAGGTCGGCACCGTGCGCGAGATCCGCCTGTCCTACGACCGCGAACTCAGGGATGTGGTGATCCCGGTGGTGCTGCGCATCGACCCCGCGGCCGGCCACGAGGGGCAGAGCTTCGACCGGGTGGTCGAGCGGCTGGTCGAGCGCGGCCTGCGCGCCCAGCTGCAGACCCAGAGCCTGCTCACCGGCAAGGCGATAGTCGCGCTGGACCTGTTCCCCGGCCAGGCCGGCTACGTGCGCGAGCCCCACGACCTCGAGCTGCCGACCATCCCCAGCGTGCCCTCGCGGGTCGACCAGGCGGCGGACGTGCTGCGCGATCTGGTCGCCAGCCTGCGCGAGCTGCCGCTGCGCGAGATGGTGCTGTCGGCCAGCAACACCCTGCAGGCCCTGGAGCGCCTGAGCGCCTCCCCCGAGCTGCAGGACGGCCTGCTCAGCCTCGGCCAGACCCTGCACAATCTTGAGAGCCTGACTCAACAACTGCAGCGACAAATCCCGCCAATGCTGGATAATGCGCGCCAGGGCGGCGGCGAGCTGCGCGCGGCGATCGGCGATCTGCGCCAGGCGGCGCAGGCCGCCACGCTCGCCCTGCAGCAGATGCAGCAGCTGGCGGGCGATACCCGGCGCAGCCTCGGCCCCGAGTCCGAGGCGCAGTTCCAGCTGCTGCAGGCGCTGGAGGAACTGGGGCGGGCCAGCAAGGCCCTGCAGCGCACGGCGGAAGGCCTGGAGCAGCAGCCCGAATCGCTTATTTTTGGCAAGAAACGGTGATCTTTTCATGGGTGTTCCACGCCTGATCCGAATGCTGGGCCTGACCGGGCTGCTCGCCATGGCAGGCTGCGCGGCGACGCCGCCGGCGCAGTTCTACCAGCTGCAGCAGGGCAATCCCGGCCTGCCGCAGGCCGATGCCGGCGTGGCCGTGCTGCTCGGCCCGCTCAAGCTGGCCGACTATCTGCAGCGCGAGACCCTGGTGCAGCGCCAGGGCGACGACACCCTGGTGATCGCCCAGCAGGCGCGCTGGGTCGGCAGCCTGCAGGACGACGTGGCGCAGCTGCTGCTGCGCCAGCTGGCCGGCCGTCTGGACAGCAGCCGCCTGGCGCTGTATCCGGACCGGGTCGGCTTCAAGCCCGAGGCGCAGCTGCTGCTGAGCATCAGCCGCCTGGACTCCGGCCCCTACCAGCCGGCCGTGCTGGAGGCGCAGTGGCGCCTGCTCGATGGCGCCGGCAAGATGCTCGACAGTCGCCTGGTACGGCTGGAGGAGAAGCACAATGGCGAGCTGACCGACCAGGTGCGCGCGCAGAGTCTGCTGCTGCAGAGCCTGGCGGCGCAGATGGCCACGGCGGTGCGGGGAATGCCGCGTGTCGCGGCGCCGCCCGCGCAGCCGGCGTCGCGCAAGGCGGCGACCTCACGCCCGGCGGCGCCGCGCATTCCCCAGGCGGCG
>NZ_SSTC01000141.1 GCF_004801855.1 Pseudomonas sp. A-1 | reverse complement strand
ATGCTGAGTTCGTGGTAAGACATGGCAACACCGTACCGGAAAGGTCAGGTGTTGCACTCAGTTTTTGCCGCCGCCCCTTTATCCGCGACTCACCCCTGGTAAAGCGCAGCCATGCGTCGTGCTTTCTCGCCGACTTCGTCACGCAGTGCCTGCGGAGCCAGGACTTCTATGCTGTCGCCCTGAGACAGTATCCATAGCTTCAGCCCTTGGCTTTCGACAATCCGGCACTCCAGAGTACCTCCACCATCAGCCCCGGGCTCCAGCACCTGCTCCGCGGTCAAGGCGTTTTCAGAAAGCCGTTCGAACATCGGCTTGTCCAGACGCAAGCGCAACTCGATAGGCGGCGCGTCCTCAGAGGTGATGAACGACTTTCCTCTCACCGCCTTGCTCATCTCGAAGCCTGCAGGGACTTCAGCATGCGCAGCCCCTTTGGGGGGATCGACACGCTTGAAGCGCTGCAGAGGCAAGGCGCGGACCTTGCGTTCGCTATCGCCATCGAAGGTGCACGCCAGATAAAGGTTGCCATCCTGGAACGACATCCCCAGCGGGTTGATCACCGCCTCCTGATCCCTGTGGGAACTGCGCGAACGATAGAGTACGCCAACCTTTCTATTGGTCACGACTGCATCTTTCAGATGGGAGAGAACTTCGGGACGGATCTCGGCAGGGAGCAGCTGCTGAAACCGCGAGTTGCTGACGAACTTCCTCGCCCAGTCACCAACACTGTCCTTGTAGCCCTGCTCGACGATACGCCTGGCATGCTGATAAAGCGGCTCCAGATCCTCAAGGAGGATAGTCGCGCAGAGGGGGCGGGCATGATCGATCAACATCATCAGGGACAGCGCCGTCTCATGGGGCAACATAAGCTCCGGCACCGACTTGTCCAGCCACCACCTCTTGGCCTTCCCATCCTCTACGCACTTGAGATATCCGAACTCCGGCAGCCCACGCAGCTTTTGCAGATGTCGCTCCAGCGTACGCTTCTCGATGGCGAAGCCGGCTTCCTCGACCTTAGCAAATAGCAGAGGTGTACTGATGGCATCGTTCCGTTTTCTAGGCAACAGGCTCAGAATACCCAGCATGCGAGCTGCGATGCTACCCGGCGGCTTACCTTTACTCGGCTTTGGCATAGAACTCTCCCTGTCGCCACATGCGACATGGTTTGTCGCACCCTTGTGGAAGAATATCAACCTCGCCTGAAGAGGGAAAGGTTCATGCCGCGCAAGGAAGGAATCGGCTACCTGCCGTCGATGCGATTGCCCACGCTTGAACAGCTGCGGATCACTCCCATGAGCGAAATCCAGCGTTACTGGATGGGGGTGGGACTGTCGACCTCGCTCTTCAGTGAACGGGTGTGCGAATTCGAGACAATCGGAGAATTTCAAGAGTATTACCGACTACTGCGCAAGGAGGCTCTGGCCGGTGTGGATAACGCCTGGAACGAGCTTGGCTGGCTGTGGATGAACGGCTTTTTCCTTGCGAAAGACCACGAACAAGCCGTCAGAGTGCTACAGATCGCGACACAATTCCAGTGCCCGGAGGCCCATTACAACCTGGGGCTGATATATGGTTATATGGGGAGCCCACATCGCAATCAGCCAGAAGCACTGCCCCACCTGGAACAAGCCTATGGACGCGGGATCTTGCTGGCGGCGTATTCCCTGGGCGAACTCTACGAAGGTAACTGGGTGGCGGAGCAAGGAGAGGTCGGCGTTTTCGTCGAGCCTGATCCGAAGAGGTCTTGGGAATGGTACTTGCGAGGCGCTCAGGGCGGGCACGTCTGGGCGTCGATGAAGGTCGCTCTCCGCCAACTGGAAGGCACTGGTTTGTCTGGCAGCGTAGAGGATGGCGTGAACCTTCTCAAACAAGCCGCCGAGTACGCACTCGGTGCAGAGCCGGCGGAAGCACTGATGGAGTTCTATTTGGTGACCCAACCCGGCAGCGACGAATACCACCACTGGCGCGACAGGGCTATTGCCATGAATAGCAGCCAGGCTAGAAGATACCGGGCCTACGATGCCCATAGGCAGGCCAGCGAAAAGGAGAAGCAGGCGTGACTAAACGTGGAACTACGATTACCGAGCTTTTTCGAGCCGTGCCTGAAAGCCGACTGGCCGAGGCGAATGACGGTTATCAACGCCAGAGCACGCTCCGCATTCCCAGCAATGTTCCCTACGTCGTGGACAATATATGGGAGTGGCTGCGACCAGCCTCGATGCCATCGCGCCGCCATGCCGTCTATGCCAGCCCGACACCCGAACTGGCGCTTGAGAATGCCAGCGCCCCGCTTGCCGACGGAGATCGCTACGTCGCATGCCGGGTGATTGTCGGCGCGGATGAGATCCGCGTCGCTCAACTCGAAGTGAGCGATGCACGAAACCATACGGATATCCGCATGATTACCCGCTGGCTCAGTCTTCACAGCCGGGAGCTCACTGAGAAGCCTCTGGCCGACAGGCAAAGACTGGCACTGCTGTTCAGTCCGGGGCTGCGGCAGGATGAGCTGGAGACTCTGCGACAACAGAGCCCGTTGATCGAACAGCTTTGCACTCATGTGCAGCAGCACTCGACGCTCTGGCGCACGGCATATTCCGTTCCCAACGCGACGACTGGGGAGCTCTTTTTTGAACTGCTAGGCTCCGCCAGCTACCGTCTTGAGCCAATTCAGACCGCCTAGTCCATGTGCATCCGTCAGCGCACGCGGATGCCGGTTGGTCTTATCACTTGGTGCCACAGGTGGGGAAATGCCTAAATTGTCGCAAGGCGATATATTTGAGTCCATTGAAAAATCACGAGATAGCCTTGCTGTTGTCTTTGGCCATATTGGATTTAATCTAATGAGCCAATACTGGAAAGCTTTTTCGGCCCGCCACCCACAGGTGGAAATGATTCGATCCCCTTTCAATGGGCTGCCCAATATTCCGGTTCAGCTATCCAACAATAGATGGCTCTGGTTTATACAGGGGGAGACAAACCATGGAATGACCGACGAACGCCTATTGAGTAATCTCGAAATGGCGTTTTCGTGGGCGTCAAGACAGCATATAAGGTTTGTTGTCACGAATGGTATAGCCGATACGGATCATGATAAAGATACGGCGCACAACCGGCAAAGCGACGAGAGAAGAGCGCGCTTCTTGGTTGATTATGCAAGGGGTGTGGAAGAAAAGCACGACATAAGGATTGAGCTTGTTAGTTTGAATGATATTTTTGTGCGCTCATGATGATCTGTTCTTGTTGTTATTACTTGGCTGGATTTCTTTCGGTGAAAGGAACTCAATAAAATGAGCCTGAGAGTTTTGCGCGGCGGCAAAATAATATACCAAGCAAAAAGTGGCGACTCTTTTGATGTGTCCAATAAGGCGATCGAATACCTTCTTGAGGGCGTTGAACTTGACCGGGATGTGCTTCTGATAGATCTGCTTCTGATTCTGAAGAAAAACCCTATTCTAATTCAAGTTTTCGCGCGACTTCGTGCCGAAGAGATCCTGGAAGATGCACTTGAAGGGCAGTTCAATGAGGGTCATGAATACGGCGTTGAAAATATCGAATATTTGGAGTTGGACTGGGGCTTTTCATTCAGAGGGGATGATCTTCTCTCAATCTGGCCGAAAATGTCTTTTTCTGGCATTGGCTATGAGTTGCAGGAACCGCTGCAGACCGACTATGCGGTTTTTCCTGCCGGTGCACGGCAGGATTGGGCCCTGGAGTTTTGCGCGCCCAGAGAGCTGGCAAGCTACCCAGTACGTATAAATTCTGGGATCAAGATGGAGCCCAATTGCCAGCCAAAATTGATCGACCTTGGTCGCCCTGACTTGGGAAAAGTGATTGAGGGAGTTCTTTACTGCCTTTCGTGGTTTGGTTCAAAAACCGATCGAGAAGAGACAAAGTCCAGAATACTCGCAGCGATCGAAGAAAATGATTTTCACGAAATCGATGTAGACGACCACCTCAAGGAGCTGGAGGAAATGATCGCGAAAATTGACGAAAAGGAAAATCCTTGACGCCGCGCCCATGCTGAGCACCGATGTTTATTGACCTGATCAAAGCATTACATACCCAGATTACACTCAGAGCCTGTGGAGGACCACCAGATGCCAATTCTAGCTCGCACCCCGGAACAGATCATGCGAGAGGAGCCGAGAGATCTGTACTTTATTGAGTTCGCCAGTGCCAGTGGTGAAATATTCCCCCTGGATCCGTTTCGGCACATTGAGAGTGGCCGACACCCAAGGCCGGACGACCCGCCTGGTCGCGCTGAATTGCTGGCGTGGTTGGAGGAGCACCTACCGAACATGAGAATAGAACCCCTGGCCCCCTACGAAGACTCTTGCGTTATCAGTGGGGGAGTGCTTGGCCGACTTCGTCTGGACTTCGACGAAGAAAGCCTACAAGTCTATGTTAAGCGCTGGGAAGACGCCGATGGCAAGCCTCTTGATCCACGTTTTGCCTGCTATGCTTTAAGCTATGTGCAGATGACGGATACTCTTAAATAGCTAGATAATGACCCTCGGCAGGGGGCGTCAGTATGCGTTTAGTTAAATGCATTGAGTGAGTAGGGTCGCGCGAAGGAAATTTACCTGTAAAACTAATCGCCATTAATGGTTTTTGTCGCAGTTTCATGAAAAGTATTTGGGTTTTTTCTGCTTCCGGTCGCTGGCTGGGCATATAGAGGCCGGCACATCAAACAGTCACTCCCAATGCGGCAGCAAAAGTTCAAGAACAAAAAAAGGGGAGCCATTCGGCTCCCCTCAAGGGACTTATTCTCCAATCTCGATGAGTACTTCACCGGGATTGACCCTGTCGCCCTTGACCACATGGATGGCCTTCACGGTACCGGCGATCGGCGCCTGCACCTCGGTCTCCATCTTCATCGCTTCGGTGATCAGCACCGGCTGGCCGGCCCTGACCACGTCACCTTCCTTCACCAGCACGTCGACGATGTTGCCCGGCATGGTGGTGCTGACGTCGCCCGGGGCGGCGCTCTGCTTGCGCTTGCCGCCGGCGGCGCCGCCGACGAAGGCGTTGAGCGGCTCGAACACCACCTCTTCCGGCATGCCGTCGATGGCCAGGTAGAAGTGGCGCTTGCCGTCGGTCTTCACGCTGACGCCGGTGATGTCGACGCGGTAGCTCTCGCCGTGCACGTCGACCACGAACTCGGTGGGCACGCCTTCCTGGGCGGCCGGGCGGCCGGCGGCGTCCGGCTGCGGCAGCAGGGCTTCCGGCTTGAGGGTGCCGGCGGCGCGCTCCTCGAGGAACTTGCGGCCGATGTCCGGGAACATGGCGAAGGTCAGCACGTCTTCCTCGGACTTGGCCAGGGCGCCGATCTCCTCGCGCAGGCGGGCCATTTCCGGCTTGAGCAGGTCGGCCGGGCGCACGTCGATGACGTCCTCGTGGCCGATGGCCTGGAAGCGCAGCTGCTCGTTGACCTCGCCCGGGGCCTTGCCGTAGCGGCCCTGCAGGTACAGCTTCACCTCGTTGGTGATGGTCTTGTAGCGCTCGCCGGCCAGCACGTTGAACACCGCCTGGGTGCCGACGATCTGCGAGGTCGGGGTGACCAGCGGCGGGAAGCCGAGGTCGGCGCGCACGCGCGGGATCTCCTCGAACACCTCGTTGATGCGGTGCAGGGCGCCCTGCTCCTTCAGCTGGTTGGCCAGGTTGGACATCATGCCGCCCGGCACCTGGTTGACCTGCACGCGGGTGTCGACGCCGGTGAACTCGCTCTCGAACTGGTGGTACTTCTTGCGCACGTTGTAGAAGTACAGGCCGATCTCCTGCAGCAGCTCCAGGTCCAGGCCGGTGTCGAACGGGGTGCCGCGCAGGGCGGCGACCATCGACTCGGTGCCCGGGTGGCTGGTGCCCCAGGCGAAGCTGGAGATGGCGGTGTCGATGTGCTCGGCGCCGGCCTCGATGGCCTTGAGCTGGCACATGGCGCCCAAGCCCGCGGTGTCGTGGGCGTGGACGAAGATCGGCAGGTCGATCTCGGCCTTCAGCGCCTGCACCAGCTCGGCGGTGGCGTAGGGGGTGAGCAGGCCGGCCATGTCCTTGATGGCGATCGAGTCGACGCCCTTCTCCTGCATGCGCTTGGCCAGCTCGACGAACGACGCGGTGGTGTGCACCGGGCTGGTGGTGTAGGCGATGGTGCCCTGGGCGTGCTTGCCGGCGGCCTTGACCGCCTCGATGGCGGTGCGCAGGTTGCGCACGTCGTTCATCGCATCGAAGATGCGGAACACGTCGATGCCGTTGACCGCGGCCTTGGCGACGAAGGCCTTGACCACGTCGTCGCTGTAGTGGCGGTAGCCGAGCAGGTTCTGGCCGCGCAGCAGCATCTGCAGGCGGGTGTTGGGTAGCGCGGCCTTGAGCTGGCGCAGGCGCTCCCACGGGTCTTCCTTGAGGAAGCGCACGCAGGAATCGAAGGTGGCGCCGCCCCAGACTTCCAGCGACCAGTAGCCGACCTGGTCGAGCTTGGCGCAGATCGGCAGCATGTCCTCGAGGCGCATGCGGGTGGCGATCAGCGACTGGTGGGCGTCGCGCAGGATGGTGTCGGTGACGTGGATCTTCTTGTTCATGCTCAATTCCTCACAGGCCGGCGTGGGCGGCGATGGCGGCGGCGATGGCCAGGGCCAGCTCTTCGGGCTTGCGCTTGACCGAGTAGTTGATCAGTTCCGGGTGGGCTTCGACGAAGCTGGTGTTGAACACGCCGCTGCGGAACTCCGGATTGCGGAGGATTTCCTGGTAGTAGGGCGCGGTGGTCTTCACCCCCTGCACGCGCATGTCGTCCAGCGCGCGCAGGCCGCGGTCCAGCGCCTCTTCCCAGGTCAGTGCCCAGACGATCAGCTTCAGGCACATCGAGTCGTAGTACGGCGGAATGGTG
>NZ_SSTC01000140.1 GCF_004801855.1 Pseudomonas sp. A-1 | reverse complement strand
GTAACGCTTTGCCATGCGGGCCTCCAGCCTGTCATGGCGCCGATTCTACCCGTTCAGACTTTTCGTACAGAACCTAGTAGATTCGCTGACCGGCGGTTCAGCTTCAGCCACCAGTAACATCAGCGGCAGGCACTGTGTGCCGGCGGCTTCGGCGGATAGTGGTTCGGGGCTGGTCTGGCCGGGGCGCACCCATGCCAGCGTATGGTCGCCGTGTTTGACGATCAGCGCCGGCGACAGACTGGAAATGGCTCCAGTCGGGGCGGATTCTGGAGTAGTGGCGATGGACTGCGGGTCGGCTTCTGCCTCCGGCAGGAACACCACCGCCGGCAGCGGCAGGCTTGACCAGTCGTCCTCGGGCCAGTCGAACAGCCCGGCCTTGAGCCCCAGCGCCTCCAGTGCCTCAACTATGGCAGGGAAATCAAACGGCGGCGCAAAGCGCTGCAGCACCAGGGCAGCGTCGAAAGGGCGGCGGTAAAAGCTGGCTAGACTGCCCAGTAGCCACAGAGCCGAAGCTGTATCGAGCAGTCCTTGCGAATAGACAACCGCATCCTGCGGTGCTCCCTGCATATTATTTGTCCTTGTAGGTCGTCAGACAACGACAAACGCATCATTTGCTCTTATGAGTGTGGGGCATCTCAAGAGCAAATGTGGCGACATGAGTCGCATATGTGCAGCGCTGCCCGAGAGGCAACGGCCGGACCGAGCCCCCAGAGGCATGGCCGCTCAGCCCCGCCCCATCATCAGGTCGAGGTTGTCCGCCGCCATCTCGCGCAAAAAATCCCAGCACACCCGCATGCGCGCCAGGTCCTTGTTCTCCGCCGGCATCAGCATCCAGAAGGTGCGCACGAACTCGATGTCGTCGGCCAGTACCTCGACCAGCTTCGGCTCGCGGCGCGCGGTGAAGCTCGGCAGGATCGCCAGCCCGGCATCGGCCAGCACGGCGTTCTGCTGGGCGAGGATGCTGGTGCTGCGCAGGGCGACCTGGCCCGGGCGGCCGATCTCGTCCAAGTAGTAGAGCTCCTTGCTGTACAGCAGGTCCTCGATGTAGCTGACGAAGCGGTGCTGGCGCAGGTCCTCGCGGCGGCGGATCGGCGGGTGGCGGGCCAGATAGTCGCGCGAGCCGTACAGGCGCAGCACGTAGTCGGTGAGCCGGGTGATGATGTACGGCCCGCGCTGCGGGCGCTCCAGGGTGATGACGATGTCCGCCTCGTGACGCGCCAGGTGCACGGTGCGCGGTACCGCCAGCAGGTCGATGCCCAGGTGCGGGTAGCGCTGGCCGAGGCCCGCCAGCTGCCCGGCCAGCAGGGCGACGCCGTAGCCCTCGGTGGCGCCGATGCGCACCGAGCCGGACAGGGTGTCCGGTCCGCCCTCCCCCGGCTGCTCGATGGCCAGGAAGGCGCTTTCCATCGCCTCGGCCTGCGCCAGCAGGCGCCGCCCGGCCTCGGCCAGGCTGTAGCCGGTGCCGCCGCGGATGAACAGCGGCTGGCCGAACTGCTTCTCCAGCGCCTGCACGCGGCGCGCCACTGTGGTGTGGTCGACGCCCAGACGCCGCGCCGCCGCGGTCAGCGTGCCAGCGCGCGACAGTTCGAGGAAATAGCGCAGGTTGTCCCAGTCCATCGATGGCTCCCGGAGTGCCCAGGCACGGGCGTTTCGGCGCCATTGTGCATATTTGCAGAGCGCTTGTGCAAATCGCCCGACTACCAACGGCAATTTTCCACTGCTAGCTTGGTTCCCAGAGCCAGCATCACCGGCCACAACAACTACAAGGAAAGCCCCCGAGGCGAGGTGAACATGACCGCTACCCGCTCCATCCCCACCGTCAAGCTGCTGATCAATGGCGAGTTCGTCGAATCGCAAACCACCGAGTGGCGCGACGTCGTCAACCCGGCCACCCAGGAAGTCCTGGCCCGCGTGCCCTTCGCCACTCAGGACGAGATGAACGCCGCCGTGGCCAGCGCCAAGGCCGCCTTCAAGACCTGGCGCAAGACCCCGATCGGCGCCCGCGCACGCATCTTCCTCAAGTATCAGCAGCTGATCCGCGAGAACATGAAGGAGCTGGCGGCGCTGCTCACCGCCGAACAGGGCAAGACCCTGCCGGACGCCGAGGGCGACGTGTTCCGCGGCCTGGAGGTGGTCGAGCACGCCGCCAACATCGGCAGCCTGCAGCTTGGCGAGCTGGCCAACAACGTCGCCGGCGGCGTCGACACCTACACCCTCAACCAGCCGCTGGGCGTGTGCGCCGGCATCACCCCGTTCAACTTCCCGGCGATGATCCCGCTGTGGATGTTCCCGATGGCCATCGCCACCGGCAACACCTTCGTCCTCAAGCCCTCCGAGCAGGACCCGATGGTCACCATGCGACTGGCCGAACTGGCGCTGCAGGCCGGCATCCCGGCCGGCGTGCTCAACGTGATCCACGGCGGCGCCGACGCGGTGAACCTGCTGTGCGACCACCCGGACATCAAGGCGGTGTCCTTCGTCGGCTCCACCAAGGTCGGCACCCACGTCTACAACCGTGCCTCGCTGAACGGCAAGCGCGCGCAGTGCATGATGGGCGCCAAGAACCACGCCATCGTCCTGCCCGACGCCCACAAGCAGCAGACCCTGGCCAACCTGGTCGGCTCCTGCTTCGGCGCCGCCGGCCAGCGCTGCATGGCGCTGTCGGTGGTGATCCTGGTCGGCGAGGCGCAGAGCTGGCTGCCGGAGCTGGTCGAGAAGGCCAAGACCCTCAAGGTCAACGGCGGCACCGAGCCGGGTACCGACGTCGGCCCGGTGATCTCGCGCGCCGCCCTGGAGCGCATCAACGGCCTGATCGCCCGCGGCGTGGAGGAAGGCGCCGAGCTGCTGCTCGACGGCCGCAACCCGCAGGTGCCGGGCTACGCCGACGGCAACTTCGTCGCCCCGACCGTGTTCGCCGGCGTGCGCGCCGACATGACCATCTACCAGGAAGAGATCTTCGGCCCGGTGCTCTGCGTGATGCAGGCGACGACCATGGACGAAGCCATCGAGATCATCAACGCCAACCCCAACGGCAACGGCACGGCCATCTTCACCCGCTCCGGCGCCGCGGCCCGCCACTTCCAGGAAGAGATCGACGTCGGCCAGGTCGGTATCAACGTGCCGATCCCGGTGCCGGTGCCGCTGTTCTCCTTCACCGGCTCGCGCGGCTCCAAGCTCGGCGACCTCGGCCCCTACGGCAAGCAGGTGGTGCAGTTCTACACGCAGACCAAGACGGTCACCGCGCGCTGGTTCGACGAGGACGAAGTCGGCCACGTCAACACCACCATCACCCTGAAGTGAGCCGGGACGGCCGGCGCCGCGCGCGCCGGCCGCCACGCCAGAGAGAACAAGAAGAGGACTCACCATGCATATCGGCTTTCTCGGACTCGGCCACATGGGCGCCCCGATGGCGCGCAACCTGCTCAAGGCCGGCCACCGGCTGACCGTCTTCGACCCGGTGCCGGCCGCCGTCGCATCCCTGGTCGAGGCCGGCGCCCAGGCCGCCGACTCGGCGGGCGGCGTGGCCCGCGCAGAGGTCGAACTGATCATCACCATGCTGCCGGCAGCGGCCCACGTGAAGGCGGTCTACCTCGGCGATGACGGCCTGCTCGCCAACGTGCGCCCCGGCGTGCTGCTGATCGACTCCTCGACCATCGACCCGCACAGCGCCCGCGAGGTGGCCGCCGCCGCGGAGAAGCACGGCAACCCGATGCTCGACGCGCCGGTCTCCGGCGGCACCGGCGGCGCCGCGGCCGGCACCCTGACCTTCATGGTCGGGGGCAGCGATGCCGACTTCGACCGCGCCCAGCCGGTGCTCGCGGCGATGGGCAAGAACATCGTCCACTGCGGCGGCCACGGCAACGGCCAGGCCGCCAAGGTCGCCAACAACCTGCTGCTGGGCATCTCGATGATCGGCGTCGCCGAGGCGATGAGCCTGGGCGTGGCCCTCGGCGTCGATCCCAAGGTGCTAGCCGGCATCATCAACACCTCCAGCGGCCGCTGCTGGAGTTCGGACACCTACAACCCGTTCCCCGGCGTGATGGACAACGTGCCGGCCTCGCGCGGCTACGAAGGCGGCTTCGGCAGCGACCTGATGCTCAAGGACCTCGGCCTGGCCAGCGAGGCCGCCAAGCAGGTGCGCCAGCCGGTGATCCTCGGCGCCCTCGCCCAGCAGCTCTACCAGACCTTCAGCGCCCAGGGGAACGGCCAGCTGGACTTCTCGGCGATCATCAACCTGTACCGCAAGGACGCCTGAGCATGAGCGAAGCCCCCGTGCTGGCCGCGGTGCGCAACCGCATCGGCCACCTGACCCTCAACCGCCCGGCCGGCCTCAACGCCGTCAACCTGGAGATGGTGCGCCTGCTGCAACGCCAGCTGCAGGAGTGGGCGGATGACCCGGAGATCCTCGCCGTGGTGCTGCGCGCCAATGGCGCCAAGGCCTTCTGCGCCGGCGGCGACATCCGCGCGCTGTACGACAGCTTCAGGGCCGGCGACGATCAGTGGCAGCGCTTCTTCGAGGAGGAATACGCCCTCGACCAGTACATCCACGCCTACCGCAAGCCGATCCTCGCCCTGATGGACGGCTTCGTGCTCGGCGGCGGCATGGGCCTGGTGCAGGGCGCCGCGCTGCGGGTGATCACCGAGCGCACGAAGATGGGCATGCCGGAAACCGCCATCGGCTACTTCCCGGACGTCGGCGCCAGCCATTTCCTGTCCCGCCTTCCCGGCGAGCTGGGCAGCTACCTGGGCATCACCGGCGTGCAGATCCGCGCCGCCGACGCCCTCTACGCGGGCCTCGCCGACTGGTGCCTGCCCAGCGAACAGCTCGTCGAGCTGGACCGCTGCCTCGACAACCTGAGCTGGACGGTCCACCCGCAGGAAGCCCTGCGCACCCTGCTCGCCACCCTCGCCTCGCGCAAGCTGCCCGGCGCCGAACTCAGGGCCCTGCACCCGGCCATCGAGGAGCACTTCGCCCAGGACAGCGTGGCGGCGATCCGCGCCTCGCTGCAGGCCGAAACGCGCCCCGAGTTCCAGCACTGGGCCGAGGAAACCGTCAAGCTGCTGGACGGCCGCTCGCCGCTGGCCATGGAAGTCACCCGCGAGCTGCTGCGCCGCGGCCGCGAGCTGCCGCTGGCCGAATGCTTCGCCCTCGAGCTGCACCTGGACCGCCAGTGGTTCGAGCGCGGCGAGATCATGGAAGGCGTGCGCGCGCTGATCATCGACAAGGACAAGAACCCACGCTGGAACCCACCCTCCCTGGAGGCGGTAACCGCCGAGCGGGTAGCCAGCTTCTTCCCGAGCAGCCAGACTGCCGGCAAGACCCGCCAGGCGATCTGAACGCCCGGCGCAAAGACAAGAACAAGAGAGAACGCCGATGAACGATCTGGAATTCACCGAAGAACAACGCATGATCCGCGACATGGCCCGCGAATTCGCCCAGCGCGAGATCGCCCCTCACGCCGCTGCGTGGGCGGAGGCCGGCTGGATCGACGACCGCCTGGTCGCGCAGATGGGCGAGCTGGGCCTGCTCGGCATGGTGGTGCCCGAGGAGTGGGGCGGCAGCTACATCGACTACGTGGCCTACGCCCTGGCAGTCGAGGAAATCTCCGCCGGCGACGGCGCCCTCGGCGCGCTGATGAGCGTGCACAACTCGGTGGGCTGCGGCCCGCTGCTCAACTACGGCACCCAGGCGCAGAAGGACGCCTGGCTGCGCGACCTGGCCAGCGGCCAGGCCATCGGCTGCTTCTGCCTGACCGAGCCGCAGGCCGGCTCCGAGGCCAACAACCTGCGCACCCGCGCCGAACTGAAGGACGGCCAGTGGGTACTCAACGGCGCCAAGCAGTTCGTCACCAACGGCAAGCGCGCCAGGCTGGCCATCGTCTTCGCCGTCACCGACCCGGAGCTGGGCAAGAAGGGCCTGTCGGCCTTCCTGGTGCCCACCGACACCCCCGGCTTCGTGGTCGAGCGCGCCGAGCACAAGATGGGTCTGCGCGCCTCCGACACCTGCGCCATCGCCCTCGACGACTGCCGCATCCCGCAGGAGAACCTGCTCGGCGAGCGCGGCAAGGGTCTGGCCATCGCCCTCTCCAACCTGGAAGGCGGGCGCATCGGCATCGCCGCGCAGTCCATCGGCATCGCCCGCGCCGCCTTCGAGGCCGCGCTGCGCTACGCCCGCGAGCGCGTGCAGTTCGGCAAGCCGATCATCGAGCACCAGAGCATCGCCAACCTGCTGGCCGACATGCACACCCGCATCAACGCCGCCCGCCTGCTCACCCACCACGCCGCCCGCCTGCGCAGCGCCGGCCTGCCCTGCCTGTCCGAAGCCTCCCAGGCCAAACTGTTCGCCTCGGAAATGGCCGAACAGGTCTGCTCCAGCGCCATCCAGATCCACGGCGGCTACGGCTACCTGGAGGACTACCCGGTCGAGCGCTACTACCGCGATGCAAGGATCACGCAGATCTATGAAGGGACCAGCGAGATTCAGCGGATGTTGATTGCCCGGGAGCTGGGGAGTTACGGGGTGTAATGTTCGATTGAGGTTTGTTGTCACTATCGGGGGTGGCAGTGGCTGCCCCCGGTTGTTTTTGTCTGGGCAGCGCGCTAATCGGCGCCGCCGATAGGAGCGCACGCCGCGCGCTCGACTGTATCGTCTGTATTCCAGCGCCTGACGAAACGCTCCCAATAGTGCGCTGTGCCACAGGCTTCCATCAGCCGCTCGACCGGCTCGGTCTGCGCCTGTACATATCGGCGAAACGCTTCGCGACCCAGCCGCTTGTACTGACCATCTGCCCGTCATCGACGTTCTCGGTAACCTGCAAACGGACTTGGCCAAATCCACTGCAATCTGCTTGCACATCGCTGGAGCCCTCCGAACGCCACTTCGGCACCACGAGTGTGGTCAAGTCTGGTGCAGGGAGTGCCCATCACAGCGCTCAAATAGCTCTCCCTTATGGGTTCGACGTCGCTTCCTTCATCTTTATAGACCCGGCGGTTGCAGGAACTGAGTGCAACAAGGTTATTGGAGTGAAGCAGGTGCCTCATGATGCTTGGCCATCAGCTCGG
>NZ_SSTC01000139.1 GCF_004801855.1 Pseudomonas sp. A-1 | reverse complement strand
GACGCCGTGCGCCGCCAGCCCGAAGCCGCGCAGCGCCTGCTGCTGGTGCCGCCGGGCGCCGACGGCGAGGAACTGGCCGCGCACCTCGCGGCGGCGCTGGACGCCCAGCCCCTCGGGCGCTGCAGCGCGCTGCGCTGGACGGAGGCAGTTATCGAGGCCGAACGCGCCACCTGGGGCGGCCGCCTGCGCCTGGGCATGACTCAGGCGACCGGCAGCGCCGTCGCCTGCCTGCGCCTCGGCAAGGCCGAGCTGAACAGCACCGCCGAACCGCCGTGCGAGCGACTGCAACTGGACACCGTCCTGCCGGCGCCGCTGGCGGTCGAGGAGAGCACCAGCGGCCAGCGCCTGCCGCCGGTGGAGAGCGCGCGCATCGTGGTGTCCGGCGGGCGCGGGGTCAACGAACAGGGCTTCGCCCTGCTCGAAGAACTGGCCGAACGCCTGGACGGCAGCGTCGGCGGCAGCTTGCCGGCGGTCGACGCCGGCATGGTCCCGGTGGTGCGCCAGGTCGGCGTGTCCGGCAAGTTCGTCAGCCCGGACGTCTACCTCGCCGTCGGCATCTCCGGCACCCCGCAGCACCTCGCCGGCATCAGCCCGGACACCCGCATCGTCGCCATCAACAAGGACCCGGCGGCGGACATCTTCAAGGTCGCCAGCGTCGGCGTGGTGGGGGATTGGGAGCAGGTGTTGCCGGAGTTGTTGCGGGTGGTGGGGGAGGGGCGGGCGGTGTCTTGAGTGGTGTCGGAGTGGAGTGGGGCGTGCCGATGAGGCAGCCCCCTACTCCGAGATCGTGGCCCATTAGAATTCGATCCAAAGCTACTGTTTCCGGATGGCCGCATTCGAATCAAAGCAGCGACTTGATAGCGCTTCGAGTTGGAAGACCTTGGTGATTTGATGAGTGCTCATGTAAAGCCCAAGCCCCAAATTTCTTCAGATCGCTCGGGTTTCAAGTTTTCCTGCAGTGGATCGCACTCTTTGGTGATGAATCCGCCCTTTATGTCCAGACGATTCTCGTCGCCTGGAGTTAACATAGCCCATCTCGCCTTCTTTTGACGATTCTCATCCGCTGATGCAAGCTCCCCGATCCACCTTTCTATGCACAGGTTTCGATCCGATTTTTGGTTATTTCGAAGCCATGTCCCTTGGTGTATCCATATCTTCGCCTGGGCCTGCAATAGTGATTTTTCTACCCAATCCGTTGGGCAGGTTCTCTTTGGATGAGTGTGGAGTAACTGCTTTATTCGTGCGCAAAGAATATTAACTGCATACGCATTGGCTTTTTCGCCGAGTTCCGTGTCGAGGTAGTATTGAGCGCGGTAGCCGCATCTTGAGTTGTGGAGGAGATCAAGTGCGCACTTATCTACGCTAAGCACTATCGCTACGCGGTAGTAGCCAGCGTGCTTCTTTGACCCCTGCCTCCGAACCTGCAAGAGCTGAGTGCTCGCCTGAATCTTCTCGATGATTTCCTCGAACGAGCATTCCTCTGGCAACAGGCTGGCTCGGTTTGGGGGTAGCCTCAGCCTCCACTCATCAGCGCTCACACAGCCAAACGCACTATTCATCCGTTTAAGTTCTCGCCCAACGCCGCAGTTTACGCGCGGCCGAGTGGGGCGAGGCACGTCGAGTGCAACTGTGGCGTGGCGTCATTTTGCCTTGCTCTTCTCCTCGAGCTGCTCAACGCGTTTGCGGAAGTCGCTAGAAAGAACGTCATACGCGGCCTTCTGCATCTCTCCGAATTTGTCTTGAATGATCTTCTGGCCCTCGATGATTTGTGCAACGCGAGGCTTAGACAATTTTTCTAGTTCCCCGCCGAGCATCAGCTTGCAGTCGCCGCCAGCGTTGCGAGTTATGAAGTAAAACTCCTTTGTTTTGAAGTTGAAACTCAAGCTCGTGCTCCTGCAGTCATCGCTGGTGCCGAGAGGATGGGACTCAATCATATCTTTATCCCATCGCGCTACCTCGTAGGTTTCGTCGATACTTTCCACGACGTGATACATCTGGACCCAAGAGCTTTCATCAGGAGTGGATAGATGAATCTGAGATAGGGTGCACAGGCCGTCGTTGCGATCGCATGAGACGCGAACATGATTGATAGGCCAAGCAATCTTGTCATCCACGATGATCATTGTGCCTTCTACGAAGGCCGAATTTTCCGTGGTGAAACTTGAGAACTGTTCAGGAAACCCTAGGGTAGCTAGCTGCTGCATTTGTGCGCGTCGTTCGAGTTGGTGTATCTCCCAGACCGTAAGTGCTCCAGTCGGTTTGTTTCCGAGGTCGCTTTGAAATGCCTTGATTGCTGTGGAGAGGTCGTGGAGGCCGGGATACATCAGGCGATTGAGCTCCATTCCGAAAAGTAGCTCGGAGCCGACGGATAGCCCGCGCTGAGCGGCCCATGTGTACATCATCGGCACTTCGGAGTTGAGAGCTTCCTTTGATAGTTTACTTATTTGGTCCGGTGTGTAGTCGCGGTACTTGCGCGCAGCCGCTTCGTCAGCAATTGCCGTGCCAAATCCGACCATTATGCACGCGAAAATTCCCAAGCTGCGCCTCATAGTGCTCCCCCTTCTCATAACGTCAAGCTACAAATAGACGCCAGATGGTGGTGGATAACATACCGGGTTTGGCGGTGAAACGGCTCTGGAGTGCAGGTTTGCGAAGAGGTTGGGTGTGAAGCACCATGGCGGAAGCTCACTTCGTTTACGGCATTCGGCAGTTCTCAAGATTAGTGCAGAGAACTGAGGGTGGCCAACTGGGGGCGTGCAGGCGACGTAGTGGGCCTGATAGACCGGCCGGGAAGCAGGTCCGTCTATGCCGCCGCACTGCGACACTCCTCGATCACCTTGGCAATCTGCGCCACCGTGTTGCGCCGGATCGGGTGTCCGCTCGCCCGCTGGCGGAATAGCCCGGCCTGTTCGAGGATGCGCTCGATGATCGCGTTGGCTTCGGCAGGTTCTACTCCGCCCTGGCTGGCCAGGGTGAGCAGGTGGGTGCGGGTGATGCGGCGTCCTTCGCCGCAGATGTCGGTCTGGTGTTCGCCGCCCGGCCCCTGGCTGAAGGTCAGGTCGTAGGCCGGGGCGAGTCGCCAGCGGCGGTCGTTGTCCAGCCGGTAGGCGAAGTTCTTCGCGTGGTCGTCGCGGTTGTGGAACACCACGTTGAATACCGCATGGGCGAAGGCCTGTTCCACTTCGCGCTGGTCCCTGGTCATCAGGCGCGTGGCGCGCAGGAAGGTGGTGTAATCCAGCGAGGGCAGGCGGAAGTCGGCATGCAGCAGACCGGCCAGGCTGTGCACCGGCACGCGCTGTTCACCGGCGCGGTCGAAACGGGCGATGCCGAAGCCGGCCAGCTTGGGCGACAGGTCGAAGTAGGTGGTGGCGGGCATGCGCAGCCCGCAGGCGCGCGCCAGTTCGGCGTACAGGTTCTCGATGGCGCACACCTCCTTGTGCTCGCCCTGGGCCTGGAACTTCACCAGCCAGGGTTCGCCGGGGGCGCCGGGCAGGGTGCTGACCTGCTGCGCCTGCGGGTCGTACTGCACCAGCGCCTTGGGTCTGGCGCCCTGCGGCGAGCCGCCGGTGAGCACCAGCTCCATCAGCACGGCGGATTCCTCGCCGGCGAGCACCTGCTGCGATTCCTGCGCCAGCGCCAGCAGCTGCAGGTCGGCTTCCGGCAGTGGCGTGTCGGCGGCGGGCACGAAGCTCAGCGCGCCCAGCGCACGGTCGCCGATGAAGGCCAGGCGGTCGAGCGGGCCGGGGCTGATGCCCTGTCTGCGGAACAGCCGATCCATCAGCAGCAGGCCCCAGCCATCGGGGAGGGCGTCCGCCACCAGTCCCGGCAGGCGGTGCTGGTAGGCAGGAAAGCCGCCGTAGGCCTGCGCGCGCAACTTCAGGTGGCGGGGCGACAGCTCCAGTTTCTGGGCCAGTGCCTCGGGGGAGTACTCGAACAGCAGGCTGGTGCCGTTGTCGGCCAGGGTGCCCAGCCGCCAGTGCTCGCCCCAGCCGCAGTAGTAGACGTCGAGTTTTTTCATGGGCGCTTTCTCCGCGGCGCCCGTACCCGCTGGATCTGCCGGGCCTGTTCGGCCTGCTCCATCTGGGCGATGGATTGGCTGGGCAGCACGAACAGCGCCTGCAGCTCATCGGTCAGCCCGAGGGCCTGCACCACGCGCACCACGGTTTCCAGCGAGGAGGTACCGTTGCTCTCCAGCTTCTTGATGGTGCCGGGAGCGACGCCGGCCATGCCGGCCAGCTCCTGCTGGGTCAGCTCTTGGGCCAGTCGCTGAAGGCGCAGACGCTGCCCGAGTTCCTGGAGGATTTCGCTGCGGTCTGCGAATGAGAAGTCCACTATATTGACCCTTGTCAGGTGGATATCCGGTTAAAGGATATCATAGTGGCTCTTGTGCGATGGGCTGGGTGCGCAGTCGCGTGGAGCGAGTTTCCCGGTCCGTAGGGGCGAATTCATTCGCCTGACATGGCCGCGTTGGCGAATGAATTCGCCCCTACAGGGGATTTGGAAGCCATCCAGCCCTCACCCCCGCCCCCGTCGCCCCACATGCAACCCCACACTCGCCCCCGGTGCCGGGCGGCGCTGGGCGTCCAGGCTTGCCAGCAGGAACTCGATGAAGGCGCGGGTGCGCGGGGCGACGAAGCGGGACTTGGGGGTGACGGTGAAGAAGGTGCGGCCGTAGGTCTGCCACTCGGGGAACAGTTCCACCAGCTTGCCCTGGGAGAGCAGCCGGTTGACGAACACGTCCAGCACGTAGATGAAACCTTGGTCGGCCAGCGCGGCGTCGATCAGCGCGTCGGTGCTGTTGAAGTTCAGTTTGCCCATCGGCTGCAGGTCGTGGGCTTCCTCGCCGAGGGTGAAGGACCAGCGCGCCGGGGTGTAGCTGCTCTTGGGGAACAGGCCCAGGCACTGGGCGGGGTCGAGCTGGCTGGGGTGCTCCGGGGTGCCCAGGCGCTCCAGCAGCGCGGGGGTGGCGCAGGCGACGTAGTGGGCCTGGTACAGCGGGCGGGCGACCAGGTCGGCGTCGTTGACCGAGTCGATGCGGATCGCCATGTCGGTGCCGCTCTCGATCAGCCCTTCGGGATGGTCGGTCAGGCGCAGGGCAATGCTCAGCCCCGGATGCTGATTGCCGAACTCGGTCAGCAGCGGCGCCACCACGTCCTTGCCGAAGGCGGCCGGCGACTCGATGCACAGCTGGCCCTGGACGCTGGCGGTCTGCTCCATGACCTCGGATTCGGCCTGCTCGACCTGGCGCAGCAGCTCGACGCAGTGCTTGAAGTAGCGCTCGCCGGCGTCGGTCAGGCGCAGGGTGCGGGTGTTGCGGCTGAGCAGGGTGACGCCCAGGTGGGTCTCCAGGTTGCGCACGCTGGCGGTCACCGTGGCGTTGGCGATGTCCAGCGATTCGGCGGCGCGGTTGAAGCTGGCGCATTCCACCACGCGGGTGAACACCTGCATGGCCCAGAGTTTGTCGATCCGGCTCTTCATTATTTTCTAATGCCCCATTAGCTCGGCCGGCCTCGTTCCGCGGTCGGCGCCTTCCTATCGTAACAACCACCAGAGGGAGGCTCAAAAATGACCGATCTGAATTTCGATTTGATTGTGGTGGGTTGCGGTGCTGCGGGGCTGTCCACGGCGGTGTCGGCGGCGGAGAGCGGCCTGCGCGTGGCGGTGCTGGAGCGGGCGAAGAAGGAGGAGCGCGGCGGGCAGACGCGCTTCACCGAGGCCTACTTCCGCATGAAGAGCCACGAGGAGGTGACCGACGATTTCGACGCCTTCCTGGCGGAGAACTCCGGTTACTACCAGGACCCGGACTTCGTCGCCGAGAGCCTCAGCGAGCGCAGCGCCTGGTCGGTGCAGACCCGCGCGCTGGCGGCCATTGACGCCGACGTGATCGGCACCTTCGCCGCCGAGGTGCCGGGCACCGTGCAGTGGCTGAAGGACAACGGGGTGAAGTTCGACTTCCTGCCCACCCAGTTCCTCACCAGCACCCAGCCGCGCCTGCTGCCGGTGGGCGGCGGCGAGGCCATCGTCGAGGCGCTGGCGGCGCGTGCCGAGGCGCTCGGCGCCGAGTTCTTCTACGAGACCACCGCGCGCGGCCTGCTCACCGCCGGCTGCAACGAGGTGGTCGGCCTGCGTGCCTATTCGCCGGCGCGCGGCGAGATCCGCTTCGGCGGCGCGGTGATGCTGGCCTGCGGCGGTTTCGAGGGCAACCTGGAGATGCTCAGCCGCTACGTCGGCCCGCGCGCCTCCTTCATGCGCCCGGTGTGCAAGGGCGGCTACTACAACCGCGGCGAGGGCATCCAGATGGCGCTGGAGATCGGCGCCGCCGCCGCCGGCGAGTACGGCAGCTACCACGCCGAGCCGGTCGACCCGCGCTCGGGCATCTCCGAGCCGTCGATCTTCATCTTTCCCTACGGCGTGCTGCTCAACAAGGAAGGCCTGCGCTTCACCGACGAGGCGCCGGGCACCGTGGATGCCTGGTACGAGCGCGTCACCCGCAAGATCTTCGCCCAGACCGACGGCATCGCCTGGGTGATCCTCGACCAGAAGGTCAAGGACATCCCCAACTATCGCCTGGGCATCCGCACCGACCAGCCGGCCATCGAGGGCGCGAGCCTGGCCGAACTGGCGACCAGGCTCGGCCTGCCGGTGGCAGCGGTGGAGCGCAGCGTGGCCGAGTACAACGCCGCCTGCCGCCTCGGCGAGTACCGCCCGCTGCAGCTCGACGGCCTGGCCACCGAGGGCCTGACCCCGCCGAAGAGCAACTGGGCGCTGCCGCTGGATAAGGGCCCGTACCTGGCCTACCCGATCATCTCCGCCAACGTGTTCACCTTCGGCGGCCTGAAGACCGACGAGCAGGCGTGGGTGATCAACGTCGACGGCGAGCCGATCCGCAACCTGTACGCCGCCGGGGAAACCGCCGGCATGTACTTCGGCAACTACTGCGGCGGCACCTCGGTGCTGCGCGGCCTGGTGTTCGGCCGCATCGCCGGCCACACCGCTGCGGAGCGCCGCTGAGATGGCCGTGGCAATGGTGACCGGCGCCGGCGGCGCCATCGGCAGCGCGGCGTGCCGGCTGCTGGCCGCGCAGGGCTACCGGGTGGCGGCGCTGGACCTCAGCGAGCCGGCGCCGCTGCCGGCCG
>NZ_SSTC01000138.1 GCF_004801855.1 Pseudomonas sp. A-1 | reverse complement strand
TCGGCATCGGCGAAAGACAGCTGCTTCATGCAAGGGAACTCCAGAGGGGCTGGCGGGCCATTTCACCAGATCGGGAAATGTTTTTCAGACCTTCCCTAGAGATGGCTTAGAGAAACTCATTCAATAATAATTTCAAATCCATCTGAAATATCTTTTTTTGAAAAGAATACTGACTGGATGAAAGTCTTCCTTTCTTCAATACATTGAATTACCTCAGACTTAACTATTTCAGCCGCCTCTCCCGTTCTTACACTCCTGAGCTTAGAACTCACCCCACTATGCAAAGCACAATACTCAGTGTGATTTAGCATGTTTTTTTGAGGACACAATATAGGTGATGAATCCTGACGCACCGACAATTAAAGCAGCAACAACGATATTTCTCATAATCATCCCAAAATATTAAAAAAATGACATATAAATAACAGGCGCTGCGCGGCCTTATCGCGCAGCGCCCGGTTTATTGCAGCGTTGGGTGTCTGTGGCGCTGAAGTCATAGGCAGGCGCCTGCAAGACCACAACCCGCCACAAGCGCCGCGAACGGGAGGATGGCAACCGCGCCTACGCCCGCAAAAAAACCAACGATGCGAGCCGCAATTGCGCCCACCCGCAGGCGGCGGAGAACTTGGGGTAGTCCAAAGGCAAATGCCAGCGGGAAGCAAAGAAACAGCGGCACCAAGATGTATTGAGCGGCGCGTTCGAAAGGCAATCGGGACCGAGCCAAGGCCGGAGCGGAATATAACAGGCCATACAAGACAAGCGCAGTGCATGCGACCACAACCAACGCGCATGCGACAAGCCACGTGGATGATTTTACGTCACGCGCGGACCAGCTTGCGAGAAGCCAAAGGAACGAGGCGGTGAGCGCCATACCTGCGATTGCGAGAGGAGTGATCACGAAGACACCCAACTATAAACAGACACCAACCGGCGCATAAAACCCCGAATTGGCCTGATGGACAAGACTCAAGGACGCGAAAGCCTGACCGCTCTGGAATGCAGCTTTCGGAGGTGGCCTGGGGTGAGTTGGCGGTTATACACCATGGCAGCAAGTCCTTTTGCGCGAGAGGTTTGACAGGTGTCGAGGTTAGCGCGGTGCACCGTGGAAAAACAACCGGGAGTGCGCCCGCAATCCCGGCGTTTCAGGTTAAATGGCCGTGCCGGTTACGACCGCCCCGTCAGCCCTTCGGGGCATCCCATCTGAAAACCGAGGAAAAAGGACATGACTCTGGAAATCCCCCGCCCGCCCCTCAAGGGCGCCAAGGCCCTGGTGGTCGGCGTGGCCAACGAGCACTCGATCGCCTACGGCTGCGCCCGGGCCTTCGCCGAACTGGGCGCCGAGGTGGCCATCACCTACGCCAACGACAAGGCCCGCCCCCACGTCGAGCCGCTGGCCCGCGAGCTGAACGCGCCGATCTTCATGCCGCTGGACGTCACCCGTCCCGGTGAGCTGGAGGCGGTGTTCGCCGAGATCGAGCGGCACTGGGGGCAACTGGACATCCTGGTGCACTCCATCGCCTGGGCGCCGAAGGAAGACCTGCAGGGCGGCCTGCTCGACTCCTCGGCGGAGGGCTTCGCCCAGGCCATGGACATCTCCTGCCACTCCTTCGTGCGCATGGCCCGCCTGGCGGCGCCGCTGATGAAAAGCGGCGGCACGCTGTTCGCCATGAGCTACTACGGCGCCAACAAGGTGGTGCCCAACTACAACCTGATGGGCCCGGTGAAGGCCGCGCTGGAAGCCTCCTGCCGCTACCTGGCCTACGAGCTGGGCCCGAATGGCATCCGCGTGCACGCCATCTCTCCCGGTCCGCTGAAGACCCGCGCCGCCTCCGGCCTCAAGGACTTCGACCTGCTGCTCAACGAGGCCGCCCAGCGCGCGCCGCTGGGCGAGCTGGTGGACATCATGGACGTCGGCTTCACCTGCGCCTGGCTGGCCACGCCCTACGCGCGGCGCCTGTCCGGCGAGACGCTGTACGTGGACGGTGGGGTGAACATCATGGCGTGAGCGCCACAGCCGCCCGTCTCCCGCGCGGCGCCGGGATGGCCCCGCGCACTATCCTCTTGCAGACAACCCCGGAAAACAGACCTTCGCCGCCGCAGGGGTCGCCCGGGGCGGCGGGGAGGCTCCATGCGCGGGATCTGGCTGTTGCTGGCCCTCACCCCACTGGCCCTGGCGGCCGAGCCGGTCAGCTCGGCGGTGCGCGAACAGCACTACCTGGTGTACGGCCGCACCATCGAGGAAATCCACCGCTCGATCGGCGAACGCAGCCCGGTGCGCAACGCCCACAGTGCGTTCGGTGGCGGCACCGAGACCCACTACAGCGCGAGCTACCGGCTGGTCCCGGTGGCGGAGACGCAATGCCTGCTGAAGGATGCCGCGGTGAAGGCCGAATCGGTGGTCACCCTGCCCCAGCTTGCCCCCGGCACCCTGCCCCCGGCGGTGTCGGCCGAGTGGCGACGCTACTATCTGGCGCTGCGCGCGCACGAGTACCAGCATGTGGAAAGCGCCAGGGCATCGGCCCGGGTGGCGCAGCAATGGCTGGCCGGCCTGCAGCTCAGCGGTCCGTGCCATGCGGCGCGGCCCCGCGTGCGTGCCGCCATCGAGGCGCGCATCCGCATGCTGGACGAGCGTGACCGGCTGCTGGACAGCATGACCGATCACGGCCGTTCACAGGGCGCCGAGCTGGATCTGCGGGTCAGGTGAGTGGATCGCGGCTGATTTCGCAGCCGCCGCCGGTCAGAATGAGGTTAGTGGCCTGTTTGGTTAGTTCAGTTGGTCAATTTCGGCGCCCATGGCCCCGATACTGCGTTGCCACTCCTCGCCATAGCCCTGCCATGACTCGTCGCGGCGCCTTGTCTCGGAACCATGGTCATCCGAACTTGACTCAATCAACCAACCAACCGCACAGGCCACTAGCGCCGAGCGCAGCCCCTTCGCCAGGAAAAGGTCCGCCATGAAAGTCGTCATCGCCCCCGATTCGTTCAAGGAAAGCCTGTCCGCCGCCGAGGTGGCCTCGGCCATCGCCGCCGGCTTGCGCGAGGTGTGGCCGCAGGCCGAGCTGGTCTGCCGGCCGATGGCCGACGGCGGCGAAGGCACGCTGACCGCGCTGATCGCGGCGACCGGCGGCGAGTACCGCGAGACGCTGGTGCGCGACCCGCTCGGCGAGCCGGTGGCGGCGCAGTGGGGCTGGATCGCCGGCAGCCGCAGCGCGGTGATCGAGATGGCCGCGGCCAGCGGCCTGCATCTGGTTCCCCCGGCCAGGCGCGATGTGCTGCGCGCCTGCACCCATGGCACCGGCGAGCTGATCCGCGCCGCGCTGGAGGCCGGCGCCGAGCGCATCGTCCTCGGCTTCGGCGGCAGCGCCACCAACGACGGCGGCAGCGGCATGCTGCGCGCCCTCGGCGCGCGCTTCGAGGATGCCGCCGGCCAACCGCTGGCGCCCGGCGGCGCGGCGCTGGCGCAGCTGGCACGCATCGACCTGAGCGGCCTCGATCCGCGCCTGACGCAGGTGGACTTCGAGGTCGCCTGCGACGTCGACAACCCGCTGTGCGGGCCGCGCGGCGCCTCGCAGGTGTTCGGCCCGCAGAAGGGCGCGACGCCGGAGCAGGTGCGCCAGCTCGACGCCGCCCTCGCCCGCTTCGCCGACGTGTGCGCGCAGACCCTCGGCCGCGACGACCGCGACCTGCCCGGCAGCGGCGCGGCCGGCGGCATCGGCTTCGCGGCGCGCAGCTTCCTCGGCGCGACCTTCCGCCCCGGCATCGAGCTGGTCGCCGAGGTCAGCGGGCTGGAGCAGGCGCTGATCGGCGCCGACCTGGTGATCACCGGCGAGGGCAGGCTCGACCTGCAGACCCTGCACGGCAAGACGCCAATGGGGGTGGCGAGCATCGCCAAGCGTCACGGCGTGCCGGTGGTGGCGCTGGCCGGCATGCTCGGCGAGGGCTACCAGCAGCTCTACGGCCACGGCATCGACGCTGCCTTCAGCCTAGCGCCCGGGCCGATCAGCCTGGCCGACGCCCTCACCGAGGCGCCACGCCTGCTGCGCCAGCGCGCCGCGGACATCGCGCGGCTGTGGCAGCTGGCGAAGAAGTGAACCGCTAGAGCCGCCCGCCGCGGTCGAGCTTGCAGGACAGGATGATCGAGGTGTTGGTCTTCTCCACCCCGTCCACCGCGCTGATCTCGTCGAGCAGCTGGTCGAGGCGCTCGGGGGTTTCCGCGTGCAGCCAGGCGACGAAGTCGAACTCGCCGCTCACCGTGCACAGCTGCTGCACCTCGGGCATGTTGCTCAGGCGGCGCAGCACCTCCTTGCCCGAGCGCGGCTGCAGGGTGATGCCGACGTAGGCCTGCAGGCCGCCCTCCAGCACGCGCTGGCCGAGGCGCACGCCGTAGCCGGTGATGACCTTGCTCTTCTCCAGGCGCGCCAGGCGCGAGATCACCGTGGTGCGGGCGATGCCGAGCTTGCGCGCGAGCATGGCGGCGCTCTCGCGGGCGTCGACCTGCAGGGCGGCGATCAGCTGGCGGTCGATCTCGTCGAGGCGGATGTTGGTGAGCTCGGTCATCGGCAAATCATCGCAAACGGGAAAGAGGGCATCTTAACAAACGGCCGGGGCGGCTTGCGGTCGCAGGGGCCGCTGCCGCTACACAGAAAAACCCGGCCACCTCACGGCGACCGGGCAAGGGCATCGCCCCCCTTTACGGACGATGCCGGCACCAGACTCGCTCCTGCTTCACCGCCCCTGGCACAGCTCCACCCGCAGGCGCTGCTCCAGCAGGCGGAACAGGCGTACCAGACCGTAGGAAGCCAGCAGGTAGAACACCCCGGCCATCAGGAAGATCTCCACCGGCTGGTAGGTGCGGGCGATGATGGTGCGCGACATGCCGGTCAGCTCCAGCAGGGTGATGGTGCTGGCCAGGGCGCTGGCCTTGAGCATCAGGATCACCTCGTTGCTGTAGGCCGGCAGGCCGATGCGGCTGGCGCGCGGCAGGACGATGTGCAGCAGCGCCTGCCAGCGCGACATGCCCAGCGCCCGCGCCGCCTCGATCTCCCCCGGCGGGATGGCGGCGATGGCGCCGCGCAGGATTTCGGCGATGTAGGCGGCGGTGTGCAGGGTCATGGTGATCACCGCGCACCAGTAGGGATCGCGCAGCACCGGCCACAGCGCGCTCTGGCGGATCGCCTCGAACTGCGCCATGCCGTAGTAGACCAGGAACAGCTGCACCAGCAGCGGCGTGCCGCGGAAGAAGAAGATGTAGCCGTAGGGCAGCGCGCGCACCCAGGCGTGCCGCGAGCTGCGCATCACCCCAAGCGGGATGGCGAGGATGAGGCCGGCCAGCACGGCGATGCCCACCAGCTCCAGGGTCAGCCAGGCGCCTTCGAGCAGGCGCGGCGTCCACTTGATCATCAGTTCCCAGTTCATGCGTAGGCTCTCCGGAAGCCGCGGGCGGCGCGCTTCTCCATGAGCGCCAGGCTGCTCATGGCGACGATGGTCAGGCTCAGGTAGATGCAGGCGGCGATCAGGTAGAAGGTGAACGGCTGCTTGCTGGCGGTCACCGCGATCTGCGAGTGGCGCATGATCTCCTCGAGGCCGATCACCGAGATCAACGCGGTGTCCTTCATCAGGATCATGAACAGGTTGCCGAGGCCCGGCAGGGCGATGCGCCACATCTGCGGCAGGATCAGCCGCCAGAGGATGGCGAAGGTGCCGAGCCCCAGCGCCTGCCCGGCCTCGCACTGGCCCTTGGGGATGGCCAGGATGGCGCCGCGGAACACCTCGGTGGCGTAGGCGCCAAAGCACAGGCCCAGCGCCAGCACGCCGGCGGCGAACGGGCTGAGTTCCAGGCTGTGCATGCCCAGGCCGTCGGCCAGCGCGCGCATCAGGCTGACGCTGCCGAAGTAGATCAGCAGCACCCAGAGCAGTTCGGGCACGCCGCGCACCAGGGTCGAGTAGCTGGAGCCGAGCCACTGCAGCGCCGGGTACTTCGAAGTCTTGGCCAGCGCGCCGCAGAGGCCCAGCACCAGGCCGACGGCCAGCGAGCAGAGCGCCAGCTGGATGGTGATCCAGGTGCCCGCCAGCAGGGCGGGACCGAAACCGTGCAAATCGAGAAACATGCTTGTCACCCTCGCCTGCAGGTGCGCCCGGCCACGGCCGGGCGCGGGCCCGTCAGTAGATGCTGAACGGGAAGTACTTGTCGTTGATCTGCTGGTAGGTGCCGTCGG
Organism: Pseudomonas sp. A-1; assembly: GCF_004801855.1. Lineage (GTDB taxonomy): Bacteria > Pseudomonadota > Gammaproteobacteria > Pseudomonadales > Pseudomonadaceae > Geopseudomonas. The sequence continues at coordinate 975 of NZ_SSTC01000138.1, read as the reverse complement.
CGACTATGGCCTGCAGCGCGCTGTTCAGCTTCTCGCGCAGCTCGGCGTCGCCCTTGCGCAGGGCGATGCCGATGCGGTCGTTGTCGTAGACCGGCTCGCCCTTGAACTCGAAGTCCTTGCCCGGCTCGCTCTTCAGCCACTCCCAGTTGACCAGCTTGTCGGCCAGCACGCCGTCGACGCGGCCGGCGGCGAGATCCAGGTAGGCGTTCTCCTGGGTGTCGTAGAGCTTCACCTCGACCACGTCGCCGAGGTTGTCCTCCAGCCAGGTGCCGGCGATGGTGGCGCGCTGGGCGCCGATCACCTTGCCCTTGAGGCTGGCTTCATCGGTCCTGAACTCGGCCCCCTTGGGCGCGATGAACTGCAGCTTGTTGGTGTAGTACGGCTCGGTGAAGTCGACCGCCTGCTTGCGCTCGTCGGTGATCGACATCGAGGCGACGATCATGTCGAACTTCTTCGCGTTGAGCGCCGGGATGATGCCGTCCCAGTCGGAGGTGACCACTTCGCAGTCGGCCTTCATCTGCGCGCACAGCGCCTCGGCGATCTCCACGTCGAAGCCGCCGACCTTGCCGCGGGCATCGACCAGATTGAACGGCGGGTAGGCGCCTTCGGTACCGATCCTGAGCTTGTCGGCGGCGACTGCCTGGCCGAGCAGACCGAGAACGCTGGCGGCGACGAGCAGCACTTTCTTGTAGTTATGCATGGTTGGCTCTCCGATCAGTGATTGCTGGACATGAACTGCTGGCAACGCGCGGACTGCGGGTTGTCGAATACCTGTTGCGGGGTGCCCTGCTCCTCGACGCGGCCCTGGTGGAGGAACACCACCTCGCTGGAAACCTGGCGGGCGAAGTTCATCTCGTGGGTGACCAGCAGCATGGTGCGGCCTTCCTCGGCCAGCGCACGGATCACGTTGAGCACTTCCTGGACCATCTCCGGATCGAGCGCCGAGGTCGGCTCGTCGAACAGGATCACCTTGGG
>NZ_SSTC01000137.1 GCF_004801855.1 Pseudomonas sp. A-1 | reverse complement strand
GGCCGGCCGCTGGCCGAGGGCGAGCGCCTGAGCTGGCGCGGTGCCTCGCCCGCGCCGCGCGAGGTGCCGGCGGAGCGGATTCCGGCGCTGGACAGCCGCGCGCCGCTCGCCGTGGTGCTCGGCGCGCAGATCGGCGACTTCGCCGGGCAGAGCCTGTTCGACGCCTTCAACAGCGAGTGGACGGTGGACAACCGCGCCGACCGCATGGGCGTGCGCCTGCTCGGCCCGCGTCTGGAGTGCCGGCGCGGCGAGATGATCTCCGAGGGCATCCCGCTGGGCGCCATCCAGGTGCCGGCCGACGGCCAGCCCATCGTGCTGCTCAACGACCGCCAGACCATCGGCGGCTACCCGCGCCTCGGCGCGCTGACCCCGCAGGCGGTGGCGCGGCTGGCGCAGTGCCCGCCCGGCACCGGCCTGCGCCTGACGCCGGTCGGCCTGGAAAGCGCCCAGCGCCAGCAGCGGCAATTGCTGGCGCTCTGGCAGCACGGTCATCAGGCGACCACCGAGCTGGCCAGGCGCACCGCCTGACCGAGCCGGAAGGCGGAGCAACCACACGACAAGCAACACCCACGGCCGGGACGCCGTGGCACTGCCCAAGGGACCCCGACCCGAAGGCCATGGACTACCTGCCCTCGCCCCAACAAGAATTATGAGAAGGTACCGAAAAATGCAGTCCACCCAAGTGTGTTCCAGCATGCCCCAGACCTCGCAACGCAGCGTGCTGCGCGGCGCCATCTTCCTGATGGCGACCTCGGCGATCGGCCCGGCGTTCCTCACCCAGACGTCGCTGTTCACCGAGAAATACCTGGCCAGCTTCGCCTTCGCCATCCTGATCTCGCTGCTGATCGACATCGGCGCCCAGCTCAACATCTGGCGGGTGATCAGCGTGTCCAACATGCGCGGCCAGGACGTGGCCAACCGGGTGCTGCCCGGCCTCGGCCACCTGCTCACCGGCTTCATCGTCCTCGGCGGGATCGCCTTCAACATCGGCAACATCGCCGGCGCCGGGCTGGCGCTCAACGTGATCTTCGGCGTCTCGCCGCTGGTCGGCTCGCTGATCGCCGCGGTGGCGACCATCGCCATCTTCCTGGTGCGCAACGCCAGCCGGGTGATGGACGCGGTGACCCAGCTGCTCGGCCTGCTGATGCTGTGCATGGTCGGCTACGCAGTGTACGCCGCCAACCCGCCGGTGGCCGCGGCGCTGAGCCACACCTTCGCCCCGGACGATCCGCTGATCCTGATGCTGCCGATCATCACCCTGGTGGGCGGCACCGTCGGCGGCTACATCTCCTTCGCCGGCGGCCATCGTCTGGTGGAGGCCGGCATCACCGGCGTGGACAACGTCGGCGTGGTGACCCGCGCCGCGGTGACCGGCATCCTCACCACCGGCGTGGTGCGCATCTGCCTGTTCCTCGCCACCCTCGGCGTGGTCAGCCAGGGCGTGAAGCTCGATCCGGGCAACCCGGCTGCCTCGGTGTTCGCCCACGCCCTCGGCGCCTTCGGCTACAAGGCCTTCGGCCTGGTGCTGCTGGCCGCCGCGGTGTCCTCGGTGATCGGCGCCGCCTACACCAGCGTGAGCTTCCTGCACTCGGTGCACAGCAGCGTGCGCAACCACAGCCAGCGCTGGGTGATCGCCTTCATCGTCTGCTCGACGCTGATCTACTGCCTGGTCGGCAAGCCGGTGCAGGTGCTGGTGGTGGCCGGCGCGCTCAACGCCCTGGTCCTGCCGCTGGCGCTCGGCTGCATCCTGTGGGCTGCGCACCAGCAGCGCATCGTCGGCAGCCAGTACCGGCACCCGCGCTGGATGCTGGTGTTCGGCGTGGTGGCGATGCTGGCCACCGTGATCGGCGTGGCGATGTCGTTCCAGTCGCTGCTGCAGTTCTGGTTCAGCTGATCGCCGGCGGGCGTGGCGCGGCTCTCAGCCGCGCTCGCCCAGCAGCCACTCCACGGCCAGCTCGTGCTGGCCGCGCTCGTCGGTGACGAACAGGGTGCCCTCGCTGATCATCACGCTCCAGCTCAGCGAGCGCGGCAGGTCGCGGGCCAGTTCGGCCAGCGGCTCCTGCGGCAGCGCGGCGATGTTGAGGTTCTTCAGGCTCTTCACCGCGCTCACCACCTTGTCCTGCCACACGCGCAGGTTGCCGTAGGTCAGCACGCTGACCCGCTCGGCACGCCGCGAGCACCAGGTCATGCGCTCGGCGTCGGGCTGGCCGACCTCGATCCAGTGCAGCACACGACCGTCGAGGCTCTTCTCCCACAGCGCCGGCTCGTCGACGTCGGACAGGCCGCGGCCGAAGGCCAGCTGCTCGTCGTACCACAGGGCGTAACCCAGCAGACGCACGGCCAGACGCTCCTCGGTTTCCGAGGGGTGCTTGGCGACGGTGAAACACAGATTCTCGTAGACGCCGCGATCGAGGTCAGTGAGGTTGAGTTCGACTTTGTAGGGGGTGGACTGCAGGGCCATGGGCGTTCCGGCGGGGATGGAAAAGGCCGGCAGTGTAACCCGAATCGCCCCTCAGGCCGGCAGCAGGCCGGCGCGGCCCTGCTCGACGCGGTCGCGCCCGGCGTCCTTGGCCTGGTACAACGCCTCGTCGGCCTGCGCCAGCAGACCGGCCAGGTCGTGACCGGCCTGCGCGCTGGCGGCGATGCCGATGCTGACGCTCAGGCGCACCGGCACCCCGAACGACAGCTCGGCGCACCGGCGACGGATGCGCTCGGCCACCTCCAGCGCCTGCGCCGGATCGACGCCGGGCAGCAGACAGGCGAACTCCTCGCCGCCGATGCGTCCGCAGACGTCCTGCTCGCGCAAGCCGCCGGCCAGCACGCCGGCGAAGGCGACCAGCGCCGCGTCCCCGGCGGCATGGCCATGGGTATCGTTGAGGCGCTTGAAGTGATCGAGGTCGCAGAGCAGCAACGCCGCCGGCCGCTGCGCGCCCCGGCACTGGTCCAGCAGGGTGGCGGCACGCTCCATGAAGGCGCGCCGGTTGCCGATGCCGGTCAGCGGGTCGCTGTTGGCCATGGCGTGCAGGCGCGCCTCGGTGCGCTCGCGGACCATGGCCTGGGTGACGAAAGCGATGCCGATGGCGAACAGGAAGGTCTCCAGCACCAGCCAGCTCATGAAGTTCGCGCCGACCGCGCTCCACATGCTGCCGGCGGTTTCGCCATGGTCGAGCAGCAGGCGCACGCCGTAGAAGACTGCGTGCCCCCCCAGCAGGAACAGCGCCGGGACGATGGACACCTCCAGATGCCGGCGGGCGCGCCACAGCTCCCAGGCCGCCGCGCCGGCATAGCCGATGGTCAGCAGGCTGTAGGCCGCCACCCGCAGCGCGCTGGAGGTCATGAAGGTCGGCCACAGGCACAGCACCAGCCACAACAAGGCACCGGCGACGATGCCCGGCCGGTACAGCGGCCGGCCGACGAAGGCGCGCATGGCCGCCCAGCCCTGGGCGCAGGCCAGCAACAGCAGCACGTTGCCCAGCACGATGGACAGGGTATCTGCGCCCAGCCCACGCAGGCTGACCACCAGAGTGCCGACCGCGCCCAGCAGCAACATGCCGGCCATGCAGCCCAGGGTGGGCTCGCCCTGGCTGCGCCGCCAGGCATGCAGCATCAGCACACCGAGCAGGACCAGCACGTAGATTTCCAGCAGCAGCAGGGTGGGCAGGTGCAGGGTCATGGAGCGAACTCGCCGGCGGCCGTAGCGCGGGCCCGGCAGATGGTGAACGGCTTCACACTCTACGCGCTCCGGTCGCGGTCTCGCCAGTGCCGGGCCTCAGCCCGCCGGCGCATCTGCCACCTCGCCGCCCGGCAGGCGCGCGCGGCGCAGGCCCAGCTCGCGCATGTCGCGGGACAGCTCGTGCAGGTGCTTGTGGATGCGCAGGCCGATGTCGCCCTTCTTCTCGATGGTCTGGATCAGCGGCAGGAAGCTGGCCTGCAGCGACTGCGCCAGCCCCTCGAGCAGCGCGGCGAAGTCCGGCTGCGGCGCCGCCGCCACCTGGACCTGCGGACGCTGCTCGGCCAGCGCCTGCAGGCGCGCGAGCAGTTCGTCCCAGGGCACCGGCACGGCGGCGGCGCCGAGGCCCTGCACGGCGTCGGCCAGGTCGCGCAGCTGGGCCACCACGCGCACGCCGACGTCGGCCTCGCCGCCGCCCATGGCCTTGGCGCGGCGGAAGTCGGCGCGGATCTGCTCCCAGCGCGCCGCCTGCTCGGGCGTCAGGTTGCCGCGCAGTTCGGCGAGCTTGAGCAGGTTCTCCTCGGCGCCGGTGGTGAGCAGCTGCGCCTCGCCCTGGTAGTGGTCGGCGATCAGCTGCAGCAGTTCCTCGTCGTTCATCACCGCGCTGATCTTCTCGGCCATCTTGTTCATGTTGCGGTAACTGCCCTGCAGCTTGAACGGCGGCTCGCTGCGGTACTGGTCGGCCTGGGCGGCGCTGGCGATGTACTGCCGGTTGACCCTCAGCACCACGTCGCGCACCTGCATCAGGCGCTGCAGGGTGGCGGTGATCTCGTCCAGCTCGGCGCCGCTGTAGGCGTGCGACAGCTCGTTGGCGGAGAACTCGCGGCCCTCGGCCCTGGCCACCAGGCGGTAGAGGTCGGCCATCTCGCGGGTGGCCAGCGGCGCCAGCACCGGGTTGGAGGTCAGCGCGTTCTCGATGTAGCTGAGCGCGAAGGCCTCCTGCATGCCGCCGAGGGTGTCGCCGAGGTTGTAGATGTCGGCGCGGTTGGCCAGCATGTCGGGGATGCGGAACACCTCGCCGGACTCGGTGTAGGGGTTGCCGGACATCACCACGCAGAACTTCTTGCCGCGCATGTCGTAGGTGCGCGTGCGGCCCTTCCACACCCCCTCGATGCGCCGGGTGCCGTCGCACAGCGAGATGAACTTCTGCAGGAATTCCGGGTGGGTGTGCTGGATGTCGTCGACGTAGAGCATCACGTTGTTGCCCATCTCCAGCGCCAGGTTGAGCTTCTCCAGCTCCTGGCGGGCGGTGGCGTCGGGCGCCTGCGCCGGATCGAGCGAGCGCACCTCGTGGCCCAGCGCCGGGCCGTTGATCTTCATGAAGATCAGCCCCAGGCGGTGGGCGACGTACTCCATCAGGGTGGTCTTGCCGTAGCCGGGCGGCGAGATGAGCATCAGCAGGCCCATCAGGTCGCTGCGCTTGTTCTCCCCGGCGCTGCCCATCTGCTTGGCCAGGTTGTCGCCGATGAAGGTCAGGTAGACGTCGTTGATCAGCCTGTTGCGCACGAAGGAACTGAGCGGGCGGGCCTTGAACTCGGCCAGGCGCAGCGCGGCGCGCTCGCGGGCGATCACCGCCTGGCGCAGCGCCTGGTAGCGGGTCAGACCCGGCAGGTAGTGCTCGCGGTGCGCGCGCAGGCGGGCGAACAGCTCGTCCAGCGCCAGCTCCAGCCGCTGCTCCTGGATACGCGGGTGCTCGCCGAGCAGGCCCTCCACCGTGAAGCGCAGGTCGACCTCGGTGACCCGCCGCGGCAGCTCCTCGCCGAGCAGCTCGAGCGCCGCCGCCTCGGGCGCGTAGGCGGCCAGCGCGGCGAACTCGGCCTGGCCGCACAGGCCGTGCAGCCAGTCGAGCGCCAGCGTCCACTGCGCCGCCGGGCGCTCGCCCAGGCGGGCCAGCGCCTGGCGGTAGTCGTCCCACATGCGCGCCTCGGTCAGCCGCGCGCGCAAACCTTCCTGCAGCTGGCGGGCGTACTTGCTGAAGGTGAACTCGATGCGCTCGGCGGCCAGTTCCTGCACCAGGTACTCGGCGGCCTCGGCCACCACCGCCGCGACCAGACCGAGTGGCTGTTCGGCGAGGAAGGCCTGCAGCGCGGCGGCGATCTCGCCCTGCAGGGCGCGCAGGCCGTCGTCGCGGCCGAACAGCTGGCGGATGTGCCGGCTGGTGCGTGCCCGCTCCGGCCACTGCGCCGGCTGCTCCTGGGCGCGCAGCCGGTCCCAGCACAGGCAGGCGAAGGCGCGCGGCAGCGGCGCGTGGCGCAGCAGCCCGGCGCTGCCGGTCAGCGGCAGCAGGCGGGCGAGGATCGCCGCGGCGTCCTGGTCGTGGATGCCCTTCTCGTAGCCCTCCCGGTAGCGCGGCGCGGCGAACTCGCGCACCGCGCGCACCAGCGCCTCGGGCTGGGCGAGCAGCAGCTTGAGGCGATCCAGATCGAGGCCGCCCTCGCCGCGCTCGGCGGCGGCCAGCACTTCGCCGGCCAGGTATTCGCCGCGGTACAGCTCGGCCGACTCCGACTCCAGGCTGGCCTGCCAGAAGGCGCGCAGTCCCTCCAGCTCGGCATCGACCAGCGGCTCGATGAAGTCGGTGCCGGTCAGGTGCAGGCACAGCTGCTCGCCGCGCGGCAGCAGGGTCAGGTCCAGCTCCTGGCTGTTGACGCTGAAGCGGTGGCGGCCGAGGCGGATCAGGTTGCCGCCTTCCTCGAACAGCTCGCTCTTGTCGCGCAGGGCGCGCACCGCCTGGTCGCGGGCGCCCTTGAGGCGCGCTTCCAGGTCGTCGGCCTTGACGCTGTCCTTCAGCTCGCGCAGACGCTCGGCCAGGTCGCGCAGCTTGAGGATCAGCGGGTCGGCGGCGAAGAAGGCGTTGAGCTCCTCCATGCTCGCCAGGCGCGCGGTACGCCGCGCCAGGCTGTCGAGGATGCGCCGTGCGGCCTCCTGCAGGCCCTGGGCGCGGCGCTGGCGCTCGTCGAGCAGCGCCTGCTTGTGCGTCTCGAAGGTCTCCAGCAGCTCCTCGCGCTTGGCGAGGATGTCGGCGAGGAACTCCTCCTGCTCGCCGAAGCGGCTTTCCAGCTCCTCCAGCTGCAGCAGCAGGCGCGCCAGCTGCTCGTCGCAGCGCTCGGGCTCGCTGGCCTGGCCGAGGGCGCTGGTGATGCCCTGGCCGAACAGTTTGAACTGGGCGCCGAACTGGGCGACCGTCTCCGCCGAGCCGAGGCCCTTGCGGCGCTGCTCGGCGCGGGCGCGCGCCTGGTTGAGGCGCGCGTACAGCTCGGAGATCGCCTCGACGATGCGCGTGCGCTCGGTGGCGTCGTCGATCGCCAGGCTGGCCATCAGGTTGGAGAGCATGTCCAGCTCGGCGGCCATCGCCTGCAGGCCGGCCAGCGGCTCGGCCAGCTGGGCGACGCTGGCCGCCTGCTGCGCCGCGCCGTCCAGCTCGGCCAGGCGCTCGGCGTAGGGCGCCAGCGCCCGCTCGCCGGCGAGGAAG
>NZ_SSTC01000136.1 GCF_004801855.1 Pseudomonas sp. A-1 | reverse complement strand
TGCGCCAGCTGGCCCGCCAGTTGGGCGTCGAGCTGGCCGGGCTGTCCGGCTCCGGCGCCGACGGCCTGATCACCCGCGCCGACGTCGAGGCGGCCGCCGAGAGCGCGCGCACCAGCTTCGGCGGCGAGCGCCTGCGCGGCGTGCGCCGCAGCATGGCGCTGAACATGGCCCGCGCCCACGCCGAGGTGGTGCCGGTGATGCTGGTGGAGGACGCCGACCTCAGCCGCTGGCCGTCCGCCCGCGATCCGCTGGTGCGCCTGGCCCAGGCCATCGCCGCGGCCTGCCGCGCCGAGCCGGGGCTCAACGTATGGTTCGACGGCAAGGCCATGGCGGTCCGCCAGCACGACCACCTCGACCTGGGCATCGCCGTGGACACCCCGGACGGGCTGTTCGTGCCGGTGCTGCACAATGTCGGCGGGCGCACGGCCGACGACCTGCGCGAGGGCATGCGGCGCATGCGCGAGGCGGTCAAGGCGCGCTCGATCCCGCCCAAGGACATGATGGGCGCGACCCTGACCCTGTCCAACTTCGGCACCCTGTTCGGCCGCTACGCCAGCCCGGTGGTGGTGCCGCCGCAGGTGGCGATCATCGGCGCCGGCAAGATCCGCGACGAGCCGGTGGCGGTCGACGGCAGGGTCGAGGTGCACCCGATCATGCCGCTGTCGCTGACCTTCGACCACCGCGTGGTCACCGGCGGCGAGGCAGCGCGCTTCTTCAAGGTGCTGGTGGAGGCGCTGGAGCAGCCGGAGGGCTGACGCGGTCCGCACCCATGCCCCTCCCCGGTGCGCGGAATCCCTTGGGGAGCGAATGCCTGGCGGGCGGTGTACCATCGGGCCATGTCCACCCGGAGTCCCGCCATGTCCGCCGCCGACCTGCCGCCCTGTTCCATCCTGCTGCTCGCCGGCGGGCGCGGGCAGCGCATGGGCGGAGCGGACAAGGGCCTGCTGGAGTTCGCCGGCCGGCCGCTGATCGCCTGGCTGGCCGAGACGGTCAGGCCGCTGAGCGACGACCTGCTGATCTCCTGCAACCGCAACGCCGGGCGCTACGCGCCCTTCGCCGACCGCCTGGTGGCGGACGCGGAGGGCGGTTTCCCCGGTCCGCTGGCCGGCATCCGCGCCGGCCTCGCCGCCATGCGTCACGACTGGCTGCTGGTGCTGCCCTGCGACGCCCCGCTGGTCGATGCGCCGCTGCTCGAGGTCATGCGCCGCGAGGCCCTCGGCGGGTCGGAGCGACCGCTGCTGCTGCGCCAGGCCGGGCACTGGCAGCCGCTGTTCGCCCTGATTCCGCGCCGTCTGCTGGGCGAGCTGGAGCGTGCCTGGCAGGCCGGCGAGCGCAGCCCGCTGCGCTTCCTGCTGGCCCATGGCGCCCGTGCGCTGGACTGCGCGGCGGACGATCCGCGGCTGGCCAACCTGAACACCCCCCAGGCGCTGGCGGCGGCTGGCATGGCGCTTGCTGAATCCGATTCCTCATCCACTGCCGGGAGCACCGCGATGCTGACCCATCTCGACGCCGCGGGGCGCGCCAACATGGTCGACGTCACCGCCAAGGCCGTCACCGCCCGCGAGGCCTGCGCCGAGGCGCTGGTGCGCATGCAGCCGCACACCCTCGGGCTGATCCTCGACGGCAGCCATCCCAAGGGCGACGTGTTCGCCGTCGCCCGCGTCGCCGGCATCATGGCGGCGAAGAAGACCCACGAGCTGATCCCGCTGTGCCACCCGCTGCTGCTCACCGGCATCCGTGTCGAACTGGAGCCGGAGGGGCTGGACGCGGTGCGCATCGTCGCGCGCTGCAGGCTGGCCGGACAGACCGGGGTGGAGATGGAGGCGCTGACCGCCGCCAGCGTCGCCGCGCTGACCCTCTACGACATGTGCAAGGCGGTCGACCGCGGCATGACCATCGAGCGCGTGCGCCTGCTGGAGAAGAGCGGCGGCAAGAGCGGCGACTACCGTGCGGAGGAGCCGGCATGATCGAGGTGCGTTATTTCGCCCGCTACCGCGAGGAGCTGGACTGCGACGGCGAGCGCCTGCCCTGGTCGGCCGAGCTGGACAGCCTGGAGGCCCTGCGCCAGCGCCTGCTGGCGCGCGGCGGCGCCTGGCAGGTGCTGGCCGAGCAGTGCCTGATGTGCGCGCGCAACCAGGAGCTGTGCAGCCTCGCCGAGCCGCTGGCCGACGGCGACGAGGTGGCCTTCTTCCCGCCGGTGACCGGAGGCTGAGATGACGATTCGGGTACAGGTGGAAGCCTTCCTGCCGGGCGTCGAACTGGAGGCGCTGCACGCCGCCAACGCCGGCATCGGTGCGCTGGCCTCCTTCGTCGGCTACGTGCGCGACTACAACGACGGCCGGGAAGTCGCCGGCATGACCCTCGAGCACTATCCGGGGATGACCGAGAAGGCCCTGGCCGGCATCGTCGAACAGGCGCGCTCGCGCTGGCCGCTGCTCGGCGTGACCATCGTCCACCGTGTCGGTCGCCTGCTGCCCGGCGAGCCGATCGTCTTCGTCGGCACGGCCAGCGCCCATCGCCAGGCCGCCTTCGCGGCCTGCGAGTTCATCATGGACTACCTGAAGACCCGCGCGCCGTTCTGGAAGCGCGAGGACACCCCGGACGGTGCGCGCTGGGTCGACGGCCGTGCCAGCGACCGGGCGGCGGCCGAGCGCTGGGAGTAGCGGGGCAGGGATGCTTCGCCATGGTGCGCCGGCAGTGTCCCGCCGCATGGCATGCCCTGCATCGGTGCGCGTCGGTGCGGCCCAGATCCCGAGCAGCGTGCTTAACTATTGAGCGAGGTGTGCCGGCGATCGCCCGGTGCCGCACTGGTGCAGTCCTTGCATCCGGGCGGCACACCTGACCGCTGCGGCGGCAACCGAGGAGAGTCCCGTGATGAACGACGCCATGCTGCTCGACGGCCATGGCCGCAGGATCGACTACCTGCGCCTGTCGGTGACCGATCGCTGCGATTTCCGCTGCGTCTACTGCATGGCCGAGGACATGACCTTCCTGCCGCGCCAGCAGGTGCTCGGTTTCGAGGAGATCGTGCGCATCGCCCGGCTGTTCGTCGGCCTGGGGGTGCGGAAGATCCGCCTGACTGGCGGCGAGCCGCTGGTCAGGCGCGGCATCGTCGACCTGTGCCGGCAGATCGCCGCGCTGCCCGGTCTGCGCGAGCTGGTGATGACCAGCAACGGCTCGCAGCTGGGCAAGCTCGCCGCACCGCTGGCCGAGGCTGGGGTCAGGCGCCTGAACATCAGCCTCGACAGCCTGGATGCGGCCAGATTCCACGCCATCACCCGCACCGGCCAGCTCGACCTGGTGCTGGCCGGCATCGAGGCGGCGCGCGCGGCGGGCTTCGCCCGCATCAAGCTCAACAGCGTGATCATGAAGGAGCGCAACGACGACGAGGTGCCGGCGCTGGTCGACTTCGCCGTGGCCAACGGCCTGGACATCAGCTTCATCGAGGAGATGCCGCTGGGCCAGGTCGGCCGCGACCGCGGCGAGGCGTTCTGCTCCAGCGACGAGGTGCGCGCGCGCATCGCCGAGCGCTACCGGCTGTTCGACAGCCCCGAGCAGAGCGGCGGGCCGGCGCGCTACGTGCGCCTGGAGGGCCATCCGCAGACCCGCGTCGGCTTCATCTCGCCGCATTCGCACAACTTCTGCGCCAGCTGCAACCGCCTGCGCCTGACCGCCGAGGGGCGCCTGCTGCTGTGCCTCGGCCACGAGAACGCCCTGGACCTGCGCGGCCTGGTGCGCCGCCATCCCACCGAGGACCGGCCGCTGATCGAGGCCATAGGTGCGGCGCTGCAGCGCAAGCCGCTGCGTCACGAGTTCGCCAGCTCCGGCGAGGTGCAGGTGCTGCGCTTCATGAACGCCACCGGGGGCTGACTTCCTCCTCAAGTACGACAGTTGCGGCCGTGACGCTGATACGGGTTCGGGTGATAATGTTTCGCTTTCCGCATCTGCAGGTCAGCGTCACAAGGAGCTCCCACCCATGACCGAAGCCCAAGCCGATCTCGACATGCAGCTGATGCGTGCCGCCGCTGCGGAGGCGGCCGGCGTGCTGCGCACCCTCGGCAATCCGGACCGACTGCTGCTGCTCTGCCAGCTCAGCCAGGGCGAACGCTCGGTCGGCGAGCTGGAGGAGATCCTCGGCCTGCGCCAGCCGAGCCTGTCGCAGCAGCTGGCGGTGCTGCGCAACGAGGGCCTGGTGCAGACCCGCCGCGACGGCAAGCGCATGTTCTACTCGATCGCCGAGCCGAAGATGCTGGTGCTGCTCGGCACGCTCTACCAGCTGTACTGCCCGCAGGGTGACGAAGCGAACGAACCTGAATAGAACTTTCAGGAATTAAAATATCAGCTAATATTATAATTGCACGTTATGTATTTTATTTAATATTGCCCCCGTTCCGGCCAGCCTGTGGCGGCCACGCGTTTTCGGGGGAGTTTCCGTGTCGTTCCACAAGCCGCTTCTCGCTGCCCTGCTCGTCGGCAGCGCCGCCATCAGCCCGCTGGCCTGCGCCACCAACGGCTATTTCGCCCACGGTTACGGCATCAAGTCCCTCGGCATGGCCGGCGTCGGCTATGCCCTGCCGCAGGACGCCCTGGCCGCCGCGACCAATCCGGCCGGCACCGCGCTGGTCGGCAACCGCCTCGATCTGGGCGTCACCTGGTTCAAGCCCGAGCGCAGCGTGGAAATCAGCGGCTCTCCCGTGCCGGGCGCCAACGGCCACTACGACGGCAACGACACCGAGTCCTTCCTGATCCCCGAATTCGGCTACACCCGCCAGCTCGGCGAGCGCCTGGCATTCGGCCTGGCGGTGTACGGCAACGGCGGCATGAACACCGACTACGGCCGCAATCCGTTTGCTGCACTCACTGGCGTGCAAGGCGAGGCCGGCGTCGACCTGAGCCAGGTGTTCGTCACCCCGTCGCTGGCCTGGCGTTTCAGTGAGCGCCACAGCTTCGGCATCGGCCTCAACTATGCCTGGCAGCGCTTCGAGGCGCGTGGCATCGGCGGCTTCGCCGCCATGTCCGAGTCGCCTGCCAAGGTCAGCGACAACGGCCACGACCACTCCGACGGCTGGGGTCTGCGCCTGGGCTGGACTGGCCGGCTCGCCGACAGCCTGACCCTCGGCGTGGCCTGGTCGTCGAAGATCAAGACCGGCAAGTTCGAGCGCTACGAGGGCCTGTTCGCCGACCACGGCAGCTTCGACATCCCGGAGAACTACGGCATCGGCCTGGCCTGGCAGGCCACCGACCGCCTGACCCTGGCCGCCGACGTGCAGCAGATCGACTACAGCGACGTGAAGGCCATCTCCAATTCGGTCAGCGTGCTGTTCCAGGGCCACCTGCTCGGCTCCGAGGACGGCCCGAACTTCGGCTGGGAAGACATCCGCGTCTACAAGCTCGGCGCCAGCTATGCGGTCAGCCCGCAGCTGACCCTGCGCGGCGGCTACAGCTGGGCCGACCAGGCGCTGGACAAGGGCGAGACCTTCTTCAACACCCTGGCCCCCGGCGTGGTGCGCGAGCACCTGACTCTCGGCGCCACCTGGGCGCCCGAAGCCGACCACGAGGTCAGCCTGTTCTATGCCCATGCCTTCAGCGAGGAGCTCAAGGGACGCAACTCGATGCAGAACTTCGGTGGCGGCGAGGTGGACCTGAAGATGCAGCAGGACAGCGTCGGCATCGCCTACGCCTGGAAGCTCTGAGACGATTTTTCGCCCGGACTCTGGCGCGACACCGTAAACTTGCCGCACCCGCGGGGCGACCGATCGGTCGCCCTGTTTCGTTCCGGGTCGATTCAGCGAGGATTTCATGCAGGACAACGCTTCCCCGGCAGTCGCCGGCCAGGTCGGTTACGTCGCCATCGAGCAGCCCTTCGGCCTGCAGCCGCCCCGGGTGCATTGCCCGATCTGCGGCCAGCAGCAGTTCGTCGAGCAGGACGACGAGTACCTGGAAACGCCCTGCGAACATCTGGCCTTCGTGTTCGGCGGCGAGGAGGACGAGTTCGTCTACGCCTCGGCCGACTTCGCCGAGCGTTTCGAGCGCTTCGATGCCGAGCTGGACGCGCGCTTTCCCGACGAGGAGGCCCGCGCCAGCGCCGAGTACGAGGAAGCCAGCAGCTTCTACCGCGACCTGTTCGCCCGGCGTCTGGCCGATCTCGGCTACGGCGCCAGCCTGCTGGCCCTGCGCATCACCTACGGCGGCATGGCCGAGGGAAACCCGGTGTGGTTCAGCGATGTCTACGGTTTCGACTACGCGACCATCCGCGAGGACGACGCGTCGTAATCCTTTCGCCACAGCCCTCGGCAGGTAGTTCCCCCAGCCATGCTCGATCTCGGCGCCTATCTCGGCCTGTTCTTCGCCGCCTTCGGGGCGGCCAGCCTGCTGCCGCTGCAGTCCGAGGCGCTGCTGGTCGGCCTGCTGCTGGCCGAGCAGCATCCGGTGCTCACCCTGCTGGCGGTGGCCACCGCCGGCAACGTGCTCGGCTCGCTGCTCAACTGGCTGCTGGGGCTGTACCTCGAGCGCTTCCGCCACAAGCGCTGGTTTCCGGTGCGCGAGCAGCATCTGCAGCGCGCGCAGGGCTGGTACCAGCGCCATGGGCGCTGGTCGCTGCTGCTCAGCTGGCTGCCGGTGGTCGGCGATCCGCTGACCGTGGTCGCCGGGGTGATGCGCGAGTCGTTCTGGATCGTGCTGCTCTGCGTCACCCTGGCCAAGGGCGCGCGCTACGCAGTGCTGACCGCGGCCACCCTGGGCCTGGCCTGAGGAGCGGTCCGGCAGGCTCCGGCCGGGTAGGCAATACTCTGTGCTGTTCTCAACCACGCCGCATGCAGCGGGAGGATGTCATGGAACAGCCGGTCCACGCCTTTCACCACCTGTTCGAGCAGCTCGGCCTGCCCAACGACAACGACTCGATCCGCCGCTTCATCGAGCGCCACGCGCCGCTACCGCCCGAGGTGCAACTGGCCGACGCCAGTTTCTGGACGCCCGCCCAGGCGGCCTTCCTGCGCGAGGAGATCCTCGAGGACGCCGACTGGGCCGAGGTGGTCGACAACCTCAACGCCGCCCTGCGCGCCCGATAGCGCGTGTGAACGAAAACGCCGCGCCCTCCTGAAGAAGGGCGCGGCGCTGATGGTGCAGGGCGATCAGCCCTGGCGGATCAGGTGGTCGAAGGCGCTCAGCGAGGCCTTGGCGCCCTCGCCGACGGCGATGACGAT
>NZ_SSTC01000135.1 GCF_004801855.1 Pseudomonas sp. A-1 | reverse complement strand
GTAACGCTTTGCCATGCGGGCCTCCAGCCTGTCATGGCGCCGATTCTACCCGTTCAGACTTTTCGTACAGAACCTAGCTTTATCGCAGGCACAGCGTCATGCGAGGAGACAGACCATGTCCGGCAAGTTCCGTCTGAGCAAGGCCGCCAACGGCCAGTTCCACTTCCATCTCGAGGCCGGCAACGGTCAGGTCATCCTGTCCGGCGAGCAGTACAAGGCCAAGGATTCGGCGCTCAACGGCATCGCCTCGGTGCGCAGGAACGCTGTGCGCGACGGCGCCTTCGAGCCGATGACCGCCAGGGACGGGCGGCCCTACTTCGTGCTCAAGGCCAGCAACGGCCAGGTGATCGGCCAGAGCCAGCTGTACGCCAGCGCCGCCAGCTGCAACCAGGGCATGGAGTCGGTGAAGAAGCATGCCCCCGAGGCGGAGCTGGTCGACGAAACCCTGGCCGGCTAGTGCTGCTGCGGTCGGCGACTGAACACGTAGAAGCGGTTCGGCTCGCCGACCACGTAGATGTTGCCGGCGGCGTCCATGGCCACGCCCTCGGCCTGTGCGATGCCGCGTACCAGGCCGTGCAGGCCGCCGAACAGGCTGATGAAGCTGCGCGGCTTGCCCTCCAGGTCGAGCTCGACCAGCAGGCGCGACTCGTCGGAGAGCAGCAGGGTGTGGCCGCTGCGCTGATCGATGGTCACCGAGGACAGGTCGCGCACCAGCAGGTGGGCGCCGGGGACCGGCTCGAGGATGCCGGCGGCGCCGTCCTCGCCGGGGAACGGCAGACTGAACAGGCCCAGCGGGTCGCGCTCCTTGGCCAGCAGCAGGCGCCGGGTGTGCGGGTTCCAGGCCAGCCCCTCGAAGCCCTTGTTGCCGGAACCGGCGAAGCCCAGGTCGTAGCTGGGCAGCGTGGCCAGGTCGAGATGCTCGATGCCCGGTTCGAGATGGAACACCGCCAGCAGGCGGCGGCGCTCGTCGACGATGGCCAGGCGGCCGTCGCCGAGGGCCTCGACGGCTTCGGGATCGGAGAAGCCCTCCAGGCGGATGCGCCGCAGAATCATCCCGCCGGGGGTGAACTCGACCAGCTGCGGGTTCTGCCCGGTGACGGTGAACAGGGTGCCGGTCAGCGGGTTCCAGGTCAGCCCCGAGGTCTCGTCCTCCGCGAGGCCGGCCAGTTCCGTTTCCAGCACCAGGCGGTAGTCCGGCAGCCAGATGCCGCCCTGGCGCTCGCTCTCGCTGGCGCGCTGTTCCCGCCAGTACAGGCCGAGGCGGTCGTCCAGGTGCAGCAGGTGGGCGGCGATCAGTCCGGTGGCCAGGGCCAGCAGCAGGCTGGCGGACAGCAGGCGCCGGCGGCGGGAAGCAGGCATGGGATGACGCACTCCGTTGGTCGGGCGCGACAGGATGCCAGAGGCGCGGCGGCGGGTTATGAAAAAAGCGTGAAGGCGCGAGCGGACCCGGCGGGTCCGCCCGCGGCGGCCGGCTTCAGAGCACGCGGCTCTCGAAGGCGCACAGGCCGGGCAGCTCGAGCAGCAGCTGGTCGCCGCGGCCCAGCGGGCCGACGCCGGCCGGGGTGCCGGTGAGCACCACGTCGCCCGGCTGCAGGGAGAAGTGGCCGCTGATGTAGCGGATCAGCGGCAGGATCGGGGTCAGCATGTCGTGGCTGTGGCCGTCCTGGCGCAGTTCGCCGTTGACGGTCAGGCGCACGCCGATGTCGGCCAGATCCTCCACCGCGTCGGCGGGGACGAAGGGCGACAGCGGGCAGGCGCCGTCGAAAGCCTTGGCGATCTCCCAGGGATGGCCCTTGTCCTTGAGGCGCGCCTGTACCTCGCGCAGGGTCAGGTCCAGGGCCACGCCGAAGCCGGAGATGGCGCCGTGGATCTCGTCGTCGTCCGGTTGGGTCGACAGCGGCTTGCCGATCAGCACGGCGATCTCGGTCTCGTAGTGCACCTCGCCACGCCCCTCGGGGATGGCGAAGCCGCCCTCGAGGTCGACCACCGCGGTGGCCGGCTTGATGAACAGCAGCGGCTCGCTGGGTACCGGGTTGTTCAGTTCCTTCGCGTGCTCGGCGTAGTTGCGACCGACGCAGACCACCTTGCCCAGCGGGAAGTGGATGCGGGTGCCGTCGACGTACTGGTGCTGGTAGCTCATGACTGACTCCTGATGATCCTTGGCGCGGAAAACGGCCGCAGGCTGGCTCCACCGTTCGCGGTCGGGGTGGAAGACGCACTGCGGTCTGCCACCCCGGGCGAATCAGGCCGGGAAGATCTTGCCGGGGTTCATGATCCCGTTGGGATCGAACACCGCCTTGACCGCCTTCATGTAGGCGATTTCCTCGGCCGAGCGACTGTAGCCCAGGTAGTCGCGCTTGGTCATGCCCATGCCGTGCTCGGCGCTGATCGAGCCGTGGTACTTCTCGACGGTCTCGAACACCCACTTGTTGACGGTGGCGCACCTGGCGAAGAAGTCTTCCTTGGCCATGGCGTCGGGCTTGAGGATGTTCAGGTGCAGGTTGCCGTCGCCGATGTGGCCGAACCAGACGATCTCGAAGTCCGGGTAGTGCTCGCCGACGATGGCGTCGATTTCCTTGAGGAACGCCGGCACCTTGGAGACAGTGACCGAGATGTCGTTCTTGTACGGGGTCCAGTGGCTGATGGTCTCGGAGATGTACTCGCGCAGCTTCCACAGGTTCTGCAGCTGCTGCTCGCTCTGGCTCATCACGCCGTCGAGCACCCAGCCCTGCTCGACGCAGTGCTCGAACAGCTCCAGCGCGGCGTTGGACACCTCCTCGCTGCTGGCTTCGAACTCGAGCAGCGCGTAGTACGGGCACTCGGTCTCGAAGGCCGCCGGCACGTCGCCGCGGGCCAGCACCTTGGCCAGCGCCTTGTCGGAGAAGAACTCGAAGGCGGTCAGGTCGAGCTTGCTCTGGAAGGCGTGCAGCACCGGCATGATCGAGTCGAGGTCGGCGGCGCCGAGGACCATGGCGGTGAGGTTCTTCGGCGCGCGCTCCAGGCGCATGGTCGCCTCGACGACGAAGCCCAGGGTGCCCTCGGCGCCGATGAACAGCTGGCGCAGGTCGTAGCCGGTGGCGTTCTTGATCAGGTCGCGGTTCAGCTCGAGGATGTCGCCCTTGCCGGTGACCACCTTGAGGCCGGCCACCCAGTTGCGGGTCATGCCGTAGCGGATCACCTTGATGCCGCCGGCATTGGTGCCGATATTGCCGCCGATCTGGCTGGAACCGGCCGAGGCGAAGTCCACCGGGTAGTACAGGCCCTGCTCCTCGGCGAAGTTCTGCAGCTGCTCGGTGACCACCCCTGCCTGGCAGCGCACGGTGCGGTCGAAGGCGTTGAACTCGAGAACCTTGTTCATGTAGTCGAAGGCCACCACCACCTCGCCGTGGGCGGCGACGGCGCCGGCGGACAGGCCGGTGCGGCCGCCCGAGGGCACCAGGGCGACCTTGCGCTCATTGGCCCAGCGCACGATGGCCTGCACTTCCTCGATGGACTTGGGGAAGGCGATGGCCAGCGGTGCCGGGGCGAACTGCTTGGTCCAGTCCTTGCCGTAGGCGTCCAGGGAGGCGGCGTCGGTCAGCACCTTGCCGGGCTCGACCAGGGTCTTCAGTTCTTCGATCAGGGCAGCTTGGCTCATCTGCGGAAATCTCGGGCGGTTCATGATCACCCTGAGCAGGCTTCATGCTCGGGGATGGGCGCTTCGCGGGGGCGCTATGGTAGCATACGCACCCCGCCGATCGCGCCCGCCGCCGACTTGCGGGTCGGCACAGCCCGCGCTGTCCACCGCCCAGACAACCCCCGGGACAACAGGTTTACGCAGATGAGCAAGACGACCTCTCTCGACAAGAGCAAGATCAAGTTCCTTCTTCTCGAAGGTGTGCACCAGAACGCCGTGGATACCCTCAAGGCCGCCGGCTACACCAACATCGAGTACCTGAAGGGCGCGCTGTCCGAGGAGGAGCTGAAGGAGAAGATCGCCGACGTGCACTTCATCGGCATCCGCTCGCGTACCCAGCTGACCGAGGAAGTCTTCGACTGCGCCAAGAAGCTGGTCGCCGTCGGCTGCTTCTGCATCGGCACCAACCAGGTCAACCTCAACGCCGCCCGCGAGCGCGGCATCGCCGTGTTCAACGCGCCGTACTCCAACACCCGCTCGGTGGCCGAGCTGGTGCTCGCCGAAGCCATCCTGCTGCTGCGCGGCATCCCCGAGAAGAACGCCTCCTGCCACCGCGGCGGCTGGATCAAGTCGGCGGCCAACTCCTTCGAGATCCGCGGCAAGAAGCTCGGCATCGTCGGCTACGGCTCGATCGGCACCCAGCTCTCCGTGCTGGCCGAGGCCATGGGCATGCAGGTGTACTTCTACGACGTGGTGACCAAGCTGCCGCTGGGCAACGCGCAGCAGATCGGCTCGCTGCACGAGCTGCTGGGCATGGCCGACATCGTCTCCCTGCACGTGCCGGAGCTGCCGTCCACCCAGTGGATGATCGGCGAGAAGGAAATCCGCGCCATGAAGAAGGGCGGCATCCTGATCAACGCCGCGCGCGGCACCGTGGTCGAGCTGGACCACCTGGCCGAGGCGATCAAGGACGAGCACCTGATCGGCGCCGCCATCGACGTGTTCCCGGTCGAGCCGAAATCCAACGATGAAGACTTCGTCAGCCCGCTGCGCGGACTGGATCGCGTGATCCTCACCCCGCACATCGGTGGCTCCACCGCCGAGGCGCAGGCCAACATCGGCCTGGAAGTAGCTGAGAAGCTGGTCAAGTACAGCGACAACGGCACCTCGGTGTCCTCGGTCAACTTCCCGGAAGTGGCCCTGCCGTCGCACCCGGGCAAGCACCGCCTGCTGCACATCCACCAGAACATCCCGGGCGTGATGAGCGAGATCAACAAGGTGTTCGCCGACAACGGCATCAACATCGCCGGCCAGTTCCTGCAGACCAACGAGAAGGTCGGCTACGTGGTGATCGACGTCGACAAGGAATACTCCGACCTGGCGCAGCAGAAGCTGCAGGAAGTCAACGGCACCATCCGCTGCCGCGTGCTGTTCTAAGCGCAGCCGGATGAACGAAGAAGGGAGGCCGAGGCCTCCCTTCTTCGTTTCTGCACGCCTACAGCGGCCCGCTGCCGCGCCGGCGGTACCAGCCGGTCAGCGACAGGCGCTCGCGGCTGGCCGGCAGTACCTCGTGGGGGAAGTCGCCCGACATGAACACCACCAGGGTGCCGGCGGCGGGCAGCACGTCGCGCTCCTCGCCGTCCGGCAGCGCGATGCGCAGCGCGCCGCCGTGCTGCGCCTGCCAGTCGTCGTTGAGGTAGAACACCGTGGTCACCGTGCGCCGGTCGTCGTCGCGGAAGCGGTCGAGGTGGCGGCGGTAGAAGCTGCCCGGCGGGTACAGGGCGAAGTGGCACTCGTAGTCCTCGAGGCCGAGGAACAGCTCGCGGTTGAGGCGCTCGCGCAGCGCATCGAGCACGCCGAGGTAGCGGTCGGTGACCGCGGACTCGCCCGGCACCAGCCACTGGATGTGGTCGCCGCGGATGCCGTCGTCGATCAGCTGGCCGCTGCCGCGACCCACCGAGGCGCGCGCCAGGCTGCCGGCGGCGTGGCGGCGGCGGCATTCGGCGGCCAGCTCGGCGGTCAGCCCGGCCGGCAGGGCGAGGGGCTGCACCGACCAGCCCTGGCTGGCCAGATCGTCGAGAATCCGCTCGAGGAGCGGCGGGGAGGCGGTATCGATGTCCATGGCCCATTCTAGCGGGGCCGCCCCCGCCTACAGAAGTGGGCGCCGCCCATTCGTCGTGCGCCGCGCCGCTGCCGTGCGGTCCCGGCGGGCGCGGTGCGACGTCCGGCCGCAGTCGCGCCTCGACAAGCCCCGGGCCCGGCACCGACAATACGAGCCTGTTTCGCGGGAGTTGCCATGCGTGTCCTGATTGCCCTCGTCCTCTGCGTCGTCAGCCTGCTGAGCCGGGCCGACGAGCACGACCTGCTCTACGAACTGGCCGGCTGGCCGCAGCAGCGCGAGCACTTCAGCGCCGCCCTGCTCGCCGCCCAGCAGCGCTACCAGGGCAGCCTGCCGCCGGCGGTGTACCAGGCGCTGGTGGACAACAGCAACCGCCGCTTCGCGCCGCAGGCGATGGACCAGCGCGCCCTGGCCAGCCTGCGCCAGGGGCTGCCCGATCCGCTGCCGGCGATCCGCTTCTTCGACAGCCCACTGGGCCGCGCCGTGGTCGAGCGCGAGGTGCGCGCCACCGCGCCCGCCGAGCTGAACCGCCATGCCGACGGCCTGCCGCAGGTGAATGCCGCTGCGGCGCGGCGCGCCCTGGTGCAGCGCCTGGGCAAGGCGCTGCCGGCGCGCGAGGCCGGCGCCGAGGTCAGCGTGGCGCTGGCCGGGGTGGCCGCCGACAGCCTCAGCCAGATGCTGCCCGGGCTGTCCGGCACGTTGCTGGGCGACGGCATGCCGCAGGAGCTGCTCGGCGGCCAGCGCGAGCGGGTGATGCAGCAGATCGCCGGCCAGCTGGAGAACACCCTGCTGTACGTCTATCGCGACCTCGACGACGCCCAGCTGGCCGAGTACGTGGCCTTCGCCGAGTCGGTCGAGGGCCAGGTCTACTACCGCGCGGCGCTGCAGGCGATCCGTGCCGGACTGCAGGGCGGACAGTAGCCCTATTCCTGCAGCTGCGCCGCCAGCCGGCGGATTTCCTCCTGGCGTTCGGCCTGCTGCGGGCGCGCGCCCGCATTCAGCGTCGACCACTCGGGGTGGGCGCGGGCCCGCTGCAGCGCCCCCGGCAGTTTTCCTTCGCGCCAGGCCTGCTGCCGCGGGTTGTCCACGCGGATGGGCTGCTGCGCGGCATGGCCGCGGCCTTCCAGCGCCGCCAGCAGCTGGCGCTGGCGCAGGGCCAGCAGGCGCAGCACGGCGTCGTCCACGCTCAGCTCGCGCTGGCCGGTGAGCCTGCCCTTCAGGCGTTCGCCGTAGTTGCGCAGGGTCTGCCAGGTGCCGCCGGCGATGGCCCCGAGCGCTGCGGCGGCGCCCAGGGTCAGGCCGCCGACCAGCAGGTCGATGCCGGCCCCGGCCGCGGCGCCGGCGGCCATGCCGCCACCGACCTTCACCCCCAGCTGCTTCAGGGTTTCCGGATGGAACAGGTCGTCGCCCCAGCGCCCGTCCTGCAGCGGCAGCTCGCCGGCGGCGGCATCGCCCCGGCGGAAGGCGTACAGGGCGAGCAGGGCCTCGACGCAGCGCTGTTCGCGCCCGCGCAGCTCGCCACGCAGGTGCTCGACGGCGGCGCTCAGGCTGGCGGGGTCGCCGTCCACCAGGCGCCGGCAGGCGGCGGCGTCGACCAGCAGCTCGGCGATCAGCCGCGCCCCCGCCG
>NZ_SSTC01000014.1 GCF_004801855.1 Pseudomonas sp. A-1 | reverse complement strand
TGGCCGGGCGCGCGCTCGCGCCGGCGAGCACTGCGCAGGCCGAGCCGCTGGCCAGCCGGCCGCAGCCCCTGGCGGCCTGGCTCGAGGGGCTCGAGCGCCATCCGCAGCTGGCCGAGCGGCACAGCCGGCTGGCCGAAGCGGGACGCCAGCGTGAGCTGCCCTGGTATGCGCTGCTGGAGTCGAGCGTCAGCCTGAGCCGCGATTTCGAGCGGCGCAGCGGCACCCGGCAGTCCGGCGGCGACTGGGTCGCCAGCCTGGACGTGTCCGCGCCCCTGGACCTGCTCGGCTACGGCAATGCCCGGCAACGCGAGGGCGAGGCGCGCTACCGGGCCGCCGAGGCGGCGCTGGAGGCCGAGCGCCATGACTTGCGCCGCAGCCTGGCGCAGGCCCTGCGCAGCCATCGGCTGGCGCTGGAGGCGCTGCAGTGGCAGGGCGAGCAACGGGAGGTCGCCCGCCGCCGTACGGTCGAGCGGCGCCTGCGCGACGCTCTGGAGGGCGAGGCCGGCATGGCGCGCCGCCAGGAAGCCGAGCTGGAGCTGCACGAGGTCAGCCTGCAACAGGTCGCGGCCTGGCACGGGCTGTGGCTGGCCGAGGCGGAGTTGCGTCTGTTCGCCGACGATGCCGCCGCCGCGCCGCTGCTCGGCACTGCCCGCGAGCACTGGGCGCAGGCCGTGGAGGAGGGCGCCGACTGGCGCCAGGGCGTGTACGTCTGGGACAGCCGCGCGCTGCTCGATCGCCAGCGCCGGCCCGCCGAGCTGCGCGCCCTGCGCGAGGCCGGCATGCAGCGCCTGTACCTGGGGTTGAGCGCGGCGCAGGTCGCACGCCTGGACGCGCTCGAAGGCGAGCTGCGGGCGCTGCTGGCAGAGGCGCGCGCCGCCGGCCTGGAGCCGCTGCTGCTGCTCGGCGAACCGGACTGGCTGCGCAGCGGGCAGCGCAGCGAGCTGGGGCTGCTGCTGGCGCGCCTGGCCGGGCTGCCCTTCGCCGGTCTGCATCTGGATCTGGAGGTGGAGCAGCTCGGCTGGCCGGTGCCCGGCCAGCGCCTGCAGGACTGGCTGGATACCCTGGCGCTGGCGGTGCGCAGCAGTCCCTGGCCGGTGGAGCTGTCCAGCCACCACCGCTGGTTCGCCGCCGACCCCGGCACGCCCTGCGTGCCCTGTGCGCTGCCGGGGCTGGGCGTCCGCCAGGTCAGCCTGATGATCTACACCGCCGACACCGGGCGCAGCGCCGCCCTGGCGGAAGATATCGCCCGGCGCTGGCCGGCGCTGCGCTTTCGTCTGGCGCAGAGCGTCGAGCCGCAGCTGCCGGCGAGCGAAAGCCTGGCCGGGCGCAGCCGCGGCGAGCTGCAGGAGCAGGTCCGCCGCTGGCAGACGCGGCTGCAGGGCACGGCGCTGGGCGGCGTCGACTGGCAGGCCTGGCCACACTATCCCCGTTGAGGCGCCGCCGATGAAGATCCGTTTCGACAGCCCCAAGGAAAGCCGGCCGACCGAGGACCAGGGGCTGCGGGTGCTCTATGCGCCGGGCAGGCGCCTGGCCTTCCGCCTGCGCTGGTACCTGATCCTGCTGCTGGTGGCCAGTCCGCTGCTGTGGCTGGGCGGGCGCTGGCTGTGGTCGACGCTGCGCGTGGAGGCGCCGGCGCGCCTGCTGGTGCCGATCCTGCAACTGCGCGCCTTCGACAGCGCACAGGTCCGCGAGGTGCTGGTCGTCCCGGGGCAGACGGTGGAAGCCGGCGCGCCGCTGCTGCGGCTGGACAATCCGCAGTGGCGCGAGCGCCTGGCGCTGCTGGCCGAGCCGGACCAGGCGCCGTCGGATGCCCATGGCTTGCCGCAGCGCGAGCGGCAGGTATTGCAGGAAGCGCAGGGGGCGGCCGAACGGCGTCTGGCCGAGCTGCGTCGCCTGTTCGCCCTCGATGCCGCGACCCGCGGCGAGCTGCTGCAGGCCGAGAGCGTCCTGGCGACACGCCGCCATGAGCTGCTGCAGTTCGAGCAGCGCCAGCTGCGCGTCGAGCCGGCGGAGGCGGTCCAGCGCCGGCTGGAGCGGCAGTGGCTCGAACGGCGCCTGGCGGCCCTCGAGGTGCGCGCGCCCGAAGCCGGGCGGGTGCTCGACGTGGCGGTGGCGGCGGGAGAGGGGGTCGCTCCGGGGCTGCTGCTGCTGAGCCTGGAGCGCCGGCAGGACGTGCAGGTGTGGGTGTACCTGCCGGCGCGGCAGGCCGGCTACGGCCGGGCCGGGCAGGCGCTGACCCTGTACCTTCCCGACGGTTCGACGCGGGCGGCGCGGGTACGCGGCGAGGCGCACGATGCCGTACCGATGCCGGCCGAGCTGCAGCCGCCGTTCGGCGCGGCGGCGCGCGTCCTGCTGGTGCGGGTGGAGCCCCTGGAGCCCTGGCCGGCCCGCTGGCGGATCGACCGCCTGGGACTGCAGGCGCGCTTCGCGCGCGACTGGCGACGGACCCTTGGCCTGGAAGAGTGAGTCGCCGGGCGATAAAAAAAGCCCTTGGCTTTCACCAAGGGCTTTCGAATCTGGCTCCGCGACCTGGACTCGAACCAGGGACCCAATGATTAACAGTCATTTGCTCTACCGACTGAGCTATCGCGGAACAACGAGGCGTATCTTACTGATTTCTAAGGCGAAGTCAACACCCTTGCGGTGTCGACTTCGCCTTGCGGATCAGAGCACCTCGACGATGGCGCGGGTGACCACTTCGAGGTTCTTGCTGTTCAGCGCGGCGACGCAGATGCGGCCGGTGCCGACGGCGTAGATGCCGAACTCGTTCTTCAGGCGCTCGACCTGCTCGCCGGTCAGGCCGGAGTAGGAGAACATGCCGCGCTGGCGGGCGACGAAGCCGAAGTCGCGCTTGGCGCCGAGGGCGGCCAGCTGCTCGACCATGCCGTTGCGCAGCTGCTTGATGCGGCTGCGCATCTCGCCCAGTTCCTCTTCCCACATGGCGCGCAGTTCGGGGCTGTTGAGCACCGCGGCGACCACGCTGGCGCCGTGGGTCGGCGGGTTGGAATAGTTGGTGCGGATCACGCGCTTGACCTGCGACAGCACGCGGCCGGCTTCTTCCTTCGACGCGGTGACGATGGACAGCGCGCCGACGCGCTCGCCGTACAGCGAGAACGACTTGGAGAACGAGCTGGAGACGAAGAACTGCAGGCCGGAGTCGGCGAACAGGCGCACCGCCTCGGCGTCCTCGGCGATGCCGTCGCCGAAGCCCTGGTAGGCGATGTCGAGGAACGGCACGTGGTTGCGCTCGCGGACCACTTCCAGCACCTGCTTCCAGTCGGCGGAAGACAGGTCGACGCCGGTCGGGTTGTGGCAGCAGGCGTGCAGCACGACGATCGACTGCGCCGGCAGGGCGCGCAGGTCGGCGAGCATGCCGGCCAGGTTCACGCCCTGGGTAGCGGCGTCGTAGTAGCTGTAGTTCTGCACCGGGAAGCCGGCGGATTCGAACAGCGCGCGGTGGTTCTCCCAGCTCGGGTTGCTGATCGCCACCACGGCGTCCGGCAGCAGGCGCTTGAGGAAGTCGGCGCCGGTCTTCAGCGCGCCGGTGCCGCCGAGGGACTGGGTGGTGACCACGCGGCCTTCGGCCAGCAGCGGCGAGTCCTCGCCGAACAGCAGCTTCTGCACGGCGCTGTCGTAGGCGGCGATGCCCTCGATCGGCAGGTAGCCGCGCGGCGCGCGGGCTTCCAGGCGGGCCTTCTCGGCCTCGATCACGGCGCGCAGCAGCGGAATGCGACCTTCTTCGGTGAAGTACACGCCCACGCCCAGGTTGATCTTGCCCGGGCGGGTGTCGGCGTTGAAGGCTTCGTTGAGGCCCAGGATGGGGTCGCGGGGCGCCATTTCGACGGCAGAGAACAGACTCATGTGCGGCAGCTCTGTGAGTATGAGGGTGACGGGCGGATGCAACGCCCAGCCATCACTGGGCTAGGGGGTTGCGCAGACGGGGCGATATTATAGACAGCACCATCCCGGTGCGGCGATACGCAGGTGCGGCGAAAACGGCCGTTGGTGCGACATATGGTCGCTGCTGGCGGAGCACTGTCAGCCGTGGTCGTTGCCGCGGGAGTTTGTCCTTTCAGGGTACGCACATGTCCAGGTTCAAGCTTGTCACCCGCTTCAAACCCGCCGGCGACCAGCCGGAGGCGATCCGCCAGATGGTCGAGGGCCTCGAGGCCGGCCTGTCGCACCAGACCCTGCTCGGCGTGACCGGCTCGGGCAAGACCTTCAGCATCGCCAACGTGATCGCCAGGGTGCAGCGGCCGACGCTGGTCCTCGCCCCCAACAAGACCCTGGCCGCGCAGCTGTACGGCGAGTTCAGGAGCTTCTTCCCCGACAACGCGGTGGAGTACTTCGTCTCCTACTACGACTACTACCAGCCGGAAGCCTACGTGCCGTCCTCCGACACCTACATCGAGAAGGACGCCTCGATCAACGACCACATCGAGCAGATGCGCCTGTCGGCGACCAAGGCGCTGCTGGAGCGGCCGGACGCGATCATCGTCGCCACCGTGTCGTCGATCTACGGCCTGGGCGATCCCGAGTCGTACCTGAAGATGGTCCTGCACGTCGACCGCGGCGACCGGCTCGACCAGCGCGAGCTGCTGCGCCGGCTGGCCGAGCTGCAGTACACCCGCAACGACATGGACTTCGCCCGCGCCACCTTCCGCGTGCGCGGCGACGTGATCGACATCTATCCGGCCGAATCCGAGCTGGAGGCGATCCGCATCGAGCTGTTCGACGACGAGGTGGAGAGCCTGGCCGCCTTCGACCCGCTGACCGGCGAGGTGATCCGCAAGCTGCCGCGCTTCACCTTCTATCCCAAGAGCCACTACGTCACCCCGCGCGAGACGCTGCTGGAGGCGGTGGAGCAGATCAAGATCGAACTCAGGCAGCGCCTGGAGTACCTGCGCGCGCACGACAAGCTGGTCGAGGCGCAGCGCCTGGAGCAGCGCACCCGCTTCGACCTGGAGATGATCCTCGAACTGGGCTACTGCAACGGCATCGAGAACTACTCGCGCTACCTGTCCGGCCGCGCGCCGGGCGAGGCGCCGCCGACCCTGTACGACTACCTGCCGGACGATGCGCTGCTGGTGATCGACGAGTCGCACGTCACCGTGCCGCAGGTCGGCGCGATGTACAAGGGCGATCGTTCGCGCAAGGAGACCCTGGTGGAATACGGCTTCCGCCTGCCCTCGGCGCTGGACAACCGGCCGATGAAGTTCGAGGAGTGGGAGGCGGCCAGCCCGCAGACCATCTTCGTCTCCGCCACTCCCGGCCCCTACGAGGCCGAGCACGCCGGACGGGTGATCGAGCAGGTGGTGCGCCCCACCGGGCTGGTCGACCCGCAGCTCGAGGTGCGCCCGGCGACCACCCAGGTCGACGACCTGCTCTCGGAGATCCGCAAGTGCGTGGCCGCCGGCGAGCGCGTGCTGGTCACCACCCTGACCAAGCGTATGGCCGAGGACCTCACCGACTACCTCAGCGACCACGACGTCAGGGTGCGCTACCTGCACTCGGACATCGACACCGTCGAGCGCGTGGAGATCATCCGCGACCTGCGCACCGGCGCCTTCGACGTGCTGGTCGGCATCAACCTGCTGCGCGAGGGCCTGGACATGCCCGAGGTGGCGCTGGTGGCGATCCTCGACGCCGACAAGGAAGGCTTTCTGCGCAGCGAGCGCTCGTTGATCCAGACCATCGGCCGCGCCGCGCGCAACCTCAACGGTCGGGCGATCCTCTACGCCGACCAGGTGACCGGTTCGATGCAGCGCGCCATCGATGAGACCGAACGGCGCCGGGCCAAGCAGATCGCCTTCAACGAGAAACACGGCATCGTGCCGCAGGGCGTCAAGAAGGACGTGCAGGACATCCTCGAGGGCGCCGTGGTGCCCGGTGCGCGCAGCCGCAAGCGCGGCGCGGCGGCCAAGGCGGCCGAGGAGAGCGCCCGCTACGAGGCGCAGC
Organism: Pseudomonas sp. A-1; assembly: GCF_004801855.1. GTDB lineage: Bacteria > Pseudomonadota > Gammaproteobacteria > Pseudomonadales > Pseudomonadaceae > Geopseudomonas. The sequence goes on along the minus strand of NZ_SSTC01000014.1, from coordinate 64,674 downwards.
TCAACTCGCCGAGCGAGATCACCAAGCGCATCCGCCAGCTGGAGGAGAAGATGTACGAGCTGGCCCGCGACCTCGAGTTCGAGGCCGCCGCGCAGTTGCGCGACGAGATCCAGAAACTGCGCGAGCGGTTGCTGGCGCTGTAGGGTGAGCCGCCGCAGTGTTCGGTAGGGTGCGCCGTAGTGGTGCGCATGGCGCACCCTACGGTTCGGTGCCCCGAGCAGGGCGACTCAGGCGGCCATTGAGCACCACGCTGGCCAGCCCGCCGGCGACCAGCCCCCAGAACGCCGCACCGACGCCGAACAGGCTGAGTCCCGAGGCGGTGACCAGGAAGGTGATCAACGCCGGCTCGCGCTGGCGCACGTCCTGCAGCGCGCCGGCCAGGCTGTTGCTCAGGGTGACCAGCAGCGCCAGGCCGGCGATGGCGAGGATCAAGGCCTGCGGGAAGGCGGCGAACAGGCTGGCCACGGTGGCGCCGAACAGGCCGATCAACAGGTAGAAACTGCCGGCGCAGAGCGCCGCCCAGTAGCGCCGCTGCGGTTCCTGGCCGGCCTCGGGGCCGGCGCAGATCGCCGCGGTGATCGCCGCCAGATTGATGGCGAAGCCGCCGAAGGGGGCGAGCAGCAGGCTGGCCAGCCCGGTCCAGGCGATCAGCGGCGATACCGGCACCCGTTCGTAGCCCGAGGTGCGCAGCACCGCCACGCCGGGCAGGTTCTGCGAGGCCATGGTCACCACGAACAGCGGGATGCCGACGCCGACCAGCGCCGCCCAGGAGAACTCGGGGCGGACGAACTGCGGCACCGCCACGGCCAGCTCGACCGCCTGCCAGTGCAGCAGGCCGAGCCGCCAGGCCAGGCCGATGCCGAGCAGCAGCACCAGCAGGATCGTGTAGCGCGGCAGCAGGCGCTTGCCGGCGAGGTAGGCGAGGAACAGGCTGCCGACCAGCAGCGCCTGCTGCTCGAAGGCGCCGAACAGCTCGAGACCGAAACGCAGCAGCACGCCGGCCAGCATGGCCGCCGCCAGCGCCTGGGGGATGCGCTGCATCAGCCGGGCGAATAGCCCGGTGACGCCGCTCAGGGTGATCAGCGCGGCGCTGAACAGGAAGGCGCCGACCGCCTCGCCCATGCCCAAGCCGCCCAGGCTGCCGGCCAGCAGGGCGGCGCCGGGGGTCGACCAGGCAGTGAGCACCGGCGCGCGGTAGCGCAGCGACAGGCCGATGCTGGTCAGGCCGCAGCCCAGGCACAGCGCCCACAGCCAGGAGCTGACCTGGGCGGCGTCGGTGCCGGCCGCGGCGGCGGCCTGGAAGATGATCACCGCCGAACTGGTGAAGCCGACCAGCACGGCGATCAGGCCGGCGCTGACATGGCTGGGGGCCGGTAAATGGGACATGGGCGATCCTCGGACTTGAGGGATGGGCGACTTTGTGCGTTATTGCGCACGATGCGGACAAGTTACCCCTTGTGCGCTATAGCGCACAAGGGCGGAGGAGCGTGATGACGGATATCAACCAGCGGATCGCCGCGCGGCTGCGCGCGCTGCGCCAGGCGCAGGGCTGGAGTCTGGACCGGGCGGCACAGGCCACCGGGGTGAGCAAGGCGATGCTCGGCCAGATCGAGCGCGGCGAGTCGAGCCCGACGGTGGCCACGCTGTGGAAGATCGCCGCCGGCTTCCACGTCTCGTTTTCCGGCCTGCTCGAGGAGACGCCGGCCGACGACGGGGCGCTGCTGCGCAGCAGCGTCGGTGGCGACTGGCCGACGGATGACGGCAGCATCCAGGTGCGCACGCTGTTTCCCTTCGATCCGGCGCTGGGCAGCGAGTTTCTGGTCGTCGAGCTGCAGCCGGGCGCCTGCCACCAGTCGGTGCCGCATGCCGCCGGAGTCACCGAGCATGTGATCCCGCTCAATGGCACGCTGGAGATCTGCGTCGACGGCATCTGGCAGAGCGTCGCCTGCGGCGAGGGCCTGCGCTTCGCCGCCGACCGGCCGCATGCCTATCGCAACGGCGGCAGCGCACCGCTGCTGTTCCACAACCTGATCCATTACCGGGTGGCGCCTTGTGGGGTCGGCGCCGGCGCCTTATAAAGCGCCTTTCCCCGAATGGATGGCGATCATGCTGCGACTCTCCGCGCTCTACCGTTTCCCGGTCAAATCCCTCGGCGGCGAGCTGCTGCAGCGTGCCGAGGTCGACGATCTCGGCCTGGCCGGCGATCGCCGCTGGATGGTGGTGGACAGCGCGAGCGGCCGCTTCCTGACCCAGCGCCAGCTCCCCGGCATGGCGCGGATCGGCGCGCGCTGGCGGGATGGCGAGACCCTGGAGCTGAGCGCCCCGGAGCGGTCGCCGCTGCGGGTGACGGTGCCGCCGGCCGACCTGGCGCTGCGCGGGGTGACGGTGTGGCGCGACAGTCTCGAGGCGCCGGATGCCGGCGACGCGGCCGCCGCCTGGCTGAGCGCCTGCCTCGCTCGCGATTGCCGGCTGGTGCACGTGCCGGCCAGCCGCGCCCGCCAGGTGGACACCGCCTATGCGCAACCGGGCGACAAGGTGGGCTTCGCCGACGGTTTCCCGCTGCTGCTGATCGGCCAGGGCTCGCTGGACGACCTGTCGGCGCGGGTCGGCCGGCCGCTGGAGATGCTGCGCTTCCGCCCCAACCTGGTGATCGAGGGCGCCGCGCCCTACGCCGAGGACGGCTGGGGGCGCCTGCGCATCGGCACCGTGGAGTTCGAGCGGGTCAAGCCGTGTTCGCGCTGCGCCATCCCCACCCTCGATCCGCACAGCGGCGAGCGCTCGGACGACGGCGAGCCGCTGCGCACCCTGGCCAGCTACCGGCGCGACGCCGACGGCGTGTACTTCGGCCAGAACCTGATCCAGCGCGGCACCGGCGTGCTGGAGGTGGGCATGCCGGTGACCCTGCTGGACTGACGGCGTTCGTAGGGTGCGCCGCGCGCACCATCCCCCCGATCGCTGCTGTTGGTGCGCTACGCGAGGCATGCCCCCTGGCGCGGTCCCAGCGGTCGCCATGCTGTGAAGGGATGCCTGCTGGCATCCTTGGCGGGTTACGCCGCGGTGCGGCTAATCCCCCCTGCATTTGTGCGCCGGGTTCGCCTCACTGCGGCCCCAGCTCGCGCTCGTGCCATTCCACCAGCTTCTGCGGAGCGCCGAGCTTCTCGCCGTAGATCACCGAGTAGGACAGCACGTTCTGCACGTACTGGCGGGTCTCGTCGAAGGGGATGGTCTCGATCCAGATGTCGAACGGCATCCTCTCGTTGCCGCTCAGCCACTGGCGCACCCGGCCCGGGCCGGCGTTGTAGGCGGCCGAGGCGAGGATGCGGTTGCCGCCGAACTGGCCGTAGACCTGGCTGAGGTAGGCGGCGCCGAGCTGGATGTTGACGTCGGGGTTGAGCGCCTGCTGTGGCGAGCGCAGCGGGATGCCGAAGCGCCGCGCGGTTTCCTTGGCGGTGGCCGGCATCAGCTGCATCAGGCCCATGGCGCCCACGTGGGAGCGGGCGTCGGCCATGAAGCCGCTTTCCTGGCGGGTGATGGCGAACACCCAGCTCGAATGCAGGCCGCGGCTGCGCGCCTCGCGGGTCAGGGCGCCCTGGTGGGCCATCGGGAAGCGCACGTCGAGGTCGTCCCAGTACTGCGCCATGCTGATCGAGCGGATCGCCGGGAAGTACCACTCCATCTCGTAGCCGAGGCGCGCCTGCGCCACCAGCTCCTCGCGGCTGAACAGGCGGGCGACGTGGTACCACTCGCGGCGACCGTCGCCGATCTGCCCGCGGGCATGGAACTCGAGGGCGCGACGGATGCCGGCCGTGTTGCGCACCTTCTGCATCACCTTCGGGTCGATGGCCATCGGCTTGTGGTTGAGCTGGTAGGGCGCGTTGATCCGGTCGGCGGAGAGGAAGCCGTAGAAGTCACGCTCGCCGGCCACCGGCAGGTACAGACGGATCGGGTCCTTGCTGTTGGGCTGGGCCAGTTGCAGGCTGCGCGCCTGCCAGTAGCGCCAGCGGCTGGTGCCGGCCAGATCGCCGGGCATCTGCCGGGTCAGCTGGTGGGCGTCGGCCCAGCGGCCGAGGCGCAGCAGCAGGCGTGCGCGCCATTCGCTGACGGTGTCGTCGCGCAGTTCGGGGTCGTACTGGCTCATCACCCGCAACGCGCGCGAATCGAAGCGCCGCGCCAGGGTCAGGCCGATCTCGCGGGCGATGGCCACCTTCTCCTCGCTGGAGAATGGCAGCTGGCGGCTGTAGTCCTCGAGCAGGGCCAGCGCCTGCTCCGGGTTCTGCCGCGCCAGCCGGCGCAGGCCGAGGCCGACGGCGTCGGCGGTATGGCGGTCGTTGCCGGCGAAGCGCTGACGCTGCGCCAGCAGCTCGGGCTTCTGCGCCACGTCGATCAGCAGCTGGCCCTGGGCGGCGAGGCTGCCGAGGGTCTTCTGCAGGTGGCCGGCCAGGCCGTAGTTGCGCTCCTGGGCGGCCAGCTTCAGGCGCTGCCAGCGCAGTTCCTCGGTCAGTCCCCCCTGGGCGCGCCACAGGTCGAACAGGCGGTCGCAGGTGTTGGGCTGCGACTTGCCGACCAGCCACAGGCGCCTGGCAACGATGGCGCCATCGGCGGCCTTGCCGTGGCGGAACAGGTACTCGCCCATCAGGCAGTCCAGCTCGGCGAACTCCAGCGCCGGCGAGTAATGCTTGATGAAGGTCTGCCATTCGCCGCGCTCGGCCAGCCAGCGCAGCCAGCGCAGCTTCATCCAGCCGATCTGCGGCAGGTCGCCGTGCTCGGCGAGGAAGGTCTCGATCTCGCGGTTGCTGGCGCTCTTCAGGCGCAGGGTCAGCTCGTCGTAGGCCAGGTGCGGTTCCAGCGGGTAGTCCCGCAGGGCCTGGCGGTAGCGCAGGTAGGGGCCCGGATCGTTCTTGTCCAGCGCGCGCTTGGCCTCGTCGTACATGGCGCGCTGCTGCGCGAGGGACGCGGCGTGGGCGAAGGAGGGGGGCAGGCCGAGACTGGCCAGCAGGCAGACGAGCAGGACGAACGGGCGGGCGCGCATGGCAAATCCGGTACTTCGGGCAGGATGGGGCGATGGGGACAAGCTTAGCGCGGCCCGGCCGGCACTCCTAGCGCCGGCCGGGCGGAAACACGCCGTGGGGGGGGAATTCCCCGGGCCGTGTAGGAAAAACACCATGCCCCGTGTGGGCAAAGGGCGAGTAGGAGTAGAATGCGCGGCCATTCCTGTGGAGGCTGTGCCCATGACCCTGCTCAAGTTCACCGACGTGTCCCTTGCCTACGGTGCCACACCGTTGCTGGACGGGGTGTCGTGGCAGATCGCACGGGGCGAACGGGTATGCATCATCGGTCGCAACGGCACCGGCAAGTCCAGCCTGCTCAAGCTGGTCAAGGGCGAGCAGCGTCCGGACGACGGCGAGATCTGGCGTGCGCCGACCCTGCGCATCGGCGAGTTGCCCCAGGAGCTGCCGGCGGCCGACGAGCGCAGCGTCTACGACGTGGTCGCCGAGGGCCTGGCCGAGGTCGGCGAGCTGCTCGCCCGCTACCACCACCTGTCCCAGCACATCCACGGCGACGACGATCTCGCCGAGCTGTCGCGCGTCCAGCAGGCGCTGGAGGCCCGTGACGGCTGGCGCCTGCAGCAGCTGGTGGAGAACACCCTGAGCCGCCTGCAGCTGCCGGCCGACAAGACCCTGGCCGAGCTGTCGGGCGGCTGGCGCCGCCGCGTGCTGCTGGCCCAGGCGCTGGTCGCCGAGCCGGACCTGCTGCTGCTCGACGAGCCGACCAACCACCTGGACATCGGCGCCATCGCCTGGCTGGAGGAGGCGCTGCTCGGTTTCAACGGCGCGGTGCTGTTCATCACCCACGATCGCGCCTTCCTGCAGAGCCTGGCCACCCGCATCCTCGAGCTGGACCGCGGCCACCTGATCGACTGGAACGGCGACTATGCCAGCTTCCTGGTGCACAAGGAGCAGCAGCTGGCGGCCGAGGAGGCGGCCAACGCGCTGTTCGACAAGCGCCTGGCTCAGGAAGAGGTGTGGATCCGCCAGGGCATCAAGGCGCGGCGTACCCGCAACGAGGGCCGCGTGCGCGCGCTCAAGGAGATGCGCAACGAGCGCGCCGAGCGTCGCGAGCGCCAGGGCAAGGCCAGCATCCAGCTGGAGACCGCGGACAAGTCCGGCAAGCAGGTGATAGTCGCCGAGCACGTCGACTTCGCCCATCCCGGCGGCGAGCCGCTGATCCGCGACTTCTCCATGGTCCTGCAGCGCGGCGACCGCATCGGCCTGCTCGGCGCCAACGGCACCGGCAAGACCACCCTGCTCAAGCTGCTGCTCGGCGAACTGCAGCCGACCGCCGGCAGCATCAAGATCGGCACCAAGCTGGAGGTGGCCTACTTCGACCAGCTGCGTCATCAGCTCGAACCTGAGAAAACAGTGATCGACAACATTGCCGAGGGCCGCGAGTTCATTACCATCGACGGCCAGAACCGCCATGTGCTCAGCTACCTCGGCGACTTCCTGTTCAGCCCGCAGCGCGCGCGCTCGCCGGTCAAGGCGCTGTCCGGCGGCGAGCGGGCACGACTCTTGCTGGCCAAGCTGTTCAGCAAGCCGGCCAACCTGCTGGTGCTGGACGAGCCGACCAACGACCTGGACGTGGAAACCCTCGAGCTGCTCGAGGAAGTGCTGCTCGGCTTCCCCGGCACCGTGCTGATGGTCAGTCACGACCGTGCCTTCCTCGACAACGTGGTGACCAGCACGCTGGTGTTCGAGGGCGAGGGCCGGGTGCGCGAGTACGTCGGTGGTTATCAGGACTGGCTGCGCCAGGGCGGTTCGCCGCGCCTGCTCGGCGTCGGCAAGGAGGCGGAGGGCAAGCCGCAGGCGGAGAGCAAGCCGGCGCCGGTCGAGAAGGCGGCGCCCCCGGTGGCCGCCGCCCGCAGGAAGCTGAGCTACAAGGAGCAGCGCGAGCTGGACGCGCTGCCGGCACAGATCGAGGCATTGGAGAACGAGCAGGCCGCCCTGCAGGAAGAGACCGCCAATCCCGATTTCTATTTGCGGCCCCAGGAGCAGACCCATGCGGCCCTGGCCCGGCTGGAGCATCTCCAGCACGAGCTGGATCGCCTGCTGGAGCGCTGGGCCGAGCTGGAAGGTTGATGTACCTGGCAACGGACACGGAGTAGGGAATGACCATCGAGTACAGGATTACCCTGGACGACAATCACGAGTTCAACTACCGGGTTGAACTCGATCGCAGCTACGACCCGGCGCAGGTGGCCGAGGCGCCGCGCTGGACACGGCTGGATCACGAGAAGTGCAGCAACTGCCCGCTCAACGAGGTGCTCCACACCTACTGTCCGGCGGCGGTCGACCTGCATCGCGTGATCGAGGACTTCCGTGGCCTGCCGGCGTTCAAGAAGGCCCAGGTGCGGGTGATCACCACCGAGCGGGAGTACTGCAAGGAAGTCAGCCTGGAAGGGGCGCTGCGTTCGCTGCTCGGCGTGCTGATGGCCACCAGCGCCTGCCCGATGCTCTGCCGCCTCAAGCCCATGGCCCAGCAGCATCTGCCGTTCGCCAGCAACCAGGAATTCATCCTGCGCACCGTGTCGCTGTACCTGATGCGCCAGTACTACAACATGCGCGAAGGGCGGCATGCCGACTGGGAGCTCAAGGGGTTGATCCGCCATTACCAGCAACTGCAGCTGGTCAATCAGGCCTTCTGGCAGCGCATCCACGACACCTGCGAGGGCGACTCCAACCTCAAGGCTTTCCTCAGCTTCTTCTCCATGTCCTCCAGCGTGTCCTATTCGCTGGAGGCCCAGCTCAGCAAGATCCGTCCGCTGGTGATGAACGGCGGCGCCGACCTGGGGCTGTTCTGATCGACCGGCTCGCGCCGGGTGCAAGGCCCGGCGCGACGCTGATCGTCCTGCTCACGCCTTCTTCAGGTGCACCGCCAGCACGTCGCAGGGCGCGCCGTGCAGCACGTCGTTGGAGGTGGAGCCGAGCAGCAGGGCCAGGCCGTGGCGGCCGTGGCTGCCGACCACGATCAGGTCGCAGCCCTGCTCGCTGGCCAGGCGGTGGATCTCCTGGCGCGGCTGGCCGAAGGCCAGATGGCTGTTGTCCTTGGTCAGCTCCGGGTGGCTGGCGGAGAAGGATTCCAGCTGCTTGCGCGCCTGATCGATCTGCTGCTCCTGCAGCGCCGAGAGATCCATCGGCACGTCGCCGCCGAAGGCCATGGACATGGGCTCGACCACGTGGACCAGCGACAGGCGCGAATTGCAGCACTTGGCCAGTTCGACGGCGCGCTCGATCACGGTATGGCAATCGTCGGTCATGTCGACAGCAACCAGCAGGTGTTGGTAATTCATTTCGGTTCTCCGTGGCGGGAAATAAGTCCAGTATGGATCAGGCGCCGCGCGCGGCCAGCCTGCACGCCCATCATGCAGCAACTCCGCGCTGCGGTCATGACATCCGTCAGTTCCGCCCGTTTCACGTTCCGCCCGGGCCTGCCCAAGGCCGATTGACAAGACTGGCGAATTCTTCGAGGGTGTGGTCAGGGATCGAACGCCTGTATGAACGCCGGCGCGGGGCCGCCGGCTATCCTTGCTGGAGGCCGCCGGGCTGCCGGCCGGAACGCGGCGCTGGCTCAAGCTTCCATCGCATGGAGATCGGACGATGATTTATCAGGGCAAGGCCATCGGAGTCGAGACGCTCGGCGACGGCATCGCCGAACTGCGTTTCGACCTCGCCGGCGAGTCGGTCAACAAGTTCAACCGCCTGACCCTCGGCGAGCTGCGCGAGGCGGTGGACGCCCTGCGCGGCGAGGCGGGTTTGCGCGCGGTGCTGGTCAGCAGCGCGAAGGACGGCTTCATCGTCGGCGCCGACGTCGGCGAGTTCCTCGGCCTGTTCGCTTTGCCCGAGGACGAGCTGCTGGCCGCCAACCTCGACACCAACCGCATCTTCAGCGCCTTCGAGGATCTGCCGGTGCCCACGGTGGTGGCGATCAACGGCGTCGCCCTCGGCGGCGGTCTGGAGATGTGCCTGGCGGCGGACTTCCGGGTGATGGCCGAGGGCGCCACGATCGGCCTGCCGGAAGTGAAGCTGGGCATCCATCCCGGCTGGGGCGGCACCGTGCGCCTGCCGCGGCTGGTCGGCGCCGACAACGCCATCGAATGGATCTGCGGCGGCAAGGAGCACGACGCGGCCAGCGCGCTGAAGGTCGGCGTGGTGGATGCCGTGGTCGCTCCCGAGCGGCTGCGCGAGGCGGCGCTGGACCTGTGCCGGCGGGCCGCCGACGGCGAGCTCGACCACCTGGCGCGCCGCCGGCCCAAGCTGGAGAAGCTCCGGCTGGCGCAGATCGAGCAGATGCTGGTGTTCGAGAGCGCCAAGGGCTATGTGGCCGGCCAGGCCGGGCCGCACTACCCGGCGCCGGTGGAGGCGATCCGCAGCATGCAGAAGGCGGCCAGCCATGGCCGCGACAAGGCGCTGGAGATCGAGTCGCAGGGCCTGGTCAAGCTGGCGAAGAGCGAGGTGGCGCGCAGCCTGGTCGGGTTGTTCCTCAACGACCAGGAACTCAAGCGCAAGGCCAAGACCCTCGACGGGGACGCCCGCGCGGTGCGCCTGGCCGCGGTGCTCGGCGCCGGCATCATGGGCGGCGGCATCGCCTACCAGTCGGCGGTCAAGGGCACGCCTATCCTGCTCAAGGACATCCGCGAGGAGGCGCTGCAGCTCGGCCTCGGCGAGGCCGCCAAGCTGCTCGGCAAGCGCGTCGAGCAGGGTCGCCTGAGTGCGGAGAAGATGGCCACGGCGCTCAACGCCATCCGTCCGACCCTGTCCTACGGCGATTTCGCCGCCGTCGACCTGGTGGTCGAGGCGGTGGTGGAGAATCCCAGGGTCAAGCAGGCAGTGCTGGCCGAGGTGGAGGGACAGGTGCGCGCCGACGCCATCCTCGCCACCAACACCTCGACCATCTCGGTCGACCTGCTGGCGCAGGCGCTGCAGCGTCCGGAGAACTTCTGCGGCATGCACTTCTTCAACCCGGTGCACATGATGCCGCTGGTCGAGGTGATCCGCGGCGCGAAGACCAGCGAGGCGGCCATCGCCACCACCGTGGCCTATGCGCGCCGGATGGGCAAGACGCCGATCGTGGTCAACGACTGCCCCGGCTTCCTGGTCAATCGCGTACTGTTCCCCTATTTCGGCGGCTTCGTCCGCCTGCTGGCGGCCGGCATCGACTTCCCGCGCATCGACAGGGTGATGGAAAGGTTCGGCTGGCCGATGGGGCCGGCCTACCTGCTCGATGTGGTCGGCATCGACACCGCCCACCACGCCCGCGCGGTGATGGCCGCCGGCTTCCCCGAACGGATGAAGGACGACTGGCGCAGCGCCATCGACGCACTGTTCGAGGCCGGCCGCCTCGGCCAGAAGAGCGGTCGCGGCTTCTACGCCTACGAGACCGACAAGGGCGGCAAGCCGAGGAAGGTCGCCGACCCGAGCGTGGCCGCCGTGCTGGCGCCGCTGGCAGGCACGCCGCGCGAGCTGACCGACGAGGACATCGTCGACATCATGATGCTGCCGCTGTGCCTGGAGGCGGTGCGCTGCCTGGAGGACGGCATAGTCGCCAGCCCTGCCGAGGTGGACATGGGCCTGGTCTATGGCATCGGCTTCCCGCCGTTCCGCGGCGGTGCGCTGCGCTACATCGACAGCCTGGGCGCGGCCGAATTCGTCGCCCGTGCCGAGCGCCACGCCGACCTCGGCCCGCTGTACCTGCCGACCGCCGGATTGCGCGCCATGGCCAGCGAAGGCCGCCGGTTCTTCGCCTGAGCCTGTCACCACTGGAGAGTGAATTCATGAGTCTGAATCCGAGAGACGTGGTGATCGTCGACTTCGGCCGCACGCCGATGGGCCGCTCCAAGGGCGGCATGCACCGCCACACCCGCGCCGAGAGCCTCTCCGCGCAACTGATCACCCGGCTGCTGGCGCGCAACCCGCAGGTCGATCCGGGCGAGGTCGAGGACGTGATCTGGGGCTGCGTCAACCAGACCCTCGAGCAGGGCTGGAACATCGCGCGGATGGCCGCGCTGATGACGCCGATCCCGCACACCAGCGGCGCGCAGACCGTCAGCCGCCTGTGCGGCTCGTCGATGAGCGCCCTGCACAGCGCGGCCCAGGCCATCCAGAGCGGCAACGGCGAGGTCTTCGTGGTCGGTGGCGTCGAGCACATGGGCCACCTGCCGATGACCCACGGCGTCGACGTCAACCCGCAGCTGTCCCTGCACGTGGCCAAGGCCGCCGGGATGATGGGACTGACCGCCGAGCTGCTCGGCAAGATGCACGGCATAACCCGCGAGGCGCAGGATGCCTTCGGCTACCGCTCGCAGCAGCGGGCGCACCAGGCCACCGTCGAGGGCCGCTTCAGGGACGAGCTGATTCCCATGGAAGGCCACGACGAGCGGGGCTTCCTCCGGGTGTTCGACTACGACGAGACCATCCGTCCGGAAACCACCCTGGAAGCGCTGGCCGAACTGAAGCCGGTATTCGACCCGAAGAACGGCACGGTGACCGCCGGGACCTCGTCGCAGATCACCGACGGCGCCTCGTGCATGATCGTGATGAGCGGTCAGCGCGCCCGCGAGCTGGGGGTGCAGCCGCTGGCGCGGGTGCGCGCCATGGCGGTGGCCGGCGTCGATCCGTCGATCATGGGCTACGGTCCGGTGCCGGCCACGCGCAAGGCGCTCAAGCGCGCCGGTCTGAGTATCGACGACATCGACTTCGTCGAGCTCAACGAGGCCTTCGCCGCCCAGGCGCTGCCGGTGCTCAAGGATCTCAAGCTGCTGAGCAGGATGGACGACAAGGTCAACCTGCACGGCGGCGCCATCGCCCTCGGCCACCCGTTCGGCTGCTCCGGGGCGCGGATCTGCGGCACCCTGCTCAACGTGATGAAGCAGCGCGGCGGCACCCTGGGGCTGGCCACCATGTGCATCGGCCTCGGCCAGGGTATCTCGACCGTCTTCGAGCGCGTCTGATCCCCATGGGAAGGAAGGCCGGGGCCATCATGCTTCGGCCTTCGGTTTTTTCGGCCGTGCCATCGACGAGGCGAACATGACGCTGCAAACCGGACTTTACCGTCACTACAAGGGCAACCCGTACCGTGTGCTGGGGGTGGCCCGCCACTCGGAGACCGAGGAGGAGCTGGTGATCTACCAGGCGCTGTACGGCGATTTCGGCCTGTGGGTCAGGCCGCTGGCGATGTTCGTCGAGAGCGTGGAGGTGGACGGCGAGTGCCGGCCGCGTTTTGCCCTGGAGCGCGGTGAAAGCGTGGAATTTCGCTACGCTGAGGACGACCGGGTCCCGCCGCGCGCTTGACCTCGTTGTGCGGGCCACTATATATAGCGTGGCCTTATCAGGGCGCGGCTACATTTATTTGCATATTCTGCGCCTGAGGCCCCCGCCGTTCATCTCGACTTCTTTTCAGGAACCTTCCGATTCATGGGCAAATCTCTGGTCATCGTGGAATCGCCGGCCAAGGCCAAGACGATCAACAAGTATCTGGGCAACCAGTACGTGGTGAAGTCGAGCATCGGCCATATCCGCGACCTGCCCACCAGCGGCTCGGCCAGCAAGGAGCCGGCCAAGCGCGGCAAGGCTGCAGCGGCCGAGGCCCCGGCGTTGTCACCCAAGGAAAAGGCCAAGCGCCAGCTGTTCGCGCGCATGGGCGTCGATCCCGAGCATGGCTGGAAGGCCCAGTACGAGATCCTGCCCGGCAAGGAGAAGGTGATCGAGGAGCTGCGCCGCCTGGCCAAGGATGCCGACACCATCTACCTCGCCACCGACTTGGACAGGGAAGGGGAGGCGATCGCCTGGCACCTGCGCGAGTCCATCGGCGGCGACGAGGGCCGCTACAAGCGCGTGGTGTTCAACGAGATCACCAAGAAGGCGATCCAGGAAGCCTTCTCCCAGCCCGGCGAACTGGACATCAACCGGGTCAACGCCCAGCAGGCCCGGCGCTTCCTCGACCGTGTGGTCGGCTACATGGTCTCGCCGCTGCTGTGGGCCAAGATCGCCCGCGGCCTGTCCGCCGGCCGCGTGCAGTCGGTAGCGGTCAAGCTGGTGGTCGAGCGCGAGAAGGAGATCCGCGCCTTCGTTCCGGAAGAGTACTGGGAGCTGCATGCCGACCTGGCCACTGCGCAGCAGGCCGCGGTGCGCTTCGAGGTGGCCCGCCACAAGGGTGAGGCCTTCAAGCCGCTCAACGAGGCCCAGGCCATGGCCGCCGTGGCCGCGCTCAAGGCTTCCGCCTACCAGGTGGTCAAGCGCGAGGACAAGCCGACCTCGTCCCGCCCGGGCGCCCCGTTCATCACCTCCACCCTGCAGCAGGCGGCCAGCACCCGCCTGGGCTTCGGGGTGAAGAGGACCATGATGATGGCCCAGCGCCTGTACGAGGCCGGCTACATCACCTACATGCGTACCGACTCGACCAACCTGTCGCAGGACGCCATCGACATGGCGCGCGGCTTCATCGAGGGCGAGTTCGGCCAGCAGTACCTGCCGGCCAAGCCGAACCTCTACAGCAGCAAGGAAGGCGCCCAGGAAGCGCACGAGGCGATCCGCCCGTCCGACGTCAACCTGCGGCCGACCCAGCTGACCGGCATGGAGCGCGACGCCGAGCGTCTCTACGAGCTGATCTGGCGCCAGTTCGTCGCCTGCCAGATGCCGCCGGCCGAATACCTGTCCACCAGCGTCACCGTCAAGGCCGGCGACTACGAGCTGCGCGCCAAGGGCCGCATCCTCAAGTTCGACGGTTTCACCCGCGTGCTGCCGGCGCAGAGCAAGCCGGGCGAAGACGACGTGCTGCCAGAGATGGCCCAGGGCGACAGTCTCGAGCTGCTCAAGCTCGACCCGACCCAGCACTTCACCAAGCCGCCGGCGCGCTACTCGGAAGCCAGCCTGGTCAAGGAGATGGAGAAGCGCGGCATCGGCCGCCCGTCGACCTATGCAGCGATCATCTCCACCATCCAGGACCGCGGCTACGTGACCCTGCACAACCGCCGCTTCTACGCCGAGAAGATGGGTGAGATCGTCACCGAGCGCCTGGCGGAGAGCTTCGCCAACCTGATGGACTACGGCTTCACCGCCGACATGGAGGAGCACCTCGACGACGTCGCCCAGGGCGAGCGCGAGTGGAAGCACCTGCTCGACGAGTTCTACGGCGACTTCAGGAAGAAGCTCGAGTCCGCCGAGGCCAGCGAGGGCGGCATGCGCGCCAACCTGCCGACCCTCACCGACATTCCGTGCAAGGAGTGTGGCCGGCCGATGATGATCCGCACCGCCTCCACCGGCGTGTTCCTCGGCTGCTCCGGCTACGCGCTGCCGCCCAAGGAGCGCTGCAAGGCCACCGTCAACCTGGTGCCGGGCGACGAGATCGCCGCCGACGACGAGGGCGAGTCCGAGTCCCGCGTGCTGCGTGGCAAGCACCGCTGCGCCAAGTGCGGCACCGCGATGGACGCCTACCTGCTCGACGAGAAGCACAAGCTGCATATCTGTGGCAACAACCCGGACTGCTCGGGCTACGAGATCGAGGAAGGCCAGTACCGCATCAAGGGCTACGAGGGGCCGAGCCTCGAGTGCGACAAGTGCGGCAGCGAGATGCAGCTCAAGACCGGCCGCTTCGGCAAGTTCTTCGGCTGCACCAACGCCAGCTGCAAGAACACCCGCAAGCTGCTCAAGAGCGGCGAGGCGGCTCCGCCGAAGATCGACCCGATCAAGATGCCGGAACTGCGTTGCGCCAAGGTCGACGACGTCTACGTGCTGCGCGACGGCGCCTCGGGGCTGTTCCTCGCCGCCAGCCAGTTCCCCAAGAACCGCGAGACCCGCGCGCCGCTGGTCAGCGAGCTGATCCCGCATAGGGAGGAACTGGATGCCAAGTACCACTACCTGCTCTCGGCGCCGCCGCAGGACCCGGACGGCCGCCCGGCGGTGATCCGCTTCAGCCGCAAGACCAAGGAGCAGTACGTGCAGAGCGAGGTGGACGGCAAGCCCAGCGGCTGGCGTGCCTTCTACGCCGACGGCAAGTGGCAGGTGGAAGACAAGCGCTGACCCCGTCGCGCTGATGCGGAGCCGGCCGGTGCGTGCAGACGCCCCGGCCGGTTTCGTTTGGCGCGGCGTATACTGGGGATTCTGTCGAGGAGTCCACCCATGGCCAACGAGCTGTATACCCGCACCAACCAGAAGATCTACTTCGCCAGCCTGGCGCTGGACGCCTGGCGCGCCGCCGAGGCGGCCCGGCCGCTGAACCTCACCACTCAGGTGCAGGCCGCCCGCGAGAGCGCGCTGTTCCACCTCTACGGTGCGGTGCTGGGGCTGTGCCACGAGATCGCCGGCTACTACCGCCTGCCGCAGGCCGGGGCCGCCCGGGTCGAGCAACTGCTCAGTCGCGAGGTGCTGGAGGCGGCGCCGAGTCCGGAACTGGCCGAGCTGGTCGAGCTGGCGCAGGAGCGGCAGAGCTGGCTGGGGCAGTTGCTGGCAGCCTGGCGCGCCCTGTTCGAGCCGCCGCGCGAGGCGAAGAAGGCCAAGGTCGATCCGGCCCTGGCGCTGATCAGTGCGGTCGATGTCGGCACGCAAGAGGAGGCTGAGCTGGATCTGGCCACGCTGGCCGACTGGCAGCAGCGCATCAAGCAGCTGGCGATGCGTTTTCGCGAGGGCATGAGCGAGTGGTGAGCGCGCCGCGCCGCCTGTCGCGGCGCTAGGGTGTGACGCCCGGCACTGCTACAATGCCGGCCTTTTTTCGCGGAGCACCCACCCATGCCGACATCCTTCCTGGAAATCGTGGA
This sequence comes from Pseudomonas sp. A-1, assembly GCF_004801855.1. Taxonomy (GTDB): domain Bacteria; phylum Pseudomonadota; class Gammaproteobacteria; order Pseudomonadales; family Pseudomonadaceae; genus Geopseudomonas. Next base: position 48,869 of record NZ_SSTC01000014.1, on the reverse strand, counting down.
ATTGCCCGATGGCCGTATCGTCCTGCGTCGCGGCGACGATGAGGAGGCGCTGGTGACCCTCGAGTTTTCCGAGGAGGCCAAGGCTTTTCTGCAGGGGCAGCACATCGAGGTGGCCAAGGCCATGTTCAACCTCGGGGTGCAGATGGCCGGCAGCATGGCTGACGGCGACTACGAGCATGAGTACGGCGAGGAGCCGCGCGTGCTGCACTGAGGAGCTGCCTCTCCCGGCGCAGCCCGCAGGCTATCCTGCGGGGCCTCCTCCGGCCGGGCTTCAGCGGCGGATCACGCCGACACTCAGACCTTCGATGGCGAACTCCTGATCCGGCTTGTCCAGGTCGATCACGATCGGGGCGAACTCGGGGTTTTCCGCCAGCAGCTGCACGCGCTTGCCGCGGCGCTGGAAGCGCTTCACCGTCACCTCGTCGCCGATCCGCGCCACCACGATCTGCCCGTTCGTCGCCTCGCGGCAGGCGTGCACGGCGAGCAGGTCGCCGTCCAGGATGCCCACGTCCTTCATGCTCATGCCGCGCACGCGCAGCAGGAAGTCGGCGCGCGGGTGGAAGAACTCCGCACTGATCCGGCAACTGTCCTCGATATGCTGTTCGGCGAGGATGGGCGCGCCGGCGGCGACCCGGCCGATGATCGGCAGTTCGCCCTCGCGCAGCGCCGGCTCGGCATCGGGGATGCGGATGCCGCGCGAGGCGCCGGGGATCATCTCGATGGCGCCCTTGCGCGCCAGCGCCCGCAGGTGTTCCTCGGCGGCGTTGGGGGAGCGGAAGCCCAGCTGCTGGGCAATCTCGGCGCGGGTCGGCGGATAGCCGTGCTCTTCCAGCCAGCTCTTGATGAAGGCCAGGATCTCGCCTTGGCGCGGGGTCAGTTTCTGCATGGGCCGGGCTCTGTCTTTATATCCAGTGGCTGGAAGTATATACAGGGCGGCGGTGCAGGCAAGCTGTTTGCCCCGTCTGACGCGCCTCTCTGGCGGACGAACGGGCGGCTGGCCATACTTGAAAGAGTGATAGATTGAAACCAAGGTTTCAAACGGCTGTTCGGTCAATGGGAGTGGTCATGGTCCAGTCGGAGACGGTCGAGCGTATTCTCGATGCGGCTGAGCAGTTGTTTGCGGAAAGGGGCTTCGCGGAAACCTCGCTGCGGCTGATCACCAGCAAGGCCGAGGTCAACCTGGCGGCGGTGAACTATCACTTCGGCTCCAAGGAGGCGCTGATCCAGGCCGTGTTCGTGCGGTTTCTCGGCCCGCTCTGCCTGCGTCTCGAGCGCGAGCTGGATCGTCGCCAGGGGCAGGCCGCCAGCCTCGAGGAGCTGCTCGAGCTGCTGGTGGCGCAGGCGCTGGGAGTGGCCGGGAGCAGTGCCAAGCTCACCGCCTTCATGCGCCTGCTGGGCATGGCGATACGGCAGAACCAGCGCGAGCTGCACGCCTATCTCGGCGGCCTGTACGGCAAGGTGTTCCGCCGCTACCAGCAGCTGCTGCAGGATGCGGTGCCGGGCATCCCGCCGCTGGAGCTGTTCTGGCGCGCGCAGTTCATGCTGGGCGCGGCGATCTTCAGCATGGCGGGCATCCAGGCGCTGCGCGGCATCGCCCAGGCCGACTTCGGCACGGACACCTCGACCGAGCAGGTGCTGGAGCTGATGGTGCCGTTCCTGGCCGCCGGCATGCGCTCCGAGACGGTGCTGGCCGATCCGGCGCTGATCGCCGCCCGCCGGCGTCCGCGTCCCAGGACGAACAATCACGGCAACTAACCCGTGGGTGCCGGCGGCGGGTGGATCGGCTAAGCTAGCGGCCCCATGACTGCCGCCACCGCCATGCTCGATCTGCTGCACATTTCCATCGCCGACCAGTGCCTGTACGGCTTCGCCGGCGGCGCCCTGCGCCTGCGCCTGCCGGTTTCCACCGCGCTCAACGGCCCGGGCGAGCGCCAGGGCTCGGGCTGCACGCCGCGCGGCCGCCATCAGGTGCGCGCCAGGATCGGCGCCGGCCTGCCGGAGGGCGCGGTGCTGGTCGGCCGGCGCTGGACCGGCGAGATCTGGTCGCCCGCGCTGGCGGCGCAGTTTCCGCAGCGCGACTGGATCCTCACCCGCATTCTCTGGCTGAGCGGCTGCGAGCCGGGGCGCAACCGCCTCGACGGCGTCGACACCTTCCGCCGCTACATCTACCTGCACGGCACCCCGGACAGCGAGCCGATGGGCGAGGCGCGTTCGCACGGCTGCATCCGCCTGCGCAATGCCGACCTGGTCGAGCTGTTCGAGCGGGTGCCGCCGCACTGTTCCGTGATCATCGACGAGGCACCGCAGCCGCAGTGGCGGCTGGCCGCGCTTGCCTGAGGAGTTTCCATGTCTGGTTCGCTGATGCTGGATATCGCCGGCACCTGGCTGAGCGCCGAGGACCGCCACCTGCTGCGCCAGCCCGAGGTGGGCGGCCTGATCCTGTTCGCCCGCAATATCGAGCACCCGCAGCAGGTGCGCGAGCTGTGCGCGGCCATCCGCGCCATCCGTCCCGATCTGCTGCTGGCGGTCGACCAGGAGGGTGGCCGGGTGCAGCGCCTGCGCCAGGGCTTCGTGCGCCTGCCGTCGATGCAGGCGCTGGCCGCCGCGCCGGATGCGCCGCGCTTGGCCGGGCTGTGCGGCTGGCTGATGGCCACCGAAGTGCTGGCGGTGGGGCTGGACTTCAGCTTCGCCCCGGTGCTCGATCTCGACCACGGGCGCAGCACGGTGATCGGCTCGCGCTCGTTCGGCAGCGACCCGGCGCGGGTCAGCGAGCTGGCCGCGGCCTTCATCGCCGGCATGCGCGCCGCCGGCATGGCCGCCACCGGCAAGCATTTCCCCGGTCACGGCTGGCCCGAGGCCGATTCGCACGTGGCCATCCCGCGCGACGAGCGCTCGCTCGACGAGATCCGCGCCTGCGATCTCAAGCCCTTCGTTGCCCTGGCGGGGCAGCTCGACGGCATCATGCCGGCCCACGTGATCTACCCGCAGGTCGACGCGCAGCCGGCCGGCTTCTCGCGGCGCTGGCTGCAGGACATCCTGCGCGGCGAGCTGGGCTACCGCGGGGTGATCTTCAGCGACGACCTGAGCATGGCCGGCGCCCACGTCGCCGGCGCCGCCGATGCGCGGGTGGCGGCGGCGCTGGATGCCGGCTGCGACATGGCGCTGGTGTGCAACGACCGTGACGCCGCCGAGCTGGCGCTGACCCATCTGCAGCGGCGCGGCGTGCAGCCGGCCGCGCGCCTGGCGCGGATGCGCGCGCAGGCCTGGCCGGGCCAGGATTACCGGAGCCAGCCGCGCTGGCTCGAAGCGGTGGGCGCGCTGCGCGCCGCCGGACTGATCTGATCTTGAGGAGAACTGGATGAGCGTTGTAGCCATCATCGGCGGTACCGGACTGACCCAGCTCGAGGGGCTGACCATCCGCGAGGCCGTCAGCCTGGACACGCCCTGGGGCAAGCCGTCGGCCGAGGTGCTGCGCGGCGAGTTCGGCGGCCGCGAGGTGCTGTTCCTCGCCCGTCACGGCCATCCGCACCGCATCCCGCCGCACCAGGTCAACTACCGCGCCAACCTGTGGGCGCTGAAGGAGGCCGGCGCCGAGGCGATCCTCGCGGTCAACGCGGTGGGCGGTATCCACGCGGCCATGGGCACCGGCCACTTCTGCGTGCCGCACCAGCTGATCGACTACACCTGGGGCCGCGGCTCGACCTTCTTCGAGGGTGAGCTGGACCACGTCACCCACATCGACTTCAGCCATCCCTACGACGAGGCCCTGCGCCAGCAGCTGATCGCCGCCCTGCGCGCCGAGGGTTGCGACTTCAGCGGCCGTGGCGTTTACGCCTGCACCCAGGGGCCGCGCCTGGAGACTGTGGCGGAGATCGCCCGCCTGGAGCGCGACGGTGGCGACATCGTCGGCATGACCGGCATGCCCGAGGCGGCGCTGGCTCGCGAGCAGGAGCTGCCCTATGCCTGCCTGGCGCTGGTAGTCAATCCGGCGGCCGGCAAGTCCACCGGGATCATCACCATGGCCGAGATCGAGCAGGCGCTGGCCGACGGCATGGGCAAGGTCAAGGCGGTGCTGCAGCGCGTGTTGGCCGGCTGATCGTCCCGTCGCGGCAATGAAAAAGGGCGGCAGATCCGCGATCTGCCGCCCTTTTTGTCGTCCGGGTCCGGCTCAGAGCGGGCTGACGCGGATCAGCGCGCCCAGGCTCGGATGGTCGAGGTAGGTCAGCTGGCCGGGGATCAGGCGCCGCGCGATCTGCAGGCGCTCGCTGCCGGCGAGGAAGCCCTCGGCGTTGAACCGGTTGACCCAGGTGGTCAGCTTCAGTTCGAGCTGGCGGCCCTGGGCGAGATCGAGCACGCCCTCGACCGGGAAGTGGCCGTCGCGCTCCTTGCCGGTGCTGAAGCGCACCGCGGTCGGGCTGCCGGTGACGCCCTGCTGCCAGGCCTGGTGCAGCAGCACCTGGTAGCCCTTGGCGGCGAGCTTCTCGGCCTCGCCGGTCAGCGCCGGGCTGCGCTGGGCGGTGGCGGGCAGGGCGGCGGCCTTGCCAGCCCAGTCTTCCGGCGCCGGCTGGCTGGCCGGCACCGCCTTTTCCGCCTGGCGGAAGACGATCAGTTCGACCTGGTACAGCGCTTCGGCGAAGGCCGCGGGGGCGATCAGCAGCAGCGAGACCAGCAGGGGGCGGAGCAGTCGGAGCATGGGCATTTCCTTCAGGCAGCGGACGGGGTCAGGCGCTCGAACAGCGCCTCCAGGGTGTTGAAGCGTTGTTCCGGGCGCTCCATCGGCACCACGAACTTGAACAGGGTGGCGCCCTCGAACTTGTAGCGGGTCGGCTGGCCCTGGATCAGCTTGATCAGCGTCAGCGGGTCGACAGGGGTATGCGCGGCGAACTCGATGCGCCCGCCCTGCGGGCCGGCCTCGACCTTCCTGATGCCGAGCTGCTCGGCCCTGAGCTTGAGCAGGGTCAGGCGCATCAGGTGCTTGGTCGGCTCCGGCAGCAGGCCGAAGCGGTCGATCATCTCCACCTGCAGTTCGTTCAGCGCATTCTCGTCGGTGCACGAGGCGATGCGCTTGTAGAGGATCAGGCGGGCGTTGACGTCGGGCAGGTAGTCCTCGGGAATCAGCGCCGGCAGGCGCAGGTTGACCTCGGGGCCGCCGCCCAGCGGCTGCTCGAGGTTGGGCTGCTCGCCCTTGCGGATCGCCTTGACCGCGCGCTCGAGCATCTCCATGTACAGGGTGAAGCCGACCGCCTGGATCTGCCCGCTCTGGCCCTCGCCGAGCAGCTCGCCGGCGCCGCGGATCTCCAGGTCGTGGGTGGCGAGCACGAAGCCGGCGCCGAGGTCCTGGGCGCCGGCGATGGCCTCCAGGCGCTTCTGCGCGTCCTCGGTCATCTGCTGGCGCGACGGGGTGAGCAGGTAGGCGTAGGCCTGGTGGTGGCTGCGGCCGACCCGGCCGCGCAGCTGGTGCAGCTGGGCCAGGCCGAACTTGTCGGCGCGCTCGATGATGATGGTGTTGGCGCTGGGCACGTCGATGCCGGTCTCGATGATGGTCGAGGCCACCAGCACGTTGAAGCGCTTGTGGTAGAAGTCGCTCATCACCTGCTCCAGTTCGCGCTCGCGCATCTGGCCGTGGCCGATGCCGATGCGCGCCTCGGGCACCAGCTCGGCCAGCTCGGCGGCGCACTTCTCGATGCTCGACACCTCGTTGTGCAGGTAGTAGACCTGGCCGCCGCGCAGCAGTTCGCGCAGCAGCGCCTCCTTGATGGTCGGCTTGTTCTGCTCCATGACGAAGGTGCGCACCGACAGGCGGCGCGCCGGCGGGGTGGCGATGATCGACAGGTCGCGCATGCCCGACACCGCCATGTTCAGCGTGCGCGGGATCGGCGTGGCGGTCAGGGTGAGGACGTCCACCTCGCTGCGCAGGGCCTTGAACTGCTCCTTCTGGCGCACGCCGAAGCGGTGCTCCTCGTCGATGATGACCAGGCCGAGATCCTTGAACTTCACGTCGTCCTGCAGCAGCTTGTGGGTGCCGATGACGATGTCGACCTTGCCCTCGGCGAGCAGCTGCTCGGCCTCGCGCACTTCCCTGGCCGACTTGAAGCGGCTCATCACCTCGACCTTCACCGGCCAGTCGGCGAAGCGGTCGCGGAAGCTGTTGTAGTGCTGCTGGGCGAGCAGTGTGGTGGGCACCAGCACCGCCACCTGTTTCCCACTATGGACAGCGATGAAGGCGGCGCGCATGGCCACCTCGGTCTTGCCGAAGCCGACGTCGCCGCACACCAGGCGGTCCATCGGCTTGGCGCTGAGCATGTCGGTGCGCACCGCCTCGATGGCGGCCTGCTGGTCCGGAGTCTCCTCGAACGGGAAGCCGGCGCTGAAGGTCTCGTAGTCGGCGTGCGGGTCGCTGAAGGCGAAGCCCTGGCGGGCGGCGCGGCGGGCGTAGACGTCGAGCAGCTCGGCGGCGACGTCGCGCACCTGCTCGGCGGCCTTGCGCTTGGCCCTCTGCCAGGTTTCCGAGCCGAGGCGGTGCAGCGGCGCCAGGGCGTCGTCGCTGCCGGTGTAGCGGGCGATCAGGTCGAGGCTGGCCACCGGCACGTAGAGCTTGGCCTCCTCGGCGTACTCGAGCATGAGGAACTCGGCCGGCTGGCCCTCCACCTCGAGGGTGACCAGGCCGCGGTAGCGGCCGACGCCGTGGTCGATGTGCACCACCGGTGCGCCTTCGCGCAGCTCGGTGAGGTGCTTGATCACGTTGTCGCCGCCGCCCTGGCCTCGGTCGCGGCGCCGGCGCTGCATCACCCGATGACCGAACAGCGGGCTTTCCGGGATCAGTGCCAGCTCGTCGAGCAGCAGGCCCTCGTCGAGCGGGGCGATGGTGATCGCCAGACGCTCGCCGTCGGCGGCGAAGGCAGCCCAGCCGTCGACTTCCCTGGGCTTGAGCTTGAGGCGGGCGAGCAGCTCCAGCAGCGCCTCGCGGCGTCCGGCCGATTCGGCGCAGAACAGCACCCGTCCCGGGTACTCCTCGATGAAGCGGCGCAGCGCGGCCAGCGGCTCGCCGGCCTTGGCCTGGATCGCCAGGTCGGGCAGGGCGCGCGCATTGAAGCGCTCGCGGCCGACGCCTGGCTCGAGGTCGCGCTGGTCGGCGACGATGCGCGGCCAGTCCTTGAGACGGGCGAAGCAGTCCTCCACCGGCAGAAACAGCTCGGCCGGCGGCAGCAGCGGCCGCTCGGGGTCGACGCGGCGATCCTCGTAGCGGCTGCGCACCTCGCTCCAGAACTGCTCGGCGGCGTGCTCGATGCCGGGCAGCGAGAACACCTGGGTGTCGGCCGGCAGGTAGTCGAACAGGGTGGCGGTCGCCTCGAAGAACAGCGGCAGGTAGTACTCGATGCCGGCCGGCACCAGGCCGCTGGACAGGTCCTGGTACAGCGGGCAGCGCCGGTAGTCGACGTCGAAGCGCTCGCGGAAGCGCGCGCGGAAGTCGGCCACCGCCTTCTTCTCCAGCGGGAACTCGCGCGCCGGCAGCAGGCGGATCGAGTCGACCTTGTCCACCGAGCGCTGGCTCTCGGGGTCGAAGGTGCGCAGGGTCTCGATCTCGTCGTCGAACAGGTCGATGCGGTAGGGCAGTTCGCTGCCCATCGGGTAGAGGTCGATCAGCGCGCCGCGCACGGCGAACTCGCCGTGCTCGTAGACGGTGTCCACGCAGCGGTAGCCGGCCGCCTCCAGGCGCGCGCGCATGTCGTCGACGTCGAGGCGCTGGCCGACGTCCAGCACCAGGCTGGAGCCGAGCAGGAAGCGCGGCGGCGCCAGGCGGTGCAGGGCGGTGGCGATCGGTACCACCAGCACGCCGTGCTTCAGTTCCGGCAGGCGGTAGAGGGTGGCGATGCGCTGGGAGATGATGTCCTGGTGCGGCGAGAACACGTCGTAGGCCAGGGTTTCCCAGTCGGGGAAGTGCAGCACCGGCAGGTCGGGGGCGAAGAAGCGCAGCTCCTCCTGCAGGCGCTCGGCGCTCTGGCTGCCTTCGGTCAGCAGCAGGGTGAAGCGCTGGCTGCGGCTGGCGGCCTCGGCGATGGCCAGGCTCTGGGCGGCGCCGGGCAGGTTGCCCCAGTGTTGTTTGCCGGCGGCGGCCGGCAGGCTCGGAAGACGCAGTACGGTCACGGGCGGCTCTGGATGGCGACAAAGTCCGGATTGTAGCGGGGCCTCGCGCCGACTGTCAGTGCCGCGCGCGGCACGTTGCCCGAAAGCGCTGGCGCCGTCATAATGTAGCCCTTTTTTGTTATCCCCTACATGTGGAAGGTACCGCCCGTGACCCAGAAGACCGACCAGTGCCTTGGTGAGTGGATTGATCGCGAGGCCCTCGCAGAGGCCATGATTCCGCTGATCGGCCAGCTCTACCGCAACAACAATGTGGTGACTTCGATCTACGGCCGCGGCCTGATCAACCGTTCGGTGATCGGCATCCTCAAGGCGCACCGCTTCGCCCGCCAGATCGACGACGCCGAGCTGTCGGTCCATGACACCTTCCCGATCCTGCAGGCCCTGGGCCAGCTGGAGCTGGGCGCCGCCTCCGTCGACCTGGGTCGTCTGGCGGTCAAGTTCAAGCACGAAGGCAACGGCCGCAGCGCCGAGCAGTTCGTGCGCGAGGAGCTGGCCGAAGTGGTCGGCAAGCAGGGCAGCGAGCAGCGCGAAGGCACCGACGTGGTGCTGTACGGCTTCGGTCGCATCGGTCGCCTGCTGGCGCGCATCATGATCGAGAAGACCGGCGGCGGCGACGGCCTGCGCCTGCGTGCCATCGTCGTGCGCAAGGGTGCCGCCAACGACCTGGTCAAGCGTGCCAGCCTGCTGCGTCGCGACTCGGTGCACGGTCCGTTCAACGGCACCATCACCATCGACGAGGAGAACAACACCATCCTCGCCAATGGCAACCTGATCCAGGTGATCTACTCCAACGACCCGACCACCGTCGACTACACCGCCTACGGCATCAACAACGCCATCGTCGTCGACAACACCGGCAAGTGGCGTGACGCCGAGGGTCTGGGCCAGCACCTGAAGTGCCCGGGCGCCGCCCGCGTGATCCTGACCGCGCCGGGCAAGGGCGAGATCAAGAACATCGTCCATGGCATCAACCATGGCCTGATCGGCGCCGACGACAAGATACTGTCCGCCGCCTCCTGCACCACCAACGCCATCGTGCCGGTGCTGAAGGCCGTCTACGACAAGTTCGGCATCGCCCATGGTCACGTGGAGACCGTGCACTCCTACACCAACGACCAGAACCTGATCGACAACTTCCACAAGGGCGATCGCCGCGGCCGCAGTGCACCGCTGAACATGGTGATCACCGAGACCGGCGCCGCCACCGCTGCCGCCAAGGCCCTGCCGGTGCTCAAGGGCAAGCTGACCGGCAACGCCATCCGCGTGCCGACGCCGAACGTCTCCATGGCCATTCTCAACCTGACCCTGGAGAAGGCCACCAGCCGCGAGGAGATCAACGAGTACCTGCGCCACATGGCGCTGCACTCGGAGCTGCACAAGCAGATCGACTTCACCAACTCGCCGGAAGTGGTGTCCACCGACTTCGTCGGTTCCCGCCATGCCGGCATCGTCGACGCCGAAGCCACCATCTGCAACGACAACCGCGTCGTGCTCTACGTGTGGTACGACAACGAGTTCGGCTACAGCTGCCAGGTGGTGCGCGTGCTGGAGGACATGGCCGGGGTCAACCCGCCGTCCTTCCCGCGCTGATCCGCGCTGCTGCGGTCTGAAAAACGGGAGCCTCGGCTCCCGTTTTTCTTTTCCGGACAGACACTTGTGAGGGGCTCTTGTATCTGCTTGTTACTGTTTGCCCCAATTAAACGGCGGCTTCGGTGGCCAGCGGGTGAGGGGGTCCTTATAATCGTTCGGATTTTTGCACGGGGTATTTCCGGTTCGACGTCGATGATGGCTGGCAGAGGGGGCAGTCGTCGCTGGCTCATGTCGTGCCGGTAACCCTATTCGTTTCATACACAGTGATTGGGCAATACGTATGATAAAAATCAAACGTGGTCTGGACCTGCCCATCACCGGCGCACCCGCGCAACGCATCGAGGCCGCCCGGCCCGTGCGCAGCGTGGCGCTCGTTGGCTTCGACTATCACGGGATGAAGCCCACGATGCAGGTGCAGGTCGGTGATCGAGTCAAACTCGGCCAGGTCCTGTTCTCCGACAAGAAGACCCCCGGGGTGAACTACACCGCGCCAGCCGCCGGTGTGGTGAGCGCCATCCACCGCGGCGAGCAGCGCGTGCTGCAGTCCGTGGTCATCGACGTGGATGGCGACGAGCAGCTTACTTTCGCCAGCTACCCGGCCGGCCAACTGGCCAGCCTCGACGCGGCCCAAGTGCGTGACAACCTGCAGGCCTCCGGCCTGTGGACCGCCCTGCGCAGCCGCCCGTACAGCAAGGTGCCGGCGGTCGACGCCGTGCCCAGCTCGATCTTCGTCAGCGCCATCGATACCAATCCGCTGGCCGCCGATCCGGCGGTGATCATCGGCGAACATGCGGCGGACTTCGAGAGCGGCCTCAAGGTGCTGGCGCGCCTGGCCAAGGTGTTCCTGTGCAAGGCCGAAGGCGTCAGCCTGGCCGGCGAGGGCACTGCCGGGGTGACCACCGAGAGCTTCGCCGGGCCGCATCCGGCCGGCCTGCCCGGCACCCACATCCACTTCCTCGATCCGGTCAGCGCGACCAAGAGCGTGTGGACCATCAACTACCAGGACGTCATCGCCGTCGGCAAGCTGTTCACCAGCGGCCGGCTGTGGGTCGAGCGCGTGGTCGCCCTGGCCGGTCCGGTGGTGGACAAGCCGCGCCTGGTGCGCACCCGCCTGGGCGCCAGCCTGCAGGAGCTGACTGCCGGCGAGCTGCAGTCCGGCCACAACCGGGTGATTTCCGGCTCGGTGTTCGGTGGCCGCACTTCGCGCGGCGCCTGCGCCTACCTCGGTCGCTACCATCTGCAGGTGTCCTGCCTGCGCGAGGGCAACGACCGCGAGATGCTGCACTACCTGCGCGCCGGGGTGAACAAGCACTCGGTGCTCAACGTGTTCGTCTCCAAGCTGATGGGCGACAGGAAGTTCCCGTTCAGCACCACCACCAACGGCAGCCCGCGCGCCATGGTGCCGGTGGGCAACTACGAGGAAGTGATGCCGCTGGACATCCTCGCCACCCAGCTGCTGCGCTACCTGATCGTCGGTGACACCGAGATGGCGCAGAAGCTCGGCTGCCTGGAGCTGGACGAGGAAGACCTGGCGCTGTGCAGCTACGTCTGCGCCGGCAAGTACGAATACGGCCCGATCCTGCGGGATAACCTGAATCGCATCGAGAAGGAGGGTTGACCATGGGAATGCGTGATTTCCTCGACAAGATCGAGCACAACTTCGAGAAGGGCGGCAAGTACGAGAAGTGGTACGCCCTCTACGAGGCCGTGGACACCTTCTTCTATCGCCCCGGCAGCGTGACCAAGACCACCGCCCACGTGCGCGACGGCATCGACCTCAAGCGCATGATGATCACCGTCTGGCTGTGCACCTTCCCGGCGATGTTCTTCGGCATGTGGAACGTCGGCCACCAGGCCAACCTGGTCTTCGCCCAGAGCCCCGAGCTGCTGGCGGCGCAGGATGGCTGGCGCTTCAGCCTGATCGGCGCGCTGGCCGGCTTCGACCCGGGCAGCCTGTGGGACTGCTTCATCCAGGGCGCGGCCTGGTTCCTGCCGATCTACCTGGTGACCTTCATCGTCGGCGGCTTCTGGGAAGTGCTGTTCGCTTCCATCCGTCGCCACGAGGTCAACGAAGGCTTCTTCGTCACCTCGGTGCTGTTCGCCCTGATCCTGCCGCCGACCATCCCGCTGTGGCAGGTCGCGCTGGGCATCAGCTTCGGCGTGGTGATCGGCAAGGAAGTGTTCGGCGGCACCGGCAAGAACTTCCTCAACCCGGCCCTGGTCGGCCGCGCCTTCCTGTTCTTCGCCTACCCGGCGCAGATCTCCGGCGACGGCGTGTGGACCGCGGTGGACGGCTTCGCCGGCGCCACCAGCCTGAGCCTGGCCGCCGCCGGCGGCGTCGAGGCGATCGCCAGCCAGGGCATCACCTGGATGGATGCCTTCCTCGGCTTCGAGCACGGCTCGATCGGCGAGACCAGCACCCTGGCCATCCTGCTCGGCGGCGCCGTGCTGCTGCTGACCAAGATCGCCGCCTGGCGCATCGTCGCCGGCGTGATGCTCGGCATGATCGCCACCAGCACCCTGTTCAACGTCATCGGCTCGGACACCAACCCGCTGTTCGCCATGCCCTGGTACTGGCACCTGGTGGTCGGCGGCTTCGCCTTCGCCATGGTGTTCATGGCCACCGACCCGGTCTCGGCGTCGATGACCAACACCGGCAAGTGGCTGTTCGGCGCGCTGATCGGCCTGATGGTGGTGCTGATCCGCGTGGTCAACCCGGCCTTCCCGGAAGGCATGATGCTGGCGATCCTGTTCGCCAACCTGTTTGCACCGCTGATCGACCACTTCGTCGTTCAGGCCAATATCAAGCGGAGGCTGGCACGCAATGTCTAGTCAAAAGGAATCCACCGTCCGCACCCTCATGGTGGCGCTGGTGGTCTGCCTGGTGTGCTCGGTGTTCGTCGCCGGCGCGGCCGTGGCACTGAAACCGACCCAGGTCGAGAACCGCCAGCTGGACAAGCAGCGCAGCATCCTGGCCATCGCCGGCCTGGGTGAGGCCGAGATGTCCGGCAAGCAGGTCAAGCAGCTGTTCGCCGAGCGCATCCGCGCCCGCGTGGTCGATCTGCAGACCGGCAAGTTCAGCGACGCCCAGGATGCGGCGACCTTCGATCCGCTCAAGGCAGCCAAGGATCCCAAGCTGTCCGACGCCCTCACCGGCGCCCAGGACATCGCCTCGATCAAGCGCCGCGAGCGCTTCACCACCGTGTATCTGGTGGAGACCGACGGCCAGCTGGAAACCCTGATCCTGCCGGTGCGCGGCTACGGCCTGTGGTCGACCCTGCACGGCTTCATGGCGGTCAAGGGCGACCTCAACACCGTGGCCGGCTTCGGTTTCTACCAGCACGCCGAGACCCCGGGTCTGGGCGGCGAGGTGGACAACCCGAAGTGGAAGGCGCTGTGGCTGGGCAAGACCCTGTTCAGCGAGCAGGGCGAGCTGGCTGTCGAAATCGTCAAGGGCACGGTCGATGCGCAGAGCCCCAAGGCCACCCATCAGGTGGACGGCCTGGCTGGCGCGACCCTGACCAGCAAGGGCGTGCACAACCTGCTGCAGTTCTGGCTGGGCCGGGACGGCTTCGGTCCCTTCATTGCTAACCTGCGTGCCGGGGAGGCCTGATCATGTCCAAACCCACAATCAAGGAAGTCCTGCTCAACCCCATCGTCCACAACAACCCGATCGGTCTGCAGATCCTCGGCATCTGTTCGGCGCTGGCGGTGACCTCCAACCTGAAGACCGCGCTGGTGATGTCGATCGCCCTGACCCTGGTGACCGGCTTCTCCAACCTGTTCATCTCGCTGGTGCGCAGCCAGATCCCCAGCTCGATCCGCATGATCGTGCAGATGGTGATCATCGCCTCGCTGGTGATCGTGGTCGACCAGGTGCTCAAGGCCTATGCCTTCAGCCTGGCCAAGCAGCTGTCGGTGTTCGTCGGCCTGATCATCACCAACTGCATCGTGATGGGCCGCGCCGAAGCCTTCGCCATGGCCAACCCGCCGGTGCTGTCGTTCTTCGACGGCATCGGCAACGGCCTGGGCTACAGCGCCATGCTGATCATCCTCGGCGTGGTCCGCGAGCTGTTCGGCTCCGGCAAGCTGCTCGGCTTCGAGATCATCCCGGTGATCAACGACGGCGGCTGGTATCAGCCCAACGGCCTGCTGCTGCTGCCGCCCTCGGCGTTCTTCCTGATCGGCCTGATCATCTGGGGCCTGCGCACCTGGAAGACCGCCCAGGTCGAGAAGCCCAGCTACAAGATGGCTCCGCACGTTAGCAAGGAGGCCTACTGATGGAACACTACATCAGCCTGTTCGTGAAGGCCGTGTTCGTGGAGAACATGGCGCTGGCCTTCTTCCTCGGCATGTGCACCTTCATCGCCATTTCCAAGAAGGTGGAGACGGCGATCGGCCTCGGCATCGCCGTGGTGGTGGTACAGACCATCACCGTGCCGGCCAACAACCTGCTGTACACCTACCTGCTCAAGGAAGGTGCGCTGGCCTGGGCCGGCCTGCCGGACGTCGATCTCAGCTTCCTCGGCCTGCTCAGCTACATCGGCGTGATCGCCGCCATCGTGCAGATCCTCGAGATGCTGCTGGACAAGTACGTGCCCTCGCTCTACAACGCGCTGGGCGTGTTCCTGCCGCTGATCACGGTGAACTGCGCGATCATGGCCGGCTCGCTGTTCATGGTCGAACGTGACTACAACCTCTCGGAAAGCGTGGTCTACGGCCTGGGCTCGGGCTTCTCCTGGGCGCTGGCGATCGCCGTGCTCGCCGGTGTGCGCGAGAAGCTCAAGTACAGTGACGTGCCCGCCGGCCTGCAGGGGCTGGGCATCACCTTCATCACCATCGGCCTGATGTCGCTGGGCTTCATGTCGTTCTCCGGCGTGCAGCTCTAAGGAAGGGAAGAACAGATGAACTATGAAATCTTCCTCGCCATCGGCATGTTCACCGCCATCGTGCTGGCGCTGGTGGTCATCATCCTGATGGCCCGCGCCAAGCTGGTGTCCAGCGGCGACGTGAACATTCTCATCAACGGCGAGCGCACCATCACCGTACCGGCCGGCGGCAAGCTGCTGCAGACCCTGGCCGCCAACAACATCTTCCTGTCCTCCGCCTGCGGCGGCGGCGGCACCTGCGCCCAGTGCAAGTGCATCGTCGAGTCGGGCGGCGGCGAGATGCTGCCGACCGAGGAGTCGCACTTCACCAAGCGCGAGGCCAAGGCCGGCTGGCGCCTGTCCTGCCAGACCCCGGTCAAGCAGGACATGCACATCGAGGTGCCGGAAGAAGTCTTCGGCGTGAAGAAGTGGGAATGCACGGTGGAGTCCAATCCCAACGTGGCCACCTTCATCAAGGAGCTGACCCTGCGCCTGCCGGACGGCGAGAGCGTGGACTTCCGCGCCGGCGGCTACGTGCAGCTGGAGTGCCCGCCGCACGTGGTCAACTACAAGGACTTCGACATCCAGCCCGAGTACCGCGGCGACTGGGACAAGTTCAACATGTGGCGTTTCGTGTCGAAGGTGGACGAGCCGACCATTCGCGCCTACTCCATGGCGAACTACCCGGAAGAGAAGGGCATCGTCAAGTTCAACATCCGCATCGCCTCGCCGCCGCCGGGCAAGGACGACATCCCGCCGGGCAAGATGTCCTCCTACGTGTTCAACCTCAAGCCGGGCGACAAGATCACCGTGTACGGACCCTTCGGCGAGTTCTTCGCCAAGGACACCGACAACGAGATGGTGTTCATCGGCGGCGGCGCGGGCATGGCGCCGATGCGCTCGCACATCTTCGATCAGCTCAAGCGCCTGAAGTCCACGCGCAAGATGAGCTTCTGGTACGGCGCGCGCTCGATGCGCGAGGCGTTCTACGTCGAGGAGTACGACCAGCTGCAGGCCGAGAACCCGAACTTCCAGTGGCACCTGGCGCTGTCCGACCCGCAGCCCGAGGACAACTGGACCGGCCTCACCGGCTTCATCCACAACGTGCTCTACGAGAACTACCTGAAGGACCATCCGGCGCCCGAGGACTGCGAGTTCTACATGTGCGGTCCGCCGATGATGAACGCCGCGGTGATCAAGATGCTGCTCGACCTGGGCGTGGAGCGGGAGAACATCCTGCTCGACGACTTCGGCGGCTAGTGTCGATGTCGCTAGTGCGTCTCCTGCAGCCCGTCATCGCTGTCGCCTGTGCGGCAGCGCTGGCGGGCTGCCAGTTTTCCGACCCGCTGGAGTCCTTCGGCGGGCCGACCATGGGCAGCACCTATTCGGTCAAGTACGTGCGCGGCGACGGCGTCGCCGATGCGCAGGCCCTGCAGGCCGGCGTCGAGACGATCCTCGCCGAGGTCGACCAGCAGATGTCCACCTACCGCGACGACTCGCTGATCGAGCGCTTCAACCGCGCGCCGGCGGGTACCTGCCAGGCCATGCCGGCGGACGTGCTGGAGCTGGTGCGCCTGGGCGAGGGCCTGTCGCTGCAGAGCGACGGCGCCTTCGACCTGACCATCGAGCCGCTGCTCAACCTGTGGGGCTTCGGGCCCCAGTCGCGCGCCGAGCAGGTGCCCAGTGCCGAGGCGATCGCCGAGGCGCGCCAGCGCATTGGCCACCAGCACCTGCGCATCGACGGCGAGCAGCTGTGCAAGGACGCCAAGGTCCAGGTGGACTTCAACAGCGTCGCCGCCGGCCACGCGGTGGACCGCATCGCCGCCTGGCTGGAGCAGCAGGGCGTGGCCAGCTACCTGGTGGAGGCCACCGGCGAGCTCAAGGCGCGCGGGCGCAAGCCGGACGGCACGCCCTGGCGCATCGCCATCGAGGCGCCGCGCGACGACCAGCGGGTGGCACAGAAGGTGCTGGCCCTGGATGGCTACGGCGTGTCGACCTCGGGTGACTATCGCAACTACTTCGAGGAAAATGGCCGGCGCTACTCGCACACCCTCGACCCGCGCAGCGGCGCGCCGATCACCCACCGCCTGGCGGCGGTGACCGTGCTGCATCCCAAGGCCCTGCTGGCCGATGGCCTGTCCACCCTGCTGATGGTGCTCGGTCCGGAAGAGGGCGTACGCTGGGCGGAGCGGCAGGGCATCGCGGCCTTCTTCGTGACCCGCGAGGACGAAGGCTACGTGACCCACGCAACCAAGGCTTTTGACGCGCTGACGGCAGCGCAAGGGGAACGACCATGACCTGGTTACTGGTTTTTGCGCTCATGCTGCTGGTGGTGTTCGGCATGGCGATCGGCGTGATCATGGGCCGCAAGCCCATCGCCGGCTCCTGCGGCGGCATCGCCAACCTCGGCATCGAGAAGGACGAGTGCCCGATCTGCGGCGGCGATACCCAGAAATGCGAGGAAGCCAACAGCGAGGGTGACGGCAAGCCGGGCGCGGCCCAGGCTTACGACGCGACCCGCAGCAGATGACCCCGACGGGGCAGTGACGACACTGCCCCTTTTTTATTTCCCGCCCGCCAGCGGGCCGGCCTCAGGACCGGGCTCGCGCGGCGGCGGATGTGAGGCCCGCCCGAGGCGGGCTGCAGTTTGTCCCTGAAGGAGTAGTCGATGGCTGTCTACAACTATGACGTGGTGGTGCTGGGCTCGGGCCCGGCGGGCGAGGGCGCGGCGATGAGCGCCGCCAAGAACGGACGCAAGGTGGCGGTGGTGGATAGCCGCAAGCTGGTCGGTGGCAACTGCACCCACCTCGGCACCATTCCCTCCAAGGCCCTGCGTCACTCGGTGCGGCAGATCCTGCAGTTCAACACCAACCCGATGTTCCGCCAGATCGGCGAGCCGCGCTGGTTCTCCTTCCCCGACGTGCTGAAGAGCGCCGAGCTGGTCATCGACAAGCAGGTCGCCTCGCGCACCGGCTACTACGCGCGCAACCGCGTGGACGTGTTCACCGGCACCGCCAGCTTCGCCGATGCCAACACCATCGACGTGGTGACCCACAACGGCGTGGTGGAGAAGCTGGTCACCAAGCAGGTGGTGGTCGCCACCGGCTCGCGCCCCTACCGTCCGGCCGACGTCGACTTCAGTCACCCGCGCATCTACGACAGCGACACCATCCTCACCCTCAGCCACACTCCGCGGCGGATGATCATCTACGGAGCCGGAGTGATCGGCTGCGAGTACGCGTCGATCTTCAGCGGCTTGGGCGTGCTGGTCGACCTGATCGACAACCGCGACCAGTTGCTCAGCTTCCTCGACGACGAGATCTCCGATGCGCTGAGCTACCACCTGCGCAACAACAACGTGCTGATCCGCCACAACGAGGAGTACGAGCGCATCGAGGGCCTCGACCACGGCGTGGTGCTGCATCTGAAGTCCGGCAAGAAGATCAAGGCCGACGCCCTGCTGTGGTGCAACGGTCGCACCGGCAATACCGACAAGCTGGCCCTGGAAAACGTCGGCATCGAGGCCAACAGCCGCGGGCAGATCGCCGTCGACCAGCACTACCGCACCAGCGTGGCGAACATCTACGCCGCCGGCGACGTGATCGGCTGGCCGAGCCTGGCCAGCGCCGCCTACGACCAGGGCCGTTCGGCGGCCGGCAGCATCGTCGAGGACGACAGCTGGCACTTCATCAATGACGTGCCGACCGGCATCTACACCATCCCGGAGATCAGCTCGATCGGCAAGAACGAGCAGGAGCTGACCAAGGAGAAGATTCCCTACGAGGTGGGCAAGGCCTTCTTCAAGTCGATGGCGCGTGCGCAGATATCCAACGAGCGCGTGGGCATGCTGAAGATCCTGTTCCATCGCGAGACCCTGCAGATCCTCGGCGTGCACTGCTTCGGCTACCAGGCCTCGGAGATCGTCCACATCGGTCAGGCGATCATGAACCAGAAGGGCGAGGCGAACACCATCAAGTACTTCATCAACACCACCTTCAACTACCCGACCATGGCCGAAGCCTATCGGGTGGCGGCGTTCGACGGCCTCAACCGGCTTTTTTGAGCGGCTCCGACCGGTGGCCTGAGCCGGTCGGAGACTGGCCGCTCAGCGATTCCCGAGGGTGGCGCTGGCCAAACCGGGAAAGTCTGTGATCAGGCTGTCCACGCCGAAGTCGGCGAGCCGGCGCATCAGCGCCGGCTCGTTGACCGTCCACACCGACACGTGCAGCCCCTGTTGCTGCGCCTTGCGCAACCGCTCGGGGCTGCACAGCGTCCAGTTCAGCGCCAGCAGGCCGCAGCCGTAGCGCTGCGCGACCTTCAGCGGATCCAGCCAGGCGTACTCGGCGACCAGGCCGCGGGCCAACTGCGGGGCCAGTTCCTGCAGGGCGCGCAGCACGGTGCGCGAGCTGCTGGTCACGGTGACCCGGTGGCCGAGGCCGAGCTCGCGGGTCAGTGCGGCGATCGCCTCCACGGTGCGTGCCGCACGCTCGCGCGAGGCGCTCTTGACCTCCAGCTGCCAGTGCTCGAAGTCGCAATGGGTGAACAGCGTGCGCAGGCGCGGGATCGGGCAGGGCTGCGGCCAGGCCGGGCCGCCGACGCGGGCGTCCATGCGCTCCAGTTCGGCGGCGCTGTGCGCCGCCACCTTGCCGCGCTGGCCGGTGGTGCGCCTGAGCGTCGGGTCATGGATCACCATCAGTTCGCCATCGGCGGACAGGTGCAGGTCCAGCTCGCAGCGGGTCACGCCCTGCTCGAGGCAGCGCTGGAAGCTGGCGAGGGTGTTTTCCGGGGCTTCGCCCCGCGCGCCGCGATGGCCGTAGATGAGGGTCACGACTGCTCCTTGCGCAATCAGGCTGATGCAGCCTTCTAGCATGCCGCCGCCGCTTTGGGGAGAGGTCGGGGTCGCCGTCGGTGCGTGGCGACCGGCGTTGCGGTAGACTGCCGCCCGTCCGGCGAACTGCCGGCCGCCGGTGTGGTCTGTAGCGAGTTCCCGCCGCCGGCGTGACAAACGGACGTCTTCCCTTCGCCCGCAAGGCAACCCGAGCATGTTCAGACCCTTACCCGTATTCATCGGCATGCGCTACACGCGTGCCAAGCGCCGCAACCACTTCATCTCGTTCATTTCCCTGACCTCGATGGTCGGCCTCGCCCTCGGCGTGCTGGTGATGATCCTGGTGCTGTCGGTGATGAACGGCTTCGACCGCGAGCTGCGCACGCGCATCCTCGGCATGGTGCCGCACGCCACCATCAGCAGCTACCAGCCGATCGATGACTGGCAGGCGCTGGCCGCCAGGGTGGCCAAGCACCCCGAGGTGGTGGCGGTGGCACCGTTCAGCCAGTTGCAGGGCATGCTCACCCACAGCGGCGGGACACAGCCGGTACTGGTCAACGCCGTGCTGCCGGAGGCCGAGAAGAACGTCTCGATCATCGACCAGCACATGGTGCAGGGCAGCCTGGAGGCTCTGAAGAGCGGCGAGTTCGGCATCGTCATCGGCGAGATCACCGCGCGGCGTTTCCGCGTCAATGTCGGCGACAAGCTGACCTTCATCCTGCCCGAGGCGTCGGTGACGCCGGCCGGGGTGTTCCCGCGGCTCAAGCGCTTCACCGTGGTCGGCGTGTTCAAGGTCGGCGCCGAGCTGGACAGCTCGCTGGCGCTGATCCACATCGGCGATGCCGCGCGGCTGTCGCGCTGGCAGGAAAACCAGGTGGAGGGTGTGCGCCTGAAGCTCAAGGATCTGTTCAAGGCGCCGCAGGTGGCCTGGGAGATCGCCACCGGCTTCAGCGAAGGCGACTACGTCGCCCGCGACTGGACGCGCAGCCACGGCAGCCTGTTCCAGGCGATCCAGATGGAGAAGACCATGATCGCCCTGCTGCTGCTGCTGATCGTCGCGGTGGCCGCGTTCAACATCATCTCCACCCTGGTGATGGTGGTGACCGACAAGAAGGCCGACATCGCCATCCTGCGCACCCTGGGGATGACCCCGCGGCAGATCATGCTGGTGTTCATGGTCCAGGGCTCGGTGATCGGCGTGGTCGGCACCCTGATCGGCGGCGTGCTCGGCGTGATCGCCGCGCTCAACGTCACCCAGTGGGTGGCGGCGCTGGAGAACCTGCTGGGGCGCAAGTTCCTCAGTTCGGACGTGTATTTCATCAACTACCTGCCGTCGCAGCTGCGCGTGGAGGATGTGGTGCTGATCTGCTCGGCCGCGCTGCTGATGAGTTTCTTTGCCACCCTGTACCCGGCCTGGCGCGCGGCGCGCACCCAGCCGGCGGAGGCCCTGCGCTATGAGTAACGACAAGGCGGTGCTGCTGTGCCGCAACCTCGGCAAGTGCTACGAAGAGGGGCCGCAGTCGGTGGAGGTGCTCAAGGGCGTCGAGCTGGCGCTGCAGCCCGGCGAGCGGGTGGCCATCGTCGGCAGCTCCGGCTCGGGCAAGACCACCCTGCTCAACCTGCTCGGCGGCCTCGATACTCCCAGCGAGGGCAGCGTCTGGCTGGCCGGCGAGGAGCTGTCGGCGCTCAACGAGAAGGCCCGCGGCCTGCTGCGCAATCGCGCCATGGGCTTCGTCTACCAGTTCCACCACCTGCTGCCGGAGTTCAATGCGCTGGAGAACGTGTGCATGCCGCTGCTGATCGGACGCATGCCGATCGGCGAGGCGCGCCAGCGGGCCACGGCGCTGCTGGAGCGGGTCGGGCTGGGGCATCGTCTGGGCCACAAGCCGGCCGAGCTTTCCGGCGGCGAGCGCCAGCGCGTGGCCATCGCCCGCGCACTGGTCAACCGGCCGGCGCTGGTGCTGCTCGACGAGCCCACCGGCAACCTCGACCAGCACACCGCGCGCGGCATCCAGGAGCTGATGCAGGAGCTGAGCACGTCGCTGCACACCGCCTTCCTGGTGGTGACCCACGACATCGCCCTGGCGCGGCAGATGGACCGCGTGCTGCGCCTGGAGGGCGGGCGGCTGGTACTGGCGGAGTAGGGGAGGGTCGGTGTCGGCCGCAGGCGGGGCTGACACCGACCGGGATCAGGAGTGACCCTGCTGGCGGCGCAGGAGCTGGCGCTTGTGCCAGCTGCGGCGTACCCACCAGCGCCAGTAGGTCATGGTCAGGCAGTAGCCGAGGATGGAGCAGATCAGGCCGGTGATCACCGAGCCGAGCAGGAACGGCTGCCACAGGGTGCTCAGCTCGTGGGTGATCCACTCCATGCTCAGGTGCTCGGGCAGGGTGATCGGTGGCACGTGCATCAGCCAGGCGCCCATCTTGTAGGTGCAGTAGAACACCGGCGGCATGGTGATGGGGTTGGTCAGCCAGACCAGACCGATGGAGATCGGCAGGTTGCCGCGCAGCGGGATGGCCAGCGAGGCGGCCAGCAGCATCTGCATCGGCAGCGGGATGAAGGCGGCGAACAGGCCCACGGCCATGGCACGAGCCACCGAGTGGCGATTGAGGTGCCAGAGGTTGGGATCGTGAATCAGTTTGCCGAGAAAGCGCAGGGATTTGTCGCCCCTGATGCGCTCCGGGTCGGGCATGTATCGCTTGAAGATTCGGCGCGGCATGGGGGCTCTCGACGGCGACTAAGCGCCGGTATTATGCACTGATTCTCCCGGTGGTGGACCGGGCGGAACAAAAATCCGGATGGACTGTCCGGGGATCTGTAACAGAATTTCAGCGGCGCGCAGCGCCGGCCGATTCAGGGATGAATCCATGCGCACGGGACTGATCGCGCTCTGTGGCGGGCTGCTGTGCCTGCGTTTCCTGCCGGCCTTGCCGCCTGCGGCGGCTCTCGTCGCGCTGGCGGTCGTGGGGGTGGCGCTGCTGCCGACCCGCGGCTATCCACTGGCGCTGTTCCTGCTCGGCCTGGGCTGGGCCTGCGGCTCGGCGCAGCTGGCGCTGGACGACCGCCTGGCCGCCGAACTGGATGGCCGGACCCTGTGGCTGCAGGGGCGGATCGTCGGTCTGCCGGAGCGGGAGGTGGGCGTTACCCGCTTCCATATCGAGCAGGCCCGCTCGCGCCGCGCAAGCCTCCCCCAGCGCCTGCGCCTGTCCTGGTACGGAGCGCCACCGCTGGCGGCCGGCGAGGTCTGGCGCCTGGCGGTGCAACTCAAGCGCCCGCGCGGTCTGGTCAATCCCCAGGGTTTCGACTACGAGGCCTGGCTGACGGCACGTCGCGTCGGCGCCACCGGCTCGGTCAAGGCCGGCGAGCGGCTGAGCGCCGCGGACGGGCCGCAAGGCTGGCGCGATCGCCTGCGCAGTGCGCTGCTGGCGGCGCCGGCACATGGTCGGGAGGGGGCCCTGGCGGCACTGGTGCTGGGCGACGGTTCGGGGCTCGGCGAAGGGGACTGGCAGGTGCTGCAGGCCACCGGCACCACCCATCTGCTGGTGATATCCGGTCAGCACGTGGCACTGCTGGCCGGTCTGCTGTATGCGCTGGTGCTCGGCCTGTTCCGCCGCGGCTGGTGGCCGCGGGGCTGGCCCTGGCTGCCCTGCGCCTGTGGCCTGGCGATGGCCGGTGCGCTCGCCTACGGCCTGCTGGCCGGCTTCGAGGTGCCGGTGCAGCGGGCCTGCGTCATGCTGGCGGTGGTGCTGTTGTGGCGCTGGCGCTTCCGCAGCCTGGGCGTCTGGCTGCCGCTGCTGGCGGCGTTGACCCTGGTGCTGGTGGTCGAGCCGCTGGCCAGCCTGCAACCGGGTTTCTGGCTGTCGTTCGGCGCGGTGGCGCTGCTGGCCTGGTGCTTCAGCGGCCGCCTGGCGCCGGCCGCCGGTTGGCGGGTGCTGCCGCGCGCGCAGTGGGCGATGACTCTCGGCCTGTTGCCGCTGCTGCTGGCGCTCGGCCTGCCGGTCAGTCTCACCGGCGCGCTGGCCAACCTGCTGGCGGTGCCCTGGGTCGGTGTCGGCGTGGTGCCGCTGGCCCTGCTCGGGACCCTGCTGCTGCCGCTACCCGGGGTGGGCAGCAGCCTGCTGTGGCTGGCCGGGCTGCAGCTCGACCTGCTGTTCGACCTGCTCGCCTGGCTCGCCGAGCTGGCGCCGGCCCGGCAGTTCGCCGCTGCGCCTGGCTGGGCGGTGCTGCTCGGGCTGGGCGGCGTCCTGCTGGCGCTGCTGCCGGCCGGGTTGCCGCTGCGCTTGTTCGGCGCCCTGATGCCGCTGCCGTTGCTGTTTCCCGCCGCGGCCGGCATTCCGAGCGGCGAGGCCGAGGTGCGCGTGCTGGATGTCGGGCAGGGGCTGGCGGTGCTGGTACGCACCAGCGCTCACGCTCTGCTGTACGACGCCGGCCCGGCCGCGCGCGGGTTCGATTCGGGAGAGAAGGTGGTGCTGCCGCTCCTGCTCAGGCAGGGCGTCGGCAGGCTCGACACGCTGCTGCTAAGCCATGCCGACCAGGATCATGCCGGCGGGGCAGGCAGCGTGCTGGCCGGTCTTCCGGCGTCCCGCCTGCTCGCCGGCGAGGCGGCGCGACAGCGTCTGCCATACGCCGTCGAGCCCTGTCGCGATGGCGAGCAGTGGCAATGGGACGCCGTGCGTTTCACCACCTGGCAGATGAGCGGCGACGGCAATGATGCGTCCTGCCTGCTGCTGGTAGAGGCGCGCGGCGAGCGGCTGCTGCTCACCGGAGACATCTCCGCGAGCGGCGAGCGCGCGTTGCTGGGCAGTGGCCGCGATCTGCGCGCCGACTGGCTGCTGGCGCCCCACCACGGCAGTCGCAGTTCGTCGTCGGCGGAGTTCATCGCCGCGGTGGCGCCGCGCGGCGTGTTGTTCTCGCGGGGCTGGAACAATGCCTTCGGCCACCCGCATCCGCAGGTGGTGGCGCGTTTTCGGGCCGCCGGCGTGCGCATCCACGACAGTGCCGCCGAGGGGGCGCTGCAGTTGTGGCTCGGCCGCCATGGGACGGTCGCCGGCGAGCGCGCGCAGGCGCGTTTCTGGCGGGAAAAATGAGAACCCAGACGGGCGGCATGGCGAGCGCGCTGTGCTAGAGTTGCGCCACTTTTTTCAGGGGGTTGTTACTGTGTGGGAATTGGTCAAAGCCGGCGGCTGGATGATGCTGCCGATCATTCTCTGTTCGATCGCGGCCATCGGCATCAGTGCCGAACGCCTGTGGACCCTGCGTCCGGCGCGGATCACCCCGCCGAACCTGCTGGGCCAGGTATGGCGCTGGATCCAGGACAAGCAGCTGGACAGCCAGAAGCTCAAGGAGCTGCGCGCCTCCTCGCCGCTGGGGGAGGTGCTGGCCGCCGGTCTCGCCAACTCCAAGCATGGTCGCGACATCATGAAGGAGTGCATCGAGGAAGCCGCTGCGCGGGTCATCCATGACCTGGAGCGCTACCTCAACGCGCTCGGCACCATCGCCGCCATCGCCCCGTTGCTCGGCCTGCTCGGCACCGTGCTGGGCATGATCGAGATCTTCAGCGGCTTCATGGGCAGCGGCATGGCCAACGCGCCGGTGCTCGCCGGCGGCATCTCCAAGGCGCTGATCACCACCGCCGCCGGTCTGTTCGTCGGCATCCCCGCGCTGTTCTTCCACCGCTACCTGCAGCGTCGCGTCGACGAGCTGGTGGTCGGCATGGAGCAGGAAGCAATCCGTCTGGTGGAAGTGGTGCAGGGCGACCGTGACGTCGATCTGGGCGAGGGCGGCAAGCGGTGAAATTCCGACGCAAACCGCGGGAGAACGTCGAGATCGGCCTGGCGCCGCTGATCGACGTGGTGTTCATCCTGCTGCTGTTCTTCGTGGTGACCACCACCTTCACCCGTGAGACCCAGCTGAAGATCGACCTGCCCGAGGCCGACAGCGCCACGCCGGTGCAGGAGACCCAGCTCAAGCAGCTGGAGATCACCATCGCCGCCGACGGCAGCTATGCGCTCAACGGCCAGCAGCTGGTGAAGAGCGACCTGGCGACCCTGAGCAGCGCGCTGCAGAAGGAGTCCGGCGGCGACAGCAGCCTGCCGCTGGTGATCAGCGCCGACGCGCGCACCCCGCACCAGGCGGTGATCACCGCCATGGACGCGGCCGGCAAGCTGGGCTTCGCGCACCTGCGCATCACCACCGTCGAAGCGCAGCCGGCCAAGCCCTGATGCGCCTGGCCGAGCGCCTCACTGCCGCCTGGTACCAGGGCCATCCGGCCCTGGTCCTGCTGCGTCCGCTGGAGGTCCTCTACCGGCGGGTGGTCGAGCGCCGCCGCGCCGACTTCCTCAGCGGGCGCAGGCCGGCCTGGCGGGCGCCGCTGCCGGTGATCGTGGTCGGCAACATCACCGTCGGCGGCACCGGCAAGACGCCGCTGATCCTCTGGCTGATCGAGCACTGCCGTGCCCGCGGCCTGCGCGTCGGCGTGGTCAGTCGCGGCTACGGCGCCACGCCGCCGAGCCTGCCGTGGCGGGTGCGCGCCGGGCAGAGTCCCGCCGAGGCCGGTGACGAGCCGCTGATGATCGTCGAGCGCAGCGGCGTGCCGCTGGTGATCGACCCCGACCGTCCCCGCGCGGTGCGGGCCCTGCTCGAGCAGGAGCCGCTGGACCTGATCCTCAGCGACGACGGCCTGCAGCACTACCGTCTGGCCCGCGATCTCGAGCTGGTGCTGATCGACGCGGCCCGCGGTCTCGGCAACCGCCGCTGCCTGCCGGCCGGGCCGCTGCGCGAGCCGCTGGAGCGCCTGGCCGCGGTGGATGCCTGCCTGGTCAACGGTGCTGCCGGTGACGGCGCGGCAGGCTTCGCCTTCAACCTGCGCCCGAGTGCGCTGGTCAACCTGGCCAGCGGCGAGCGTCGCCCGCTGGATCATCTGCCGGCAGGGCAGGCGGTCCACGCGGTGGCCGGCATCGGCAACCCGCAGCGTTTCTTCGCGACCCTCGAGGCGCTACACTGGCGCCCGGTTCCGCATCCCTTCGCCGACCACGCGGCCTACTGCCCCGAGGATCTGCGCTTCGCCCCGGCCCTGCCGCTGCTGATGACCGAAAAGGATGCGGTGAAATGCCGGGGATTCGCCGCCGCAGACTGGTGGTATCTGGCGGTCGATGGCCAGCCATCGCCGGCCTTCGTGGCCTGGTTCGACGGTCAGCTCGAGCGCCTGTTGCCGCGTTGATGCGCGCGGGTCCCCCCAGATTCCTCTGCCTGGAGCGGACCATGGACCCCAAACTGCTCGACATTCTCGCCTGCCCGCTGTGCAAGGGCCCCCTCAAGCTCAGTGACGACAAGTCCGAGCTGATCTGCAGGGCCGACGCCCTGGCCTTCCCGGTGCGCGACGGCATCCCGGTGATGCTGGAGAGCGAGGCGCGCACCCTGACCGTCGACGAGCGCCTGGACAAATGAGCGTGGACTTCGTCGTCGTCATTCCTGCCCGCTACGCCTCCACCCGCCTGCCTGGCAAGCCGCTGCAGGACATCGCCGGCAAGCCGATGATCCAGCACGTCTGGGAGCAGGCGAAGAAGAGCGCCGCGACCCGCGTGGTGGTGGCTACCGACGATGCGCGCATCGTCGAGGCCTGCCAGGCGTTCGGCGCCGAGGTGCTGCTGACGCGTGCCGACCACAACTCCGGCACCGACCGCCTGGCCGAGGTGGCCGGCCAGCTCGGTTTGGCCGACCAGGCCATCGTGGTCAACGTGCAGGGCGACGAGCCGCTGATTCCGCCGGCGATCATCGACCAGGTGGCCGCCAACCTGGCCGCCCATGCCGAGGCCGGCATCGCCACCCTGGCCGAGCCGATCCATGATGCAGCGCTGCTGTTCAATCCCAACGTGGTCAAGCTGGTCACCGACGCCAGCGGCCTGGCGCTGACCTTCAGCCGTGCACCGCTGCCCTGGGCGCGCGATGCCTTCGCCGCGGAGCGCGGGCAGTTGCCTGAGGGCGTGCCGTTCCGTCGTCACATCGGCATCTACGCCTACCGCGCCGGCTTCCTCCACGACTTCGTCGCCTGGGGCCCGTGCTGGCTGGAGGACACCGAGTGCCTGGAGCAGCTGCGTGCCCTCTGGCACGGCGTACGCATCCATGTCGCCGACGCCCTCGAGGCGCCGCCGGCCGGCGTCGACACCCCGGAAGACCTGCAGCGTGTCCGCCAGCTGCTGGGAGCCTGACGTGTGCCTGCTGTTCGTCTGTCTTGGCAACATCTGCCGCTCGCCGACCGCCGAGGGGGTGATGCGCCACAAGCTGCAGCTGGCCGGCCTCGCCGACCGGGTGCAGGTGGATTCCGCCGGCACCGGCGCCTGGCACGTCGGCAAGGCGCCCGACCCGCGCACCTGCGCCGCCGCCGAGCAGCGCGGCTACCGCCTGCACGAGCTGCGTGCCCGCCAGGTGCAGGCCGAGGACTTCGCCCGTTTCGACTGGGTTCTCGCCATGGATCACGACAACCTGCGCGAGCTGTGCCGCCTGCGCCCGCCCCAGGGCGATGCCGAGCTGGACCTGTTCCTGCGCCGCGGCGGCCTGGCCGAGCACGAGGTGCCCGACCCCTACTACGGCGGTGCCGGCGGCTTCGAGCAGGTGCTTGACCTGGTCGAGCTGGCCTGCGACCGACTGATCGAACAGATCCGGGAGCGCCTGTGAGCCTGACCATTCATGAGCATTACTCGCTGAAGGCCTGCAACACCTTCGGCGTCGACGTCGCGGCGCGCTGGTTCGCCGAGGCGCATGACGAGGCCGAGGTGCGCCAGGCGCTGGCGGCCGCCACCGCGCAGGGCGCCGAGCTGCTGGTGATCGGCGGCGGCAGCAACCTGCTGCTGACCGCCGATCTGGAGGCCTTCGTGCTGCGCATGGCCAGTCGCGGCCGGCGCCTGCTGGGCGAGGCGGGCGGTCAGGTGCTGGTCGAGGCCGAGGCCGGCGAGCCCTGGCATCCCTTCGTGCTCTGGACCCTGGAGCAGGGCCTGGCCGGCCTGGAGAACCTCAGTCTGATTCCCGGCACCGTGGGCGCTGCGCCGATGCAGAACATTGGCGCCTACGGTGTCGAGCTCAAGGACGTGCTGCACAGCCTGGTCGCCCTGGATCGCCTGAGCGGCGAGCTGCGCGAGTTCCAGGCCGGGGAGTGCGAATTCGCCTACCGCGACAGCCGCTTCAAGCGCGAGAGCGGCCGCTGGCTGATCCTGCGCGTGCGCTTCGCCCTGAGCCGTGCGGCGGCCCTGCATCTGGATTACGGCCCGCTGCGCCAGCGCCTGCAGGTGCAGGGCATTGCCCAGCCGACGGCGCTGGACGTCAGTCGGGCAGTCTGCGCCATCCGCGCGGAAAAGCTGCCTGATCCGCAAGTGCTGGGCAATGCCGGCAGCTTCTTCAAGAACCCGCTGGTGGGCGAGGGCCAGGCGGCGCAGCTGCGCGCGCAGTGGCCGGGGCTGGTCAGCTATCCCGCTGGCGAAGGACTGGTGAAGCTGGCGGCCGGCTGGCTGATCGAGCAGGCCGGCTGGAAGGGGCATCGCGACGGCGATGCCGGGGTGCATGCCCTGCAGGCGCTGGTGCTGGTCAATTACGGCCGGGCCAGCGGGTGCGAGCTGCTGGCGCTGGCGCAGCGCATCCAGGCGGATATCCGCAGCCGTTTCGGTGTCGAGCTGGAGATCGAGCCGGTCGTCCGCTGAGGCGTGGCTGAGGGGCCTGTCGCCGGCCTTGTCTTCCAGTCGCCAGACAAACAAAAAGGGGGAATGCCAAGGCATTCCCCCTTTTTGCTGGGCGCTGCCCGGGCCGTCAGGCCTGGGGCTTGCGCTCCTCCTCGGGCTGGCTGACCGGAGCGGTCTCGACGCTCACCGCTTCGGCTGTCGGTTGGGCGGCTTCCGCGTCGGCTGCCGGGGCGGCCTGCGCTTCGCCCGGCTGGGTCTCGGCCTCGACAGGAGCATTCCCGGCTTCGCTGCCAGTGGCCAGCGGAGCCTCGACCGGAGTTTCGGTCGCGGCCTCAGGCGCGGTCACGGCCGGTTCGGCCTCGATCGCCGCCTGCGGGGCAGGCTCTACCTGAGCCGGGGCAGCAGCCTCCAGGGTGGCGGCGGCCTCGCGGGCCTGACGCTCGGCCTCGCGGCGGCGACGACGCTCGCGCGGATCGTTGGGCGCACGGCCACCCGCTGCAGCAGCTTCCTCGCGAGTTTCGGTCGCCGGCGCTTCGCTGTCGATCGCCTCGGCGGCGGCCTCTTGCGGCTGGGCGGCTGCGACGGTCTCGATGGCCTGTGCAGTCTCGACGACCGGCAGGGGTTCGCTGACCGCTACGGCGGCCTGGTCGTCCTCCATCGCGGCGGGTGTTGCGCTGACGGCTTCCTCGGCAGCGGCCTCCACGGCCACCGCCGCGGCGATGGCGGTAGCGACGGTCGGTGCGACGGCTTCGCCTGCGGCAGCAGCCGGGCTGACTTCCTCGACGGTCAGTTCCTCGATGCCGGCTTCACGCTGGCGTTCGCGGCGGTTGCTGCGGCGACGCTGGCCACGCGAGCGGCGGCGCGGGCGTTCGCCTTCACCTTCCTGCTCGTCCTGGCCCGGCTCCTCCTCGAGTCCCTCCAGTTCCTCGGCCGCCTGCTCGGCGCTTTCCTCTTCGGGGGCCGGACGCGGCGGACGCTCGCCACGCGCCCTGCGCTCCTCGCGGCGGGTAGCACCGGCTTCCGCGGTTTCTGCCTCGACGGCGCCGGTCTCCTCGCGGGCAACGGTCTCCTCGCTTACCGGGCGTTCTTCGCGCTCCTCGCGAGGTTTGCGCTCCTCACGCGGCTGACGCTCTTCACGCGGCTGGCGTTCTTCGCGCGGCTGACGCTCCTCGCGGGGCTGGCGTTCTTCACGCGGCTGACGTTCCTCGCGGGGCTGGCGCTCCTCACGCGGCTGACGCTCCTCGCGGGGCTGGCGCTCTTCACGCGGCTGACGCTCCTCGCGGGGCTGGCGCTCTTCACGCGGCTGACGTTCCTCGCGGGGCTGGCGTTCCTCACGCGGCTTGCGCTCTTCACGCGGCTGACGCTCCTCGCGGGGCTGGCGCTCTTCACGCGGCTTGCGCTCCTCGCGCGGCTGGCGCTCGGCGCGCTCGCCATCGCGGCGACGGCTCTGCTGGCGGCCGCCACGGCGCTCCTCGCTACGCGCCGGGCGCTCGCCGGCGCTCGGCTGGGCAGGAGCTTCGGCCGCCGGCTTGGGCTCTTCCTTGCCGGCGAACAGACCGACCAGCGAGCGGATCAGGCCCTTGAACAGGCTCGGCTCGGGAGTGGGGTGGGCCGCCTGCGGTGCCGGGGTCGGTGCCGGGGCGGCAGGCGCTTCCACCGCCTGCGGTGCCGGACGCTCGTGGGTGACGGTCTTCACCGCTGCCTCCTGGCGCACCAGGGTGCGGGTGGCGGCGACCGGCTGGACTTCCTCGACCTCGGTCGGGGTCATCTCGTAGCTGGACTGGCCGACCAGCGCTTCCGGGCTGTCGTCGCGCAGGCGCTGCACTTCGAAATGCGGGGTTTCCAGATGGTCGTTGGGCAGGATGACGATGCGTGCACGGGTGCGCAGCTCGATCTTGGTGATGGCGTTGCGCTTCTCGTTGAGCAGGAAGGCGGCCACCGGGATCGGCACCTGGGCGCGGACCTCGGCGGTGCGGTCCTTGAGCGCTTCTTCCTCGATCAGGCGCAGGATGGCCAGCGACAGCGACTCGACGTCACGGATGATGCCCTGGCCGTTGCAGCGCGGGCAGACCACGCCGCTGGTCTCGCCGAGCGACGGGCGCAGGCGCTGACGGGACATCTCCAGCAGGCCGAAGCGCGAGATGCGGCCGACCTGGACGCGGGCGCGGTCGGCCTCGAGGCATTCGCGCACGCGGTCCTCGACGGCGCGCTGGTTCTTCGCCGGGGTCATGTCGATGAAGTCGATGACGATCAGGCCGCCGATGTCGCGCAGGCGCAGCTGGCGGGCGATTTCCTCGGCCGCTTCCAGGTTGGTCTGCAGCGCGGTTTCCTCGATGTCGCTGCCCTTGGTGGCGCGCGCCGAGTTGATGTCGATGGACACCAGCGCCTCGGTCGGGTCGATGACGATGGAGCCGCCCGACGGCAGCTTCACTTCACGCTGGAAGGCGGTCTCGATCTGGCTCTCGATCTGGAAGCGGTTGAACAGCGGCAC
Organism: Pseudomonas sp. A-1; assembly: GCF_004801855.1. Taxonomy (GTDB): domain Bacteria; phylum Pseudomonadota; class Gammaproteobacteria; order Pseudomonadales; family Pseudomonadaceae; genus Geopseudomonas. The sequence goes on along the minus strand of NZ_SSTC01000014.1, from coordinate 17,278 downwards.
GCTGTCCTGGTACAGCTTGATCTTGCTGGCGTACTGCGGCATCACCTGCTGGATGAAGTTCAGCGCCTCTTCCTGGGCCTCGATGCTGTCGACCAGCACTTCGCCGATGTCCTGGCGCAGGTAGTCGCGGATGGCGCGGATGATGACGTTGCTTTCCTGATAGATCAGGAAGGGCGCGGCACGACCCTGCGAGGCTTCCTTGATCGCGGTCCACAGCTGCACCAGGTAGTCGAGGTCCCACTGCAGTTCCTCGCTGGAACGGCCGAGGCCTGCGGTGCGCACGATCAGGCCCATGTCGCCCGGGGCGTTGAGGCCGTTGAGCGCCTCGCGCAGTTCGTTGCGCTCCTCGCCCTCGATGCGGCGGGAAATGCCGCCGGCGCGCGGGTTGTTGGGCATCAGCACCAGGTAGCGGCCGGCCAGGCTGATGAAGGTGGTCAGTGCCGCGCCCTTGTTGCCGCGCTCTTCCTTCTCGACCTGGACGATGACTTCCTGGCCTTCCTTGAGCACGTCCTTGATGTTGACGCGACCCTCGGGGGCCTTGATGAAGTATTCGCGGGAGATTTCCTTGAGCGGCAGGAAGCCGTGGCGCTCGGCGCCGAAATCGACGAAGGCGGCCTCGAGGCTGGGTTCGACGCGGGTAATGCGGCCCTTGTAGATGTTGGCCTTCTTCTGCTGGCGAGCGCCCGACTCGATGTCGAGGTCGAACAGGCGTTGGCCGTCGACCAGGGCAACACGCAACTCTTCGGGCTGAGTTGCGTTGATCAGCATTCTTTTCATGTAGTACCAATGGTTTCCGGGCTGCCGGAAACGGCGGTTGGCACGCACGACTCTCGTGGTCGGTGTCAGGTGCGCCGGGAACGGTCTGGCCGTTGCCCTTGTCAAGCCTCGCAGGCGATTGGGCCTGCGCGCGACTGGCGGCTCCTGCTAACTGTGGGTACAGAAGCACTCATTCAGGAGGAGGAATCAAACAACGCTGCGGACGATCAAGGCGTCTGGAAAGTCGAGTGCTACGCAGTCCGTCGTTTGTGCATCTCCGCCCTGCACGTATTCCCTGAGAATCGGGGTGCCGCTCGCTGAATCCGTAGCGGGTTAGCATTTGCGCGAAACGCCGGGCGTTTCGCACCTCATGTGTCTCAAGGCCTGGTTTTCCGAGTCGCCATGAATGCTTGCGCGGGCGACCCGTCGGACGGCCTGGCGTCCAGTGATTGTGTGTCCGGCGGCAGGCAGTCTGCCTTGCGTTCGCGCGGAGTGCCGCTTTTGACGGCTGCCGGAATATAGCAGCAATCATTAAATGCTTCAATTCAGGGAAAAATTGCTATGATTCGCGCATGACAACTCCCTCGCAAATCTCCACCGGCGTCCAGCTGCTCGAAGTGCAGCCGGAACTCGCCGGACAACGCATCGACAACTTCCTCCGGGCCCAGTTGAAAGGTGTTCCCAAGACCCTGATCTACCGCATCCTGCGCAAGGGCGAGGTGCGGGTGAACAAGGGGCGGATCAAGCCCGAGTACAAGCTGCAGGCTGGCGATGTGGTGCGCGTGCCGCCGCTGCGCGTGGCCGAGCGCGACGAGCCCGAGCCGCTGGCCCAGGGGCTGCTGCAGCGCCTCGAGGCGGCCATCGTCTACGAGGACAAGGCGCTGATCGTGCTGAACAAGCCGGCCGGCATCGCCGTGCACGGCGGCAGCGGGCTGAACTACGGGGTGATCGAGGCGTTCCGCCAGCTGCGCCCGGAGGTCAAGGACATCGAGCTGGTGCATCGTCTGGATCGCGACACCTCGGGGCTTTTGATGATCGCCAAGAAGCGCAGCATGCTGCGCCACCTGCACGAGGCGCTGCGCGGCGATGGCGTCGACAAGCGCTATCTGGCGCTGGTGCGCGGCAGTTGGCCGACCTCGAAGAAAAAGGTCAGCGCGCCGCTGCTGAAGAACAACCTGCGCTCGGGCGAGCGTATGGTCGAGGTCAATCCCGAGGGCAAGGACGCGCTGACCGAGTTCCGCGTGGTGCGCCGCTTCGGCGACTTCGCCACCCTGGTCGAGGCCAGTCCGATCACCGGGCGCACGCACCAGATCCGCGTGCACGCCAAGCATGCCGGTCATTCGATCGCCGGCGACAGCAAGTACGGCGACGACGACTTCACCCGCGAGATCCGCGAGCTGGGCGGCAAGCGCCTGTTCCTGCATGCCCATGCGCTGCGTGTGACCCTGCCCGACGGCGAGGTGCTGGCGCTGGAGGCGCCGGTGGACGAGGTGTGGGCGCAGACCCTGGAGCGCCTGGATGCCTGACTACCAGCTGCTGGTGTTCGACTGGGACGGTACGCTGGTCGACTCCGTGGCGCGGATCGTCGAGTCGATGCGCGCAGCGGCCGATGCCTGCGGCCTGCCGCAGTTGGACGAGGTGGCCATTCGCGGCATCATCGGTCTCGGTCTGCCGGAGGCGATCCGTGCCTTGTATCCCGCGCTGGAGAGCGAGGCGGACATCGCCGTATTCCGTCAGGTCTACAGCGACCATTATCTGTGCCTGGAAAGCACGCCGTCGCCGCTGTTCGACGGCGTGCTGGAGTCGTTGCTGGCGTTCCGTGCGCAGGGCTATCGCCTGGCGGTGGCCACCGGCAAGAGTCGGCGCGGTCTGGACCGGGTGCTGGCCGGGCATGGCTGGCTGGACTTCTTCGATATCACCCGCTGCGCCGACGAGACGGCGAGCAAGCCCGATCCGCGCATGCTGCACGAGATCCTCGCGCACTGCGGGGTGGCGCCGGCGCAGGCGCTGATGGTCGGCGATTCGCCCTTCGATCTGCTGATGGCGCACAATGCCGGCATGACCGCGGTGGCGGTGGGATACGGTGCGCAGCCGTTGACGGTGCTGCAGGAGTATCGTCCGCACCTGGCCATCGAGCGCTTTGCCGGCCTCGGGCAGTGGCTGGGGCAGGAGTGCAATCGCGAGAGAAGGGAGGTTGGCGAGCATGCAGTCGGATGAATGGAAAGCGGTGGCGGCTTCGGGTGACGAAAAGACCTGGAAGCTGCTGGAGAAGGCGGTGCTGGCCGGAGTGGTCGAGCAGCGCCGGGCGCGGCGCTGGGGCATCTTCTTCAAGAGTCTCGGCTTTCTCTACGTGTTCGGGGCGCTGTTCCTGTTCTCGCCCTGGGCGAGTCTGGACAGGGCGGCGGCGCTCAAGTCGCACACGGGGCTGATCGATGTGCGTGGGGTGATCGCCGACGAGGAGCGGGCCAGTGCCGACAATATCGTCGGCAGCCTGCGTGCGGCCTTCAAGGACAAGAACACCCGGGCCGTGGTCCTGCGCATCAACAGTCCGGGCGGCAGCCCGGTGCAGTCGGGCTACATCTACGACGAAATCCGTCGCCTGCGCGGCGAGCACCCGGACATCAAGCTGTATGCGGTGATCACCGATCTCGGTGCCTCCGGCGCCTACTACATCGCCAGTGCGGCCGATGCCATCTATGCCGACAAGGCCAGTCTGGTCGGCTCCATCGGGGTGACCGCCTCGGGCTTCGGCTTCGTCGAGGCGATGCAGAAGCTGGGCGTGGAGCGGCGCACCTATACCTCTGGGGAGCACAAGACCTTCCTCGATCCGTTCGTGCCGCAGAAGGAGGAGGAAACCCGTTTCTGGGGTACGGTGCTGGATACCACCCACAAGCAGTTCATCGCCAGCGTCAAGCAGGGGCGTGGCGAGCGTCTGAAGGATCGGGAGCATCCGGAGCTGTTCTCCGGCCTGGTCTGGTCCGGCGAGCAGGCTCTCGAGCTGGGGCTGATCGACGGTCTGGGCAGTGCCGGCTACGTGGCGCGCGAGGTGGTCGGCGAGAAGAATCTGGTCGACTTCACCGAGAAGGAGTCGCCGATCGACCGCTTCGCCAAGAAGCTCGGCGCAGGCGTCGCCGAGCAGGTCTCGCTGTGGGTGGGCTGGCGTGCCCCGGCGCTGCACTGAGCGGCCGGGGTCGATCTGCTAGGGGATCTGCACGCCTTCGGCGAGCAGCATGTCGACCAGGCGGATCAGTGGCAGTCCGACCAGGCTGGTGGCATCGCTGCCGCAGGTTTCGCGGAACAGGCTGATGCCGAGGCTCTCGGACTTGAAGCTGCCGGCGCAGTCGTAGGGCTGCTCGAGGTGCAGATAGCGCTCGATGCGCGCCTCGTCCAGCTCGCGGAAGTGCACGGTGAATGGAATGCAGTCGACCTGGGCCTGTCCGTTCTGCGAGTTGAGCAGGCACAGGCCGGTATGGAAGGTCACGCTGCTACCGCTGGCGGCGTGCAGCTGCTCGCGGGCGCGGGCGAAGTCGTGCGGCTTGCCGAGGATGCGGCCGTCGGGCAGGGCGGCGACCTGGTCGGAGCCGATGATCAGGTGTCGGGGGTATCGGTCGGTCAGGGCGCGGGCCTTGCATTCGGCCAGGCGGCGGACCAACTGCTCGGGATGTTCGCCGGGCAGGGCGCTTTCGTCGATGTCCGGCGACTGGCAGTCGAACGGCAGGTGCAGGCGCTCGAGCAGGGTGCGGCGGTAGGGCGAGCTGGATGCGAGTACCAGGGGCAGCATGGCGATCTCCACGGGATTTGCCGGCGATTCTAGGCGTCCGGGTGGCCTGCTGCACGCAAGGAAATTTCTTTGACAGTTAAAAGGGGTATCCCTAGAATGGCGCGCTTATGTTGAAAGGGCCGATTCCACCTCACGTCGATCCGCGAAAGCTGGCCGATCGTGGCGCCACCCTCGAGGGTGAGTTGCCGATCAAGCAGTTTTCGCGGTTGTGCGAGCAGTTGGTCAGCGATGCCGGCAGCGTCCATGTTCGTCTCGAGTTCGGTCGTGACGAGCAGGGGCTGATCGTCATGCGCGGCGAACTGGAGGTCGAGGTGCAGATGGTGTGCCAGCGTTGTCTGGAGCCGGCGACCCTTCCGGTGCACAGCGAGTTCGTCTATGCCGTGCTGCGGGAAGGTGCTTCGGCGGACTCCCTGCCGAAAAGCTACGACGCGCTGGAAGTGGGCGAGGAACCGCTCGACCTGATCGAACTGGTCGAGGACGAGCTGCTGCTCGCGCTCCCCATCGTCCCGGCCCACGAACCCGATGCATGCCGGCATCCAGCAGGCTTTGCAGCAGCACCAGAACCGAGCGTCAACGAGGTTTCGCGGTCCAACCCGTTCGATGTACTGGCGCAGTTGAAACGTGACCCAAACGTTTAGGAGTTAACTCAAATGGCTGTTCAACAGAACAAAAAGTCTCGTTCCGCTCGCGACATGCGTCGTTCCCACGATGCGCTCGAGGCCAATGCACTGTCCGTCGAGAAGAGCACCGGTGAAGTTCACCTGCGCCACCACGTCAGCCCGGAAGGTGTCTACCGTGGTCGCAAGGTGATCGACAAGGGCGCCACCGAGTAATCTTGGTCGCTCCGGTCCTCGCGATCGATGCAATGGGTGGGGACTTCGGTCCCCACTGCATTGTTCCGGCCTGCATTTCCAGCCTGGCCGAGCACTCCTCCCTGCGGTTGATCCTCGTCGGCCAACCCGCCCTCATAGAGCAGTTGATTGCAGAGCACGCCTCTGTCGATCGCTCCCGCCTGCTCGTGCATCCCGCCAGCCAAGTGATTGCGATGGACGAACGTCCGGCGCAGGTGCTGCGTGGCAAGCTCGACTCCTCGATGCGTCAGACCCTCGAACTGGTGCGCAGTGGCGCGGCCCAGGCGTGCGTCAGTGCCGGCAATACCGGTGCGCTGATGGCGCTGTCGCGGCATGTGCTGAAGACCCTGCCGGGTATCGACCGGCCGGCGATGGTCAGCGCCATTCCCACCCTGCGCGGCAGCTGCCTGCTGCTGGATCTCGGCGCCAACGTCGACTGCAGTGCGGAGAACCTCTACCAGTTCGCCGTCATGGGGGCGGTCGCCGCCGAGGCGCAGGGTGTGGCGAATCCGCGGGTGGCGCTGCTCAATGTCGGCACCGAGGAGATCAAGGGCAGTCAGACGGTCAAGCTGGCGGCCAGCCTGCTGCAGCAGGCGCGCGCGCTCAACTATGTCGGTTTCGTCGAGGGCGACGGCCTGTATCGCGGCGACGCCGACGTGGTGGTCTGCGATGGCTTCGTCGGCAATGTCGTGCTCAAGGCCAGCGAGGGGCTTGCGGCGATGATCGCTGCGCGTATCGCCGCGCGCTTTCGCGCTGGGCCGTTCGCCCGCCTGGCCGGCCTGCTGGCGCTGCCGCTGCTGCGCGAGCTGCAGGGCGAGCTGCGTCCGGCGCGGCATAACGGCGCGAGCTTTCTCGGATTGCAGGGCATTGTGGTAAAAAGCCACGGCGGCGCCGGGCCGGAAGGTTTCCGCGCCGCCATCCGGCGGGCGCTGGCGGAAGTCGACGAGAACCTGCCGCAGCGCCTGCATGGGCGCCTCGAGCATCTGCTGCTTTAATTGCCCGGGTGTGACCGCAGGTCAACGCCTGTCATCCAACTGTCAGTCCGCTGCGCTGCCTCGGGTGGCGCAGTCCTCCTGACGAACAAGTACACAAGGGACTTGCTCCATGTCTTCTTCCCTCGCTTTCGTTTTCCCCGGTCAGGGTTCCCAGACTGTCGGCATGCTCGCCGAGCTGGGTGCGCAGCACGCCGTGATCGGCGAGACCTTCGCCGAAGCCTCGGCAGCCCTGGGCTACGACCTCTGGGCGCTGATCCAGGAAGGCCCTGCCGAGCAGCTCAACCAGACCGACAAGACCCAGCCGGCCATTCTCGCCGCCTCCGTCGCCCTGTGGCGCCTGTGGCAGGCCGAGGGCGGCGCGCAGCCGGCCTTCGTCGCCGGTCACAGCCTGGGCGAGTACTCGGCGCTGGTGGCTGCAGGCTGCCTGCCCTTCGCCGATGCGGTCAAGCTGGTCGAGCTGCGTGGCCAGCTGATGCAGCAGGCGGTGCCGGCCGGTCAGGGCGGCATGGCGGCGATCCTCGGCCTGGACGACGACGCCGTGCGCGCCGCGTGTGCCGAGGCGGCGCAGGGCGAGGTGGTCAGTGCAGTCAACTTCAACGCGCCGGGCCAGGTGGTGATCGCCGGCGCCGCGGCAGCGGTCGAGCGCGCCATCGAGGCGTGCAAGGCCCGGGGCGCCAAGCGCGCCATGGCCCTGCCGGTGAGCGTGCCGTCGCACTGCGCGCTGATGCGTCCGGCGGCCGAGAAGTTCGCGGCAGCAGTGGATGCCATCGACTGGCAGGCGCCGCAGATCGCCATCGTGCAGAACACCAGTGCCCAGGTGCCGGCGGATCTCGCCGCGCTCAAGCGCGACCTGCTCGAGCAGCTGTACAGCCCGGTGCGCTGGGTGGAGAGCATCGTGACCCTGGCCGAACGCGGTGTGACCGAGCTGGTCGAGTGCGGTCCGGGCAAGGTGCTGTCCGGCCTCAACAAGCGCTGCGCCAAGGGCGTCAACACCCACAATCTGGATACCCCCGAGGCCTTCGCCGCCGCCCGTGCGGCCCTGGCCTGAACATCAGGAGAAACACCCCATGAGTCTGCAAGGTAAGGTGGCCCTGGTCACCGGCGCTACCCGCGGCATCGGCCAGGCCATCGCCCTGGAGCTGGGCCGCCAGGGCGCCATCGTCATCGGCACCGCCACCAGCGCCGCCGGCGCCGAGCGCATCGCCGAGTACCTCAAGGCGGCTGGCATCGAAGGTGCCGGCCTGGTCCTCGACGTCGCCAGCGACGAGTCGGTGGCCCAGACCCTCGAGCACATCCAGCAGCACCTCGGCCAGCCGGCCATCCTGGTGAACAACGCCGGCATCACCCGCGACAACCTGATGCTGCGCATGAAGGACGAGGAGTGGAGCGACGTCATCAACACCAACCTGACCAGCATCTACCGCCTGTCCAAGGCCGTGCTCAAGGGCATGACCAAGGCGCGCTGGGGCCGGATCATCAACATCAGTTCGGTGGTCGGCTCGATGGGCAATGCCGGTCAGGCCAACTACGCGGCGGCCAAGGCCGGCGTGGAAGGCTTCAGCCGCGCCCTGGCTCGTGAGGTCGGCTCGCGCAACATCACCGTCAATGCGGTTGCGCCGGGCTTCATCGATACCGACATGACCCGCGACCTGCCGGAAGCGCATCGCCAGAACCTGCTGACCCAGATTCCGCTGGGGCGTCTGGGGCAGGCGGAGGAGATCGCCAGCGTGGTAGGCTTCCTCGCCGGCGAGGGTGGCGCCTACGTCACCGGCGCGACCATCCCGGTCAACGGTGGCATGTACATGTAAAAAAGTGCCGCTGGCCCCGTGCCGGCGGCAATGGCGGCATCCCCGAAAAAGCGCCATGTGGTTGTTTTGCAAGGCAGTTTTCCTGGCGGGCGAAAAAATGCGCTTCGGCAGGCCGGCAAGGGTTTTGCTTGAAAAGCTGAAAACCCTTTCTATACACTAGCCGCCACCAGCTACATGGAACTCTCCATAGGAGTGAGAACGAGATATGAGCACCATCGAAGAACGCGTCAAGAAAATCGTTGCCGAGCAGCTTGGCGTTAAAGAAGAAGAAGTGACCAACAGCGCTTCCTTCGTGGAAGACCTGGGCGCTGATTCCCTGGACACCGTGGAGCTGGTCATGGCTCTCGAGGAAGAATTCGAGACCGAAATCCCGGACGAGCAGGCTGAGAAGATCACCACCGTTCAGGAAGCCATCGATTACATCAATGCTCACGGCCAGCAGTAAGTAATCGTCGGTTCCGACCGGAAAAAGCCGCACGTCCCTGAAAAGACGTGCGGTTTTTCTTTGGGTAAAAGGAAGTGGTGGCGCTGGTCTGGCCACGCTTCGTCGCTGTAGTGGATCAACAAGAGGAGAGCGCTGTGTCGCGTAGACGCGTCGTGGTCACCGGTCTTGGCATGCTGTCACCCCTCGGCCCGGATGTGGCCAGCAGTTGGCAGGGCGTGCTGGCCGGGCAGAGTGGCATCGGTCCGATCGGGCATATGGATGTCTCGGCTTTCGCCACCCGCTTCGGTGGTTCGGTCAAGGGCTTCAATGTCGAGGACTACCTGCCGGCCAAGGAAGCTCGCAAGATGGACCTCTTCATCCAGTACGGCATGGCCGCCAGCCTGCAGGCGGTGCGCGACGCCGGCCTGGAGGTCACCGACGCCAACCGCGAGCGCGTGGGCGTGGCCATGGGCTCGGGCATCGGCGGCCTGACCAACATCGAGAACAACGCCAGGTCGCTGCACGAGCAGGGGCCGCGGCGCATCTCGCCGTTCTTCGTGCCGGGCTCGATCATCAACATGATTTCCGGGTTCCTGTCGATCCATCTGGGCGCACAGGGTCCCAACTACGCGATCACCACCGCGTGCACCACCGGCACCCACAGCATCGGCATGGCGGCGCGCAACATCGCCTACGGCGAGGCCGACGTGATGATCGCCGGCGGCTCCGAGATGGCCACCTGCGGCCTGGGTCTCGGCGGCTTCGGCGCAGCCCGGGCCCTGTCCACCCGCAACGACGAGCCGACCCGTGCCAGCCGCCCCTGGGACCGCGGCCGTGACGGCTTCGTGCTGGCCGACGGCGCCGGCGCCCTGGTGCTGGAAGAGCTGGAGCACGCCAAGGCCCGCGGCGTGCGCATCTATGCCGAGCTGGTCGGCTTCGGCATGAGCGGTGACGCCTACCACATGACCGCGCCGCCGGAGACCGGCGACGGCGCCGCGCGCTGCATGCAGAATGCCCTGCGTGACGCCGGCCTGAACCCGGAGCAGGTGCAGTACATCAACGCCCACGGCACCTCGACCCCGGCCGGCGACCTGGCCGAGTGCGCGGCGGTCAAGCGCGTGTTCGGCGAGTACGCCCACAGCCTGGCGGTCAGCTCGACCAAGTCGATGACCGGCCACCTGCTGGGCGCCGCCGGTGCGGTGGAGGCGATCTTCAGCATCCTCGCCCTGCGCGACCAGGTGGCGCCGCCGACCATCAACCTCGACGAGCCGGACGAGGGCTGCGACCTCAACTTCGTCGCCCACCAGGCGCAGGCGATGCCGATCGACGTGGCGGTGTCCAACTCCTTCGGCTTCGGCGGCACCAACGGCACCCTGGTGTTCCGCCGCTTCGCCGGCTGATGGGGCTGACCTGGATCGACGGTCGCCCGGCGGACGCCCTGCCGCTGAGCGACCGCGGTCTGGCCTACGGCGATGGCCTGTTCGAGACCATCGCCGTGCGCCGCGGCCGCCTGCTCCTGCTCGAGCGCCATCTGCAGCGCCTCGGCGAGGGTGCCCGGCGCCTCGCCCTGCCGCTGGACCTGGCGCTGGTGCGCGCCGAGCTGCTGGCCTTCGCCGGCGAGCTCGGCAGCGGCGTGGCCAAGCTGATCGTCACCCGCGGCGACGGCCTGCGCGGCTACGCGCCGCCGGCCGACGCCCGCTGCCGGCGCATCCTCTCCGGCGGTCCGCCGCCCGCCTATCCGGCGCGCCACCGCGAACAGGGCATCCGCCTGTTTCCCTGTGCCACCCGCCTGGCCGAGCAGCCGCTGCTGGCGGGGCTCAAGCACCTCAATCGCCTCGAGCAGGTCCTCGCCCGCGCCGAATGGCAGGACCCGGCCTGTGCCGAGGGGCTGATGCGCGACGCCAGCGGCCGGGTGGTCGAGGGGGTGTTCAGCAACCTGCTCATGGTGCGCGACGGCGAGCTGCTGACGCCCGCGCTGACACGCTGTGGCGTGGCCGGCGTGATGCGTGCGGAGATCCTCTCCCGTGCCGCGCAGGCGGGCATCGCCACGCGCATCGAGGATATCGACTATCCGGCCCTGCTGGCTGCTGACGAGGTGTTCCTCTGCAACAGCCAGTACGGCATCTGGCCGGTGGTGGCGCTGGAGGGGCACGGCTGGCCGCTGGGCGGGCTGACCCGTAAACTGCAGGGTCTGCTGTCCGACCTGGTGGATGCCTGATCGTGAAACGTTTTCTGCTGTACCTGCTGGAAGGCGGGCTGATGCTGGCAGGCCTGCTGCTGGTTTTCGCCGGCTGGCAGCAGCATGTGGCCCTCGAGCAGCCGCTGGCGCTGAGCGAGGAGCGCCTGCTCGAGGTACCGGCCGGTGCCACGCCCGGCGGCCTGCTCGCCAGGCTCGAGGACGAGGGCGTGCTGGACGGCGCGCTGTGGCTGCGCCTGTACTGGCGCTTCAATCTCGACGGCAAGGGCCTGCACAGTGGCGAGTATCGCCTCGCCCCCGGGCAGACCGCGCGCGACCTGCTGGCCCAGTGGCAGCGTGGCGAGGTAGTCAGTTACAGCCTGACCCTGGTCGAGGGCTGGAGCTTCCGCCAGTTGCGCGCGGCGCTGGCGAGCCAGGAGCGTCTGGAGCAGAGCCTGGCCGGCCTCGACGATGCCGCCGTGATGCAGCGCCTCGGCTTCGCCGGCCAGCATCCCGAGGGGCGTTTCTTTCCCGATACCTACCGCTACGTGCGCGGCATGCGCGACATCGATCTGCTGCGCCAGGCTCACGAGCGGCTGGATCAGGTGCTCGACGAGGAGTGGCGCCAGCGCGCCGAGGGCCTGCCCTACAAGGATGCCTACCAGGCGCTGATCATGGCGTCCCTGGTGGAGAAGGAAACCGGGGCTGCCCACGAGCGGCCCGAGATCGCCGGGGTGTTCGTCCGTCGACTGCGTCAGGGCATGCTGCTGCAGACCGATCCGACGGTGATCTACGGTCTCGGCGAGCGCTATGCCGGCAACCTGACTCGCGCGCACCTGCGCGAGGCGACGCCCTACAACACCTACACCAATCCCGGGCTGCCGCCGACACCGATCGCCATGGTCGGCCGCGAGGCGATCCGCGCCGCGCTCAATCCGGCCGGCGGCGACAGTCTGTACTTCGTCGCTCGCGGCGACGGCACCCATGTCTTCTCGCGCTCGCTCGACGAGCACAACCGGGCGGTGCGCGAATTCCAGCTCAAGCGGCGCGAGGACTACCGTTCCAGTCCGGCCGCCACGCCACAAGGAAACAGTCAGTGAGCGGTCTGTTCATCACCCTCGAAGGCCCCGAAGGCGCGGGCAAGAGCACCAATCGCGACTACCTGGCCGAGCGCCTGCGCAGCCAAGGCTGCGATGTGCTGCTGACCCGCGAGCCGGGCGGCACGCCCTTGGCCGAGCGCATCCGCGAGCTGCTGCTGGCGCCCAGCGACGAGCCGATGGCGGCCGACACCGAGCTGCTGCTGGTGTTCGCCGCGCGCGCCCAGCACCTGGCCCGGGTCATCCGCCCGGCGCTGGCGGCCGGCAAGGTCGTGCTGTGCGACCGCTTCACCGACGCCACCTACGCCTACCAGGGCGGCGGGCGCGGCCTGTCGCTGGAGCGCATCGCCCAGCTGGAGAGCTTCGTGCAGGGCGAGCTGCGCCCGGACCTGACCCTGGTGTTCGACCTGCCGGTGGAAGTCGGCCTGGCCCGCGCCGCCGCCCGTGGTCGCCTGGATCGTTTCGAGCAGGAGGCGCAGGACTTCTTCGAGGCGGTGCGCCAGACCTACCTGGCGCGTGCGCGCCTGGCGCCGGCGCGCTACCGCCTGCTGGATGCCGCGCAGCCGCTCGCTGCGGTGCAGGCCCAGCTCGACGCCCTGCTGCCCGAGCTGCTGGAGCGCGCGCGTGGCTGAGGCCTATCCCTGGCAGCAGGCGCTGTGGCAGCAGCTGGCGCGCCGCCAGCAGCATGCCCACGCCTACCTGCTGCACGGCCCCGCCGGCATCGGCAAGCGCGCCCTGGCCGAGCGCCTGGCGGCGCTGCTGCTGTGTGCGGCGCCGACAGCGGAGGGCGCCTGCGGTGGCTGCAAGGCCTGCCTGCTGCTGCGCGCCGGCACCCATCCGGACTTCTTCGACCTGCAGCCGGAGGAGCCGGACAAGCCGATCAAGGTCGACCAGGTGCGCGAGCTGGTGGATTTCGTCGCCCAGACGGCCCAGCTCGGCGGGCGCAAGCTGGTCCTGCTCGAGCCGGCCGAGGCGATGAACCTCAACGCCGCCAACGCCCTGCTGAAAAGCCTGGAGGAGCCCTCCGGCGACACCGTGCTGCTGCTGGTCAGCCACCAGCCCAGTCGCCTGCTGCCGACCATCCGGAGCCGCTGTCTGCAGCAGGCCTGCCCGTTGCCGACGCCGGTGCTGGCCGGTGCCTGGCTGGCTGCGCAGCTGCCGGAGCTGGAGCCGGCGCTGCATCGGCGCCTGCTCGCGCTGGCGACCGGTTCGCCACTGCGTGCCCTGCAGCTGCACCGCGATGGGGTGCTGGATCAGCGTGCGCTGGTCGAGGAGGGCATCAGGAAGCTGCTCAAGCAGCAGGCCGCGCCTTCCGAGCTGGCCGAGGCGTGGAAGCACATTCCGCTGGCGCTGCTGCTCGACTGGTTCTGCGCCTGGCTGCTGCAGGTGCTGCGCTGCCAGCTGGCCGGCGCCGAGGGCGAGGCCGAGGAGCCGATGGACAAGGTGGTGCGCTGGCTGGCCGGGCGCACGCCGCCGAACGCCGTGCTGGCGCTGCAGGACTGGCTGCTCGCCGAGCGGCAGAAGGTGCTCGGCAAGGCCAATCTCAATCGCGCACTGCTTCTCGAAGCCCTGCTGGTACGGTGGGCAAGCCTGCCGTCGGCAGGCTAGAATCGCAGTCCGCATCGGCCACGGAGCCTGCCCATGAGCATGCCACCCCTCGGCGGTCGCAACGCCATCCTCACCCTGACTCTCAAGGACAAGGCCCAGCTGTACGCGGCCTACATGCCCTTCGTGCGCAACGGCGGCCTGTTCATCTCCACCAGCAAGACCTATCGCCTGGGCGACGAGGTGTTCGTGCTGCTGACCCTGATGGACGAGCCGGAGAAGATCCCGGTCGCCGGCAAGGTGGTCTGGATCACTCCCAAGGGGGCCCAGGGCAACCGCACCGCCGGCATCGGTGTGCAGTTCAACGACGGCGACCGCAGCACCCGCAACAAGATCGAAACCTACCTCGCTGGTGCGCTCAAGTCCGAGCGCCCGACCCTGACCATGTGACCATGCTCGTAGACTCCCACTGTCATCTCGACCGCCTGGACCTCAAGGCCCACGGCGGCTCGCTCGACGCCGCGCTGGCGGCCGCCCGTTCGCGTGGCGTCGGCAGCTTCCTGTGCATCGGCGTCAGCGCCGACAACGCCAGCGCCGTGCGCCAGCTGGCGGAAACCTACCCGGACGTGTACTGCTCGATCGGCGTGCATCCGCTGGATCTCGAGCCCGGCAGCCAGCCGGCGCTGGACTGGCTGCTGCACGAGCTGGCCCATCCGCGAGTGGTGGCCATCGGCGAGACCGGCCTCGACTACCACTACCAGCCGGAGGCTGCGGCGCTGCAGCGCGAGGGTTTCGCCCTGCACCTGGAGGCGGCGCGGCAGACCGGCAAGCCGGTGATTGTGCATACCCGCGAGGCGCGCGCCGACACTCTGGCCATGCTGCGCGAGGCCGACCTGGCGCAGGCCGGCGTACTGCACTGTTTCACCGAGGACTGGGCGATGGCCCGGGCAGCGCTGGACATGGGCTACTACATCTCGCTGTCCGGCATCGTCACCTTCCGCAACGCCGAGGCGCTGCGCGAGGTGGCCCGCCAGGTGCCGGCCGATCGCCTGCTGGTGGAAACCGACGCACCCTACCTGGCGCCGGTTCCCCATCGCGGCAAGCCGAACCTCCCGGAATACGTGCGCGACGTCGCCGAGTTCCTCGCCACCCTGCGCGGGGTTTCCTGCGAGGTTCTGGCCGCGCAGACCACCGCCAACTTCGAGCGGCTGTTCCCGCTGGCGCGGTCCTGCTGAAACGGCGGACAAAAAAAACCCGGGTTCTGGGGGAATCCGGGTCAAGACCATTAGGAGTGAAACCGGAACAGGCGTTCCCACGCCGTTCCGCCTGACGGGCACTTGGGGGGAGGTGCCGCACATCAGTAATGTGAGTATTGACCAGTCTTCGATACTTTACCGGCAGGAATCCCCCAGTTTTAAAACGGATTTGAAATAGTTCCCCGCTTGCTGAGTGCGTCGCCGAATCAGGCTGGCCAGATGATGACCCTGCGGCTCCATGCGGCAGCCGCTGCGCCGTTCAGGCCAGCCGATGCAGCAGGGCCAGGGTATCCTCGATCACCGTCTCCGTCGTGTAGAAGTGCGGCGACAGACGGATGCCGCCGCCGCGCTGGGCACACACCACCTGTTCCTTCTTCAGTGCCTCGAACAGCTCGCCATTGTCCCGACCGGCCAGGGCGAAGGTGAGGATGCCGGCGCGCCGCCCGGGCTCCTGTGGGCTCAGCAGGCGGGCGCCGGGCAGAGCGGCGATCCCCGCGTGCAGGCGGGCGATGCGCTGCTCGATCAGCGTCGCCACCTGCGCCATTCCCACTTCCTCGAGCAGCGCCAGGCTGGCCTCCAGCGCCACCGCGCCGAGCATGTTCGGGCTGCCGCACTCGAAGCGCCGCGCGGTCTTCGCCGGCTGCCAGTCGCGCCTGTCGTAGTTGCCGGCGTCCTCGAGCATGTGCCAGCCGTACTCGTGCAGCCTGAGCTGCTCGCGCAGGTCGCGGCGGCAGTAGAACACCCCGAGCCCCTCCGGGCCGAGCAGCCACTTGTGGCCGTCGGCCATGGCGAAGGCGCAGCCGCTGGCCTGCACATCGAACGGCTGGGCGCCGAGCTGCTGGATGGCGTCGATGCACAGCAGTACGCCGCGCTCGGTGCAGCCGGCGCCGAGTCGCGGCATGTCCAGGCGCAGGCCGCTGGCGTACTGCACCGCGCTGATCGCCAGCAGGCGGGTGCGCGGGGTGCAGGCTTCGATCAGGGCGGCTTCCGGGTCGCTGCCGGCGATGTCCACCTCGATCACCTCGACGCCCTGCGGGCGCAGCGCCTCCCAGACCACGCGGTTGGAGGGGAACTCCTGGTCGCTGATCACCACCTGGTCGCCGGGGCGCCAGTCGAGGCCGAAGGCGACGAACGACAGCGCCTCCGAGGTGTTCTTCACCAGCGCCACGTCCGCCGTCGACGGCGCGTTGAGCAGGCGCGCCAGGCGCTGGCGCAGGCGCTGCTCCAGTTGCAGCCACTGCGGGTAGTCGCGGGCGCCGACGCGCAGGTTCTGCTCGGCGAAGGCGCATACCGCGGCGCTGGCCCGGTGCGGCCAGGGCGCCACGGCGGCATGGTTGAGGTAACGCAGGCCGGCTTCCTGGGGAAATTCGTCGTGCCACGGATTCATCGTCGCTGCTCCTGCTGATGGGCGGTTTGCGGCATGATACATGGCGGTCCGGGCGGCAGGTCGTCCCGGCGGTTCATCAGCAGGCACGGGGAGATGGCGATGACGGAGGGAAGCAAGGCGGGGGATCTGCTGCAGCAGATCCCGGCGAGCAAGGGCGGGCTGCCGCCGGTGCATCTGTGGAATCCGCCGTTCTGCGGCGACATCGACATGCGCATCGCCCGCGACGGCAGCTGGCATTACCTGGGCACGCCGATCGGCCGGCCGGCGATGGTGCGGCTGTTCTCCACCATCCTGCGCCGCGACGGCGAAGACTACTTCTTGGTGACCCCGGTGGAGAAGGTCGGCATCCGCGTCGACGATGCGCCTTTCGTGGCGGTGGCGATGGACGTGGAAGGCGAGGGTGAGGCGCAGCGCCTGCGCTTTCGCACCAACGTCGACGACGAGGTGGCGGCCGGCGCCGAGCATCCGCTGCGCTTCGTCCTCGATGTGGAAAGTGGCGAGCCGTCGCCCTACGTGCACGTGCGCGCCAACCTCGAGGCGCTGATCCACCGCAACGTGTTCTATCGCCTGGTGGAGCTGGCGGTACCCTGCGAACGCAACGGCGAGGCCTGGCTGGGGGTATGGAGCGACGGCGTGCTGTTCCCCATCGCGCCGCAGCCCGAATAAGGACAACAAAAAAGGCCCCGCAGGGCCTTTTCTGTGAGCGCTTACATGTTGGGGTAGTTCGGCCCGCCGGTGCCTTCCGGGGCCACCCAGGTGATGTTCTGCGCCGGATCCTTGATGTCGCAGGTCTTGCAGTGCACGCAGTTCTGCGCGTTGATCTGGAACTTCTTCTCGCCGCTTTCCTGGGTGACGATCTCGTACACCCCGGCCGGGCAGTAGCGCTGCGCCGGCTCATCAAAGAGCGGCAGGTTCTTCGCCAGCGGGATCGAGGCATCGGCCAGCTTCAGGTGGCAGGGCTGGTCTTCCTCGTGGTTGGTGTTGGAGAGGAACACCGAGGACAGCTTGTCGAAGCTCAGCTTGCCGTCCGGCTTGGGGTAGTCGATCTTGGTCGACTGGGCGGCGGGCTTCAGGCAGGCATGGTCCGGCTTGTTGTCGTGCAGGGTCAGCGGGATCTTGCCGCCAAACAGGTTCTGGTCGACGAAGTTGAACGCGCCGCCGAGGATGGCGCCGAACTTGTGTATCGCCGCGCCGAAGTTGCG
>NZ_SSTC01000134.1 GCF_004801855.1 Pseudomonas sp. A-1 | reverse complement strand
GCTGCGGCACCGGCGCAGGTGCAGAGTCCGCCCCCGGCCGCCAGGCCCGCCGCGACGCCGCCGCCCGCCGCCAGGCCGGCCACGGAGCCCGTCAGCCGCTACTACCTGCAGGCCGGCTCCTTCGCCAGCCGCGACCAGGCGGAAAGCGCCCGCGCCAAGCTGATCCTGCTCGGCCAGGATGCGCGCATCGAGTCCGGTCAGGTCGGCGGCAAGACCTGGCACCGCGTGGTGGTCGGCCCGTTCGGCAACCGCCAGCAGGCCGACGGCGCCAAGCAGCAGCTCGGCGCCAATGGCGTCGGCAGCGTGGTGCAGCAGCGCCGCTGATCCGCCTTTCGCCGCCCGCACTCGACCAAGGTCGGGCGGGCGGTTGAAAAGCGCATCGCCCTCCCCCATATCCCCCTGCATCCCGGACGTCCGCGTCCAGCTGCAGGAGATCGCTCCCTTGACCACCATCGTTTCAGTCCGCCGCAACGGCAAAGTCGTCATGGGCGGCGACGGCCAGGTATCCCTCGGCAACACCGTGATGAAAGGCAACGCCAAGAAGGTGCGCCGCCTGTACCACGGCCAGGTGCTGGCCGGCTTCGCCGGCGCCACCGCCGACGCCTTCACCCTGTTCGAGCGCTTCGAGGGCCAGTTGGAGAAGCACCAGGGCCACCTGATCCGCGCCGCCGTCGAGCTGGCCAAGGACTGGCGTACCGACCGTTCGCTGAGCCGCCTGGAAGCCATGCTGGCGGTGGCCAACAAGGATGCCTCGCTGATCATCACCGGCAACGGCGACGTGGTCGAACCCGAGCACGGCCTGATCGCCATGGGCTCCGGCGGCGGCTTCGCCCAGGCAGCGGCCATGGCCCTGCTGCAGAAGACCGAGCTGTCCGCCCGCGAGATCACCGAGACCGCGCTGAACATCGCCGGCTCCATCTGCGTGTTCACCAACCAGAATCTGACCATCGAGGAAGAAGACTGCGCCCAGTGAGCGCGTCTTCCGGAGCCCCACCCATGTCCATGACGCCCCGCGAGATCGTCCACGAACTCAACCGCCACATCGTCGGCCAGGACGACGCCAAGCGCGCCGTCGCCATCGCCCTGCGCAACCGCTGGCGGCGCATGCAGCTGCCCGCCGAGCTGCGCGCCGAGGTGACGCCGAAGAACATCCTGATGATCGGCCCGACCGGCGTCGGCAAGACCGAGATCGCCCGCCGCCTGGCCAAGCTGGCCAACGCCCCGTTCATCAAGGTCGAGGCGACCAAGTTCACCGAGGTCGGCTACGTCGGCCGCGACGTTGAGTCGATCGTCCGCGATCTGGCCGACGCCGCGCTGAAGATGCTCCGCGAGCAGGAAGTGCAGAAGATGCGCTTCCGCGCCGAGGACGCCGCCGAGGAGCGCATCCTCGACGCCCTGCTGCCGCCGGCACGCAGCGGCTTCGGCGACGAGCCGGCCCCGCGCGAGGACTCCAGCACCCGCCAGCTGTTCCGCAAGCGCCTGCGCGAAGGCCAGCTGGACGACAAGGAGATCGACATCGAGGTGGCCGACGCCCCGGCCGGCGTGGAGATCATGACCCCGCCGGGCATGGAGGAGATGACCAGCCAGCTGCAGAACCTGTTCTCCGGTCTCTCCAAGGGCAAGAAGAAGACCCGCAAGCTCAAGGTCGCCGAGGCGCTGAAGATGGTCCGCGACGAGGAGGCCGCGCGCCTGGTCAACGAGGAGGAACTCAAGGCCCGCGCCCTCGAGGCGGTCGAGCAGCACGGCATCGTGTTCATCGACGAGATCGACAAGATCGCTAAGCGCGGCAACGTCAGCGGCGCCGACGTGTCCCGCGAGGGCGTGCAGCGCGACCTGCTGCCGCTGATCGAGGGCTGCACGGTCAACACCAAGCTGGGCATGGTCAAGACCGACCACATCCTGTTCATCGCCTCCGGCGCCTTCCACCTGGCCAAGCCCAGCGACCTGGTGCCCGAGCTGCAGGGCCGCCTGCCGATCCGCGTCGAGCTCAAGGCGCTGAGTCCGCAGGACTTCGAGCGCATCCTCACCGAGCCGCACGCCTCGCTGACCGAGCAGTACTGCGCGCTGATGAAGACCGAGGGCCTGGACATCGCCTTCGCCGCCGACGGCATCCAGCGCCTGGCCGAGATCGCCTGGCAGGTCAACGAGAAGACCGAGAACATCGGCGCGCGCCGCCTGCACACCCTGCTCGAGCGCCTGCTCGAGGAAGTGTCGTTCAGCGCCGGCGACCTGGCCGCCGACCACAGCGGCCGGCCGATCGTGATCGACGCCGCCTACGTCAACGGCCACCTCGGCGAACTGGCGCAGGACGAGGATCTGTCGCGCTATATCCTGTAAGCCGACACCGGGTGGGCAACGCTACGCGCGTGCCCACCGCTCGGCGTAGGGTGCGCCATGCGCACCATGCCGTGCCGCGGTGCGCATGGCGCACCCTACGACCACCCCGCAGAGACCTGCTGCAATGCCCATCCCCACTGCCATCAAGCTGCACAAGGCGTCGAAGACCCTCGAGCTGCACTTCGGCGACCAGCAGTACCGCCTGAGCGCCGAATTCCTGCGCGTGCACTCGCCGTCGGCCGAGGTGCAGGGTCACGGCAACCCCATCCTGCAATACGGCAAGCTCAACGTCGGCTTCAAGGGTGCCGAGCCGGCCGGCCAGTACGCCCTCAAGCTGGTGTTCGACGACGGCCACGACAGCGGCCTGTACACCTGGGACTACCTGTACCAGTTGGCCACCCGCCAGGAGCAGCTGTGGGCCGACTACCTCGCCGCACTGGCCGCCGCCGGCAGGTCGCGCGACCCCGACGAATCCGTGGTCAAGCTGATGCTCTGAATAGCCGCCCGGTGCGCACCGCGCACCCTACGCGGGCGCCTGCCGTAGGGTGCGCCGTGCGCACCGCACTCCAGCAGCGCCGAGACAAACTGCCACAGCCCCTGGCAGGCAGCGTCAAGACAAAGCCCGGCGCGGCGATTAGAATGGCCGCCACATTTTTTCAGGTGACTGCGACATGAGCGATCCGCGCAAGCCCGACTCCGCCGAGCCCTCCACCCACTTCGGTTACCAGAGCGTGCCGGAAAGCCAGAAGGCGCAGAAGGTGGCCGAGGTGTTCCACTCGGTGGCCGCCAAGTACGACCTGATGAACGACGTGCTGTCCGGCGGCATGCACCGCCTGTGGAAGCGCTTCACCATCGAGCTGTCCGGCGTGCGTCCGGGCAACCGCGTGCTCGACATCGCCGGCGGCACCGGCGACCTGACCCGCCAGTTCTCGCGCCTGGTCGGCCCGACCGGCGAGGTGGTGCTGGCCGACATCAACGACTCGATGCTCAAGGTCGGCCGCGACAAGCTGCTCGACTGCGGTGTGGCCGGCAACGTCAGGTTCGTCCAGGCCGACGCCGAGAAGCTGCCGTTCCCCGACAACCACTTCGACGTGGTCACCATCGCCTTCGGCCTGCGCAACGTCACCCACAAGGAGGACGCCCTGCGCTCCATGCTGCGCGTGCTCAAGCCCGGCGGCCGCCTGCTGGTGCTGGAGTTCTCCAAGCCGGCCAGCGCCCTGCTCGGCAAGGCCTACGACGCCTACTCGTTCGCCTTCATGCCACTGGCCGGCAAGCTGATCACCAACGACGCCGACAGCTACCGCTACCTGGCCGAGTCGATCCGTATGCACCCCGACCAGGAAACCCTCAAGGGCATGATGGTCGACGCCGGCTTCGACCTGGTCACCTACCACAACATGACCGGCGGCATCGTCGCCCTGCACCGCGGCATCAAGCCCTGATGCTGCCGCTCGCGCTGCTCGCCGGCGTCGAGGCCGGCCTCAACCGCGTGCTGGCGCTGGACGCCACCGCCGGCCCGCGCCTGGCCGCACTGGAAGGCCGGGTGATCGCCGTCGACTGCACGGCACCGGCGCTGCGCCTGTACCTGCTGCCCGGCAGCGACGGCCTGCGCCTGGCCGGCCACTGGGAGGCCGTCCCCGACTGCACCCTGCGCGCTCCGGCCAGCCGCCTGCTGCAGCTGGCCGTGCGCCGCGACAAGACCGCCGTGCTGCACGCGCCCGACGTCGAGCTGGACGGCCACAGCGCCTGCCTGCTCGATCTGGCGGCGATCCTCCAGGATCTCGAACTGGACTGGGAAGGCGCGCTGGCCGAGTGGCTCGGCCCGCTCGGCGCCGTGGCCCTGGCCCGCCCGCTGCATGGCGCCGCCGCCTGGAGCGGCGACGCCCTGGCCAGCCTGCGCCTGGATCTCGCCGACTGGCTGGCCGAGGAGGCCCGTCCGCTGGTCGGCCGCCGCGAGGCCGAGGCGCGCTTCGCCGAACTGGACGACCTCACCCTCGCCCTCGACCGTCTCGAGGCGCGCAGCGAGCGCCTTGCCCGCCGCCTGGAAACCGACTGACCGCATGAAGCTGCTCGCCCTGCGCCGCCTGATCCGCATCCAGCGCACCGCCGTGCGCTACCAGCTCGACGAGCTGCTGCTCGACCTGCCGCTGCCCTGGTGGCTGCGCAGCCTGCTGCGCGCCATGCCCTGGCGCTGGCTGCCGCGCGCCCCCATCCAGATGTCGCGCGGCGAGCGCCTGCGCCGCAGCCTGGAAGACCTCGGCCCGGTGTTCATCAAGTTCGGCCAGCTGCTGTCCACCCGCCGCGACCTGCTGCCGCCGGACATCGCCGACGAGCTGGCGCGCCTGCAGGACCAGGTGCCGCCCTTCCCGCCCGAGCAGGCGGTGGCGCTGATCGAGCAGCAGCTCGGCGCGCGCATCGACCAGGTGTTCAGCCGCTTCGAGCGCCAGCCGCTGGCCTCGGCCTCGGTGGCCCAGGTGCACGCCGCCCAGCTGCGCACGGGCGAGGACGTGGTGGTCAAGGTGGTGCGCCCGGGCCTCGAGCCGGTGATCCGCCAGGACATGGCCTGGCTGTTCGTGCTGGCCAAGATCGCCGAACGCGCTTCCGCCGACGCCCGCCGCCTGCGCCCGGTGGAGGTGGTCAGCGACTACGAGCGGACCATCTTCGACGAACTCGACCTGATGCGCGAGGCGGCCAACGGCACCCAGCTGCGGCGCAACTTCGACGGCTCGCCCATGCTCTACGTGCCGCAGGTGTACTGGGACTGGTGCCGGCCCAAGGTGCTGGTCATGGAGCGCATCTACGGCATCCCGGTCACCGACCTGGCCGCCCTGCGCGACCAGCACACCGACATGAAGAAGCTGGCCGAGCGCGGCGTGGAGATCTTCTTCACCCAGGTGTTCCGCGACAGCTTCTTCCACGCCGACATGCACCCCGGCAACATCTTCGTCAGCACCCGCACGCCGCACGATCCGCAGTACATCGCCATCGACTGCGGGATCATCGGCAGCCTGACCGCCGAGGACCAGGACTACCTGGCGCGCAACCTCCTGGCCTTCTTCAAGCGCGACTACCGCAAGGTGGCGCAGCTGCACATCGACTCCGGCTGGGTGCCGGCCGACACCCCGGTCAACGACTTCGAGGCGGCGATCCGCACCGTGTGCGAGCCGGTGTTCGAGAAGCCGCTCAAGGACATCTCCTTCGGCCAGGTGCTGCTGCGCCTGTTCCAGACCGCGCGGCGCTTCAACATGGAGGTGCAGCCGCAGCTGGTGCTGCTGCAGAAGACCCTGCTCAACATCGAGGGCCTCGGCCGCCAGCTGTATCCGGATCTCGACCTGTGGAGCACCGCCAAGCCGTTCCTCGAGCGCTGGATGCGCCAGCGCATGAGTCCGCTGCAGCTGCTGCGCAACCTGCAGAGCCAGGCCGAGCAGGTGCCGCAGCTGGCCAAGAAGACCCGGCAGGCGCTCGATCGCCTCGGCCAGGGCGGCGCGGCCGCCGCCCCGGCGCGCAGCCCCTGGCTGGAGCGCCTGCTCGGCGCGGTGCTGCTGCTCGGCGCCGCCAGCCAGGGCCTGGCGCCGAGCATGCAGACCTGGCCGGCCTGGGCGATGCTCGCCGGCGGCCTATACCTGATCCTGCGCCGATAGCCAGCGCGCGGCAGCACTGGCAAACTGACCGAATTGTTAACCGGCGCCCCGTGCGCCCCGGACAAGCGAACACGCAATGAGCAACTGGCTGGACGAAATTCACTGGAACGCCGACGGGCTGGTCCCGGCGATTGCCCAGGACCACAAGACCGGACGCATCCTGATGATGGCCTGGATGAACCGCGAATCCCTGCAGCTGACCGTCGACGAGGGCCGCGCCATCTACTGGTCGCGCTCGCGCAGCAAGCTGTGGCGCAAGGGCGAGGAGTCCGGCCACGTGCAGAAGCTGCACGAACTGCGCCTGGACTGCGACGCCGACGTCATCGTCCTGCAGGTCGAGCAGCTCGGCGGCATCGCCTGCCACACCGGCCGCGAGAGCTGCTTCTACCGCGTCTACGAGAACGGCGCGTGGAAGACCGTCGATGCGGTCCTCAAGGACCCGCACGCCATCTACGAACACAAGGGCCACAGCCATGAGTGAAGCCAGCAGCAACGACACCCTCGCCCGCCTGGCCGAGGTGCTGGAGGCGCGCAAGGGCGCCGCGCCGGACAGCTCCTACGTGGCCAGCCTGTACCACAAGGGCCTGAACAAGATTCTGGAGAAAGTCGGCGAGGAATCGGTGGAAACCATCCTCGCCGCCAAGGACGCCGCCACCAGCGGCGACTGCAGCGACCTGATCTACGAGACCGCCGACCTGTGGTTCCACTCCCTGGTCATGCTCGCCGCCCTCGGCCAGCACCCGCAGGCGGTACTCGACGAGCTGGACCGCCGCTTCGGCCTCTCCGGGCACGCCGAGAAGGCCGCCCGCTCGCAATCCTGACTTCCAACCCAATTCGGAGATTCCATCATGGGACTCGGCGGCATCAGCATCTGGCAACTCCTGATCATCCTGCTCATCGTGGTCATGCTGTTCGGCACCAAGCGCCTCAAGACGCTCGGCTCGGACGTCGGCGAAGCGATCAAGGGCTTCCGCAAGTCGGTGAACGCCGGCGAGGAAGAACCCGCCAAGCCGCAGGTGGACGAGCCCAAGGGCCACACCATCCAGGGCGAAGTGCGCAAGGTCGACGAACCGGCGAAGAAGGACTGACGCACCCGCGGGTGCCGGAGCTTGGCTGAATCATGTTCGACGTAGGCTTTTCCGAACTGCTGCTGGTGGCCCTGGTGGCCCTGGTGGTGCTTGGCCCCGAGCGCCTGCCGGGCGCCGCACGCACCGCCGGGCTGTGGATCGGCCGCCTGAAGCGCAGCTTCGCCGCGATCAAGACCGAGGTGGAGCGCGAGATCGGCGCCGACGAGATCCGCCTGCAGCTGCACAACGAGCAGATCCTCGAGCGCGAGCGCCAGCAGCAGGCGGCCCAGACGCCCGCCAGCCCGCCTCCGGCGCCGACCGCCGAGCAGGCCAACGCGCCCATCGCCGCGCACAGCCGCCTGGCCGCACTGCCCGAGCACCAGGCCGGCGCGCAGATCCCGGCCG
>NZ_SSTC01000133.1 GCF_004801855.1 Pseudomonas sp. A-1 | reverse complement strand
TGCAGGGCGCGCCAGCGGCTGCGCAGCGCGTCGGCTTCGGCCGGCAGCATCCAGCCGGCCTGGCGGCGCGCCTGCAGGGCGTCCTGCGCCGCCGGTGCGGCATCCGCCAGCGCATGGCACAGGCGCTGCTCCTCCTGCGCCCGCCACCAGTCGGCATAGGCGCTGCGCACCTGCAGGCGCTGCCCGGCGCGCAGCAGGGCCAGGCGCAGACGCTGGCGCTCCTGCTCGTCCAGGCCGGACTGCACCTGCGCCAGCCGGCGGTGCAGGCTGCCGAGCAGCGGATGGCGCACGCCGAGGGCCAGGTTGCGCCCGTGATAGTCGTCGCGCCGCTCGCTGTCGTTCAGTTCGTGGTAGCGGCCGGCGCTGGCCGCGCCGAACAGCTGCCAGCCGGCCTCGGCCCGGCGCTGCTCGACGACGGCCGCCTGCGCCGCCAGCTCGGCGACGAGCTGGCGCTCGGCGGGCGCAGGCGGCAAGCCGTTCAGCAGCTCGTCCAGCGCCAGCGGCGCGGCCTGCAGCGAAGCGGACAGGCACAGCGCCAGCGGCAGCAGCGGTATTCGTGCCATTCAGAACCTCTTGCCCCTCTTCAGCACCCACCAGGGCGCCATGCCGCTCTCCTCGTGGCCGCGGCGCAGCATCTCGTTGAGTATGGCCACCGCGCTCCAGCAGCGCATGAACAGCATGCACGGCGGGAACAGCAGGACCAGCGGGGCCAGCCGGAGGTCCTCGCGCAGCCGTTCGGAGACCGCCAGCAGCAGGACGGCGTAGAGCAGCAGGGTGACGCCCAGATAGACCAGGTAGATCAGCGCCCCGAGCAGCAGCAGGCGCGGCCAGGGCAGCAGCAGCGGACCGATCAGGCAGTAGCCGAGGATGATGAAGGGCAGCACCAGCTGGAAGAACAGGCCGGTGAACAGGGTGACCAGGAAGTTCGGCCAGCCGAGCTGGCGCGGCGCCAGGCTGTGGCGGTGCTTGCGGATGTACAGGAAGTACAGGTCGCCGTCCCAGCGCAGGCGCTGGCGCAGCAGCTGGCCGAGGCCGACCGGCACGTCGGTGTGGCCGACCGCGGCCGGCTCGAAGGGAATGCGCAGCGGCGCGCGGCCGAAATAGCTCTTGATGCGCAGGGTGATGTCCAGATCCTCGGCGGTGTGGGTATCCCAGCCGCCGATCTTGTCGAGGAAGCTGCGGCGGAAGGCGCCGAACGCGCCGGAGATGTTGTTCACCAGGTTCCATTCGCCGAGGCCGATCTTGGCCAGGTGGATGGACAGCAGGTACTCCAGCGCCTGCAGCGCCGTCACCCAGGAGGCGAACGGATTGCGCACCCGCAGGCTGCCGGCCACCGCCGGCACCCGGGGGTCGACGAAGTGGCGCACCATGGCCGCCACCATGTCGTTGTCGAAGGAAGTGTCGCCGTCCAGGGCCATGACGATCTCGCCGTGGCAGTAGGCCAGCCCGGCATTCAGCGAGGAGACCCGGCCGCCGCGCTGCCACTTGGCGATCGGGCGCAGGTGGCGGCGCGGATAGCGCCCGGGATCGACGCGGAAATCGCGGATCGCCTGCAGCGTGTCGCGGTTGACCGCGGCGCCGTCGACCACCGGGATCAGCTCGATCTCCCCCGGATAGACCTGCTCGCAGAGGCTCTGCAGGGTCCTGGTCACATCCGCCCCTTCGCTGTAGCAGGTGACGATGCACGACACCACAGGCCGGTAGGGCGTGACCAGGGGCTGCCGCTCGCCCCGGCGGACGAACCAGCGCAGCACGCCGAGCACCACCAGCAGGTTCAGCGGCACCTCGAACAGCAGGAAGGCCGGCAGCAGGGCGAACAGCCCTCCCTCGCGACCCAGCTCGGCCAGCAGTCCCGCCAGCGCCTCCATCGCTCACTCCAGCTCGCCGGCCAGGCGCGCCAGCAGCAGGGGACCGTCCTCCTGCTCGAGCAGGTCCTGCGGCGCGCTGAAACCCACCGTGCTCAGCTCGATGCCGTGGGCCGCGGCGTCGCCGAGCAGGCCGCTGGGGCGGGTCAGCCGCTGGCGCAGGCTGGCCAGCCCGGCGGCATCGGTGTGCGGCAGCAGCATCCAGAACAGCTCCTCGCTGGCGCGCGTACAGCGGTCGGTCTCGCGCACTATCTCCAGCAGGCGCTCGAGCAGACCGTCGATCAGCGCGTGGGCGCGCAGCTCGCCCAGCGTGCGCAGGTTGTGCAGGCGCATGCCCAGCACCGAGAACGGCGGCCCGCCGTAGCGCCGCACCAGCTCGATCTGCCAGCTCAGCAGCTCGGCGAACTCGCGGCCGCCGCGCAGGTTGAGGCGCAGCAGGGTCAGCTCCGCTCGCCCGGCCTCGCCCAGGCCCTGGCGGCAGTGCAGCCGGCCGGCGTCGGTCAGCCGGTAGTGGCGCACCTCGCGCACCCGCAGGCGCTCCGGCGCCTGCACCTGGCCGCAATCCAGGCAGCGCGCCTCGATCCGCGCATCGACGAAGAACGCCTGGCAGTGGCGACAGCCGTAGTTCTCCAGCGGCCGGTCGTAGTCGCTGCCGATGTGGCGCAGGCGGGTCAGGCAGTTCGGGCACAGCAGCAGCCCCTCCCTGACGAACAGCTCCTGCGGGCCCACGTGCCCGCAGGTGAAGCAGTGCAGCGACGGCTGGCGGGCGATGTCGAGATCGCCGCACTCGGGACAGACGTCGACGTAGTTGAGACGCCCCGAACCGCAGCGGTTGCACAGTCGCAGCCGGTCGACCAGTTCGCCGGCCTGCAGCCAGCCCTGCTGGGCCATCAGCTGCAGCCAGACGAAGTCGTTGACCGTCTCCTCCTCGGCCAGCACCTCCAGCAGCGGGTAGCGGTAGTGCCGGGCCACCGCGGTGTCGCGCAGGGCGCGGACCTCGCCGGCCGCGCGCAGCCACAGCCAGGCCAGCACCCGGCTGTCGAAGCGCTCGGGCGCCACGCCACGGTTGAACAGCGCGAAACGGCCGCGCCACAGCCGCCACTGGGCGACCAGGGCGTCGGCCTGCGCCGGCGGCGCGCCGTCGCCCAGCGCCAGGCACCAGTCGTCCTGGTCGCGGCAGCAGTAGATCGGCAGGAAGCGGCAGCCCTCGGCGCGGCGCAGCTGCTGCAGCGCCTGCCCGGCCTGCGCGCCGGGCTGGTCGAGCAGCAGGACGTCCCACGGACCGGCGGCCAGCAGCGCGCCGAGATCATGGAAGACGTGAAGCTGCGGATGGGGCTGCTCCCGGGCACCGGGCGCCGCCAGCACCGCGATGCGGGGAGTGGTCGCCGACATGCCGGGCTCCGCGGTGGCCGCGTGCGGGTGTTGTCAGCGTAGACCAGCTGTCAGGCGGAGGGATGCCGGCCCGCAGCGTGGCCAATCTGGCCTAAGGTTGTAGCTACGCTGATGCACCGCCCGAGGAGGAAGCAGGACCATGACTATCCGTACGCTCAAGCAGGCCCGGGGCCACACCGGCGAGGCGCAGGACGAATGGGCGCAGATCACCGATGGCCGCATCGTGGTCAGCTACAACACCGTGCGTGCCAACGCCGACGTCAGCTGGCGCCCCTATGCCAAGGAGGACGACTGGCAGGATCTGCCCTATGTGTCGGCCGACCTGCCCGCCGGCGACGAGAAGATAATCGCGTTCGTGCTGGACTATCTCGACCTCAACGAGGAGGACTGAGCGCCGGGCCGTCCGACGGCGGCGTCGCGAAGGCCTGCGCCAGCAGCCGGGGCAGCAGCTCGCCCGCCGCCGCGCGCAGGCAGAGGGGCGGTCGCTCCCCGACAGGGACGGATGTCGCCACCCGTCTCCGCGCAGCTCAGCCGAACAGCCGGGCGAAGAAGCTCTTCGGCCGCGGCTTGAGCGACGCCGCCAGGGCGACCTTGACGGTCTCGGCGTAGTCGGCGTCGTCGCGCTTGATGTGGTTGATCAGCCAGGCGCGCAGGGTAGTGAGCAGGTGGCGGGAGACATCCTCGCCCAGTTCGAAGCGGTACTGGAAGTCCTCGATCTTGCGGCAGAACAGCTCGTGGACCTTCTTGTGGGCATGATGGAAGGGATAGCCGGCCTGCTCCTGCAGGTCCTCCTCGAAGGCGAAGTGCGACATGGTGTACTCGACCAGCTGCTCCAGCACCTCGCCGACCTCCGCGCGGCTCTGTCTGTCGATGGCCTGGTGCAGGTCGTTGATGTACTCGACGATGCGCCGGTGCTGGTTGTCGATGACCTCGATGCCGAGCTCGAGATCGCTGGTCCACTTCATGTAGCTCATGGGGTCGTCCTTGGAGGCGGGAAATGTCCGGCATTCTGACACCCGAGCCAGGTCCGAAACACAACCGGGATCAAAAAGCCGGAAAACTGCCCATCCGCCCCAGACGCTGCGCCCCGCCCGGCGGCGCAGCGTCGGCAGCGCTCAGCCCCCCAGCGCCTCCAGCAACCCGCTGCGCCGCTGCACCCGGCGCCTGACCGCCTCGTCGAACACCCCGGCGCGGCTCTCGATCAGGCTGAACCAGTGCCGAGCGCGGGTGATGCCGGTGTAGACCAGTTCCTTGGTCAGCACCGGGTTGAGGGTGTCGGGGAGGATCAGCGCGGTGTGGGCGAACTCCGAGCCCTGCGACTTGTGCACGGTCATGGCGAACACCGTCTCCACCGCGTTCAGCCGGCTGGGCAGGATGTAGCGCAGCTCGCCCGAGCCGTCGTTGCGCGGGAACACCACGCGCAGCACGCTGCGCGGCGCCTCGCCCGGGCGCTCGGCCGGCTCGGGCAGGCGCAGAGCGATGCCGATGTCGCCGTTCATCAGGCCCAGGCTGTAGTCGTTGCGGGTCACCAGCACCGGGCGGCCTTCGTACCAGCCCTGGTCGCTCTCCAGCAGGCCGCGCCGCTGCAGCGCGGAGGCGATGCGCGGGTTGAGCCCCTCGACGCCCCAGGCGCCCTTGCGCACCGCACAGAGCAGCTGGAAGTCGTCGAAGGCCGCGAGCACCCGCCCGGCCCATTGCGTCCACGCCGCGGCATCGGCCGGGGTGTCGGCCGGCGGGCGGCTGGCGTGCAGCACGTTCAGGTAGTGGGCGTAGCCCTGCGGCCGGCCCTCCCCCTGGGCCGCCAGGCCGTCGAGCAGCAGGCGCTCCAGATGCGCGTCCTGCTCGCCGCGCAGGCGCAGCAGGTGCAGGTCGGGATTGCCCGCAGCGAGGATCTCCCGCGCCGCCGCCGGCTCGCGGGCGTTGACCGCGCGGGCCAGGCGGCCGATGCCCGAGCCGCCGGCGAAGCGCCGCGAGTGGCGCAGCATCACGGTGCGCTGGGCCAGCGGCCGGCGGACGGCATCGCCCTCCTGCAGCGCCGCATCGACCAGCCGCTCGCCGCCGACCTGCTCCAGCCAGGCGCGGGTCGCGGGCGCGTAGAAGCCGCCCTCGGCGTCGCGACACAGGTCGCCGAGCAGCGCGCCGGCCTCCACCGAGGCGAGCTGGTCCTTGTCGCCGAGCAGGATCAGCCGGGCGTGGCGCGGCAGCGCGTCGAGCAGGCAGGCCATCATCTCCAGGTCGATCATCGATGCCTCGTCGACCACCAGCACGTCCAGCGGCAGCGGGTTGCCGACGTGGTGGCGGAAGTGGCGGCTGTCCGGCCGGCTGCCGAGCAGGCGGTGCAGGGTGGTGACCTCGCTGGGGATCTGCGCGCGCACGCGCTCCTCGACCGGCAGCGAGGCGACCTGCGCGCCGATGGATTCGGTGAGCCGCGCGGCGGCCTTGCCGGTGGGCGCCGCCAGGCGGATGCGCAGCGGCTGGCCGGCAGCCAGCGCCGGCTCCTGCAGCAGCGCCAGCAGGCGCACCACGGTGGTGGTCTTGCCGGTGCCGGGGCCGCCGGTGATCAGGCCGAAGCTGCCGCGCGCGGCCAGCGCGCAGGCGAGCTTCTGCCAGTCGGTCTGGCGCACGCCGTCGACCAGCTGCGGCTCGGGGAACAGCCGCGCCAGGCGCGCGGCGAGATCGTCCGGCAGCTCCGCCGTGTCGCCCAGGCGCGCGGCGAGGGCGGCAGCCACCGCCCGCTCGTAGTTCCAGTAGCGGCGCAGGTACAGGCGCTCGCCGTGCAGCACCAGCGGCGCGGCCTCGTCCGCGCCGTCGACCGCCACCAGGGCGCTGGCGCACAGCGCCGCCTGCCAGTCGGCCAGGGCGGTGCCGGCGAGCACTTGCGACGGCAGCAGGGTCGCCCGCTCGGCGTCCTCGCCCTCGGGCGGCAGCGACAGGGCGAAATCCGGGCTGGCCAGGGTGGCGGCGAGGTCCAGGCAGACGTGGCCGTGGCCGAGCTGGTGGCTGGCCAGCGCGGCGGCGAGCAGCGCCAGCGGCGGGCTGCCGGCATCCAGTTCGACAAGGAAGGCGACCAGCGCGCGGTCCAGCTCGCGCAGCCAGCCGCGCGCGCCCCACTCGTCCAGCAGCTGCAGCAGATCGGCACTGCTGCGCAGCTCCACGGCCGGCGCCACGTCCATGCCCAGGGACAGTTGTTCGTTCATGCCATCGCCTCCGTCTGCTCGGCCTTTTCACCCTTGAACAGCGCGTCAAGCGCTTCGATCAGCACCCGCGGCGGGCGGGCGTGGTGGATGCCCTGCCCCGGTGCGCGGCTGCCGCGCAGGAACAGGTAGAGCGCTCCGCCCATGTGGCGGTCGTAGTCGTAATCCGGCAGGCGCAGTTGCAGCTGCCGGTGCAGCGCCAGCAGGTAGAGCACGTACTGCAGGTCGTAGCGGTGGCCGACCACCGCGGCCGCCATCGCCTCGGCCGTGTAGGCCGCATCGCCCTCGCCCAGCCAGTTGGACTTGTAGTCGACCACGTAGTAGCGGCCGTCGTGCTCGAAGGTCAGGTCGATGAAGCCCTTGAACATGCCGTTGAGGGTGTCGCGGGCCAGCGCCGGGCGCGCCAGGCCGGGCAGCACATGCTGCTGCACCAGGCGGTCGAGCCGCCGCACGTCCACGTTGCGCGCCTCGAACCAGAACTCCAGCTCCGGCTGGTAGCTGGCGAGCTGCGCCAGCGCCACCGCGCGCCCTTCGCCCAGGACCAGCGGGGTGTCCAGCAGGTGCCGCAGCCAGGCGGCGAGCGGCTCGATCCATTCGGGCATGCCGCGCAGCTGGCAGCGCCGGGCGATCTGCTCGCGCAGTTCCGCGGGCTCGGCGGCCAGCTCGGCGAAGCCCTCGCACCCGGCCATCTCCAGCAGGCCGTGGAGGAAGGTGCCGGGATTGGGGCCGCGCGGGAAGCGGTGCAGGCTCGGCGCGTCGCCCGTGCGCAGCGGCACGGCCAGGCTCTCGCGCTCGTCGTCGGCGGCCTTCTGCGCCGCCGGGCTGTCCGGCGCGGCGTCGTCGAAGCGGCTGGCGGGCGGCGCCTCGATCTCACCGGTGCGCAGGGCGCTGTAGGAGGCGATCCACCAGTGCTCGGCGGCCTTGCGCGCCGGCTCGCGCCAGCTCAGCCCGGCCTGCCTGGCGACCGCCGCGACGAAGCGTGCGTCGCCGGCCTCGGGCGCCGGCAGCACGGCGCTCTCCCCGGCCACCGCCAGCGGCG
>NZ_SSTC01000132.1 GCF_004801855.1 Pseudomonas sp. A-1 | reverse complement strand
GGCGCCGGCCAACAGCGCCAGCCTGCCGGCGCCGCCGCCCGCCGCACCGCCGGCGCTGCCCGCCGCCCTGCTGCCGGCCTACCAGTTGCTGCGCATCACCCTGCCCGAGCCGGACGCCACCATCCGCGACAACGACGGCAACCTGCTGGTCACCCTGGAGAGCGACCCCGGCCTGCTCGCGGGACACCGCTACCGCCTGCTGCTCGACGGCCAGGTGCACGGCGCACCGGCGCGCAGCCCGGTGTTCACCCTCGACAACCTCGACCGCGGCACCCACCAGCTGGCCGCCGAGATCGTCGACGCCGAGGGGCGCATCGTCGAGCGCACGCCCAGCCAGCCGTTCCACCTCAGGCGCACCACCCTGGCCGACAAGCGCCGGGTCAAGCCCTGCCAGAAGGGCGACTATGGCGTGCGCCCGGAATGCCCGCTGGCCGACAAGCCGGCCGAGCCGCGCCGCTTCCTCGGCGTGCCCCTCCCCTGAGCACGCGCGCACCACTTTGGTGCGCGCAATGCTCCCGCGACCTATACTGAGCCACGAATCATGCCCGGCTCGCCGCCTGCGGCGCCCCGCAGGCAGCCGCTGCGCACCCTGCCGGTGCCCGCCCCTGGCGGGGCGCAGGCCCTGTGCCACGGGCTCTGCGCCATCCGCGCGCCATCGGCGCAGTCCGCGCGGCCATGCACAAAAAGGCGGCAGACGGCTGCCCGGAGCTGCACCCTCATGTCGCTGGCGCACTTCTTGCAAATACGCTGCACCCACAGGAGCGCATGCTAGCCATGGCCTACGACTCACTGCAGCGCCTGCTGCTCGACAACCTGACCACCGCGGTGATCCTGCTCAACGCCGAGCTGCGCCTGGAGTACATGAACCCGGCCGCCGAGATGCTGCTGGGCGTCAGCGGCCAGCGCAGCCAGGGGCTGTTCATCAGCGAGCTGTGCAACGAGAGTCCCGACGGCCTGCCGGCCCTGCGCCAGGCGGTGGCCAGCGGCCACCCGTTCACCAAGCGCGAGGCGCAGCTGATCACCGCCGCCGGCCAGCAGCTGGCGGTGGACTACGCGGCCACGCCGATCCCCGGCCTGAGCAGCTTCCTGCTGCTGCTCGAGCTGCACCCGCGCGACCGCCTGCTGCGCATCACCAAGGAGGAGGCGCAGCTGGCCAAGCAGGAGACCACCCGTCTGCTGGTGCGCGGCCTGGCCCACGAGATCAAGAACCCGCTGGGCGGCATCCGCGGCGCCGCGCAGCTGCTGGCCCGCGAGCTGCCGGACGCCGGCCTCAGGGACTACACCGACGTGATCATCGCCGAGGCCGACCGCCTGCGGAACCTGGTGGACCGCATGCTCGGCTCCAACAAGCTGCCGCAGCTGGCGCCGACCAACATCCATGAGGTGCTCGAGCGGGTATGCAGCCTGGTCAAGGCCGAGACCCAGGGCAAGCTGAGCCTGGACCGCGACTACGACCCGAGCATCCCCGAGCTGCTCGCCGACCGCGAGCAGCTGATCCAGGCGGTGCTCAACGTGGTGCGCAACGCCATGCAGGCGATCGCCGGGCAGAAGCAGCCGCACCCGCCGGGACGCATCCTGCTGCGCACCCGCACCCTGCGCCAGTTCACCATCGGCCACCAGCGCCACCGCCTGGTGTGCCGCATCGAGGTGATCGACAACGGCCCGGGCATCGACCCGGCGCTGCAGGACACCCTCTTCTATCCCATGGTCAGCGGGCGTGCCGACGGCACCGGCCTCGGTCTGGCCATCGCGCAGAACATCCTCAACCAGCACCAGGGCCTGATCGAGTGCGAAAGCCAGCCCGGGCGCACGGTCTTCGCGCTGTTTCTGCCGCTTGAACAAGGAGCACCAACCCCATGAACCGACCGGATACCGTCTGGATCGTCGACGACGACCGCTCGATCCGCTGGGTGCTGGAAAAGGCCCTGCAGCAGGCCGGCCTGCCCAGCCAGAGCTTCGACAGCGCCGACAGCCTGCTCAACCGCCTGGGCCTCGAGCAGCCCAGCGTGATCGTCTCCGACATCCGCATGCCGGGCGCCAGCGGCCTCGACCTGCTGGCGCGCATCCGCGAGCTGTACCCGCGCCTGCCGGTGATCATCATGACCGCCCACTCCGACCTGGAGAGCGCGGTGGCCTCCTACCAGGGCGGCGCCTTCGAGTACCTGCCCAAGCCGTTCGACGTCGACGAGGCGGTGTCGCTGGTCAAGCGCGCCACCCTGCACGCCCGCGAGCAGCAGGCGCTGGCCACCCCCGACGAGCAGGCCGCCACCCCGGAGATCATCGGCGAGGCGGCGGCGATGCAGGAGGTGTTCCGCGCCATCGGCCGCCTGAGCCACTCCAACATCACCGTGCTGATCAACGGCGAATCGGGCACCGGCAAGGAGCTGGTGGCGCACGCCCTGCACCGCCACAGCCCGCGCGCCAACGCGCCGTTCATCGCCCTGAACATGGCGGCGATCCCCAAGGACCTGATGGAGTCCGAACTGTTCGGCCACGAGAAGGGCGCCTTCACCGGCGCCGCCGCGCAGCGCCGCGGACGCTTCGAGCAGGCCGACGGCGGCACCCTGTTCCTCGACGAGATCGGCGACATGCCGGCCGACACCCAGACCCGCCTGCTGCGCGTGCTGGCCGACGGCGAGTTCTACCGGGTCGGCGGCCACACCCCGGTCAAGGTCAACGTGCGCATCATCGCCGCCACCCACCAGAACCTCGAGAACCTGGTGCGCGCCGGCAAGTTCCGCGAGGACCTGTTCCACCGTCTCAACGTCATCCGCATCCACATCCCGCGCCTGGCCGACCGCCGCGAGGACATCCCGGCACTGGCCCGCCACTTCCTCGCCCGCGCCGCCCAGGAGCTGGCGGTCGAGCCCAAGCTGCTCAAGCCGCAGACCGAGGAATACCTGCAGAACCTGCCCTGGCCGGGCAACGTGCGCCAGCTGGAGAACACCTGCCGCTGGATCACGGTGATGGCCTCGGGGCGCGAGGTGCACATCGACGACCTGCCGCCCGAGCTGCTGCAGCAGCCGCAGGAGGCTCCGGCCGGCGGCAACTGGGAGCAGGCGCTGCGCCTGTGGGCCGAACAGGCGCTGACCCGCGGCCAGACCGACCTGCTCGGCAGCGCCCTGCCGGCCTTCGAGCGGGTGATGATCGAGAGCGCCCTCAAGCACACCGCCGGCCGCCGCCGCGACGCCGCCCAGCTGCTCGGCTGGGGGCGCAACACCCTGACCCGCAAGATCAAGGAGCTGAACATGGCGGTGGAAGGCAGCGACGAGGACGAGAGCGTCTAGCCGGACAAAAAAAGCCCCGGCGGGCACAAGGCCCAGCCGGGGCGAGGATTGGCAGGAGCAGCAGGCGGGGGCAACCGCACCTGTCTCCTGCGCCGACACGGGAAGCACCCCCGATCCGATCAGCGCGCGGCCTGCTCCTGCAGGTCGTCGCGCACCTGTTCACGCAGCACCCGGCGCTGCGCCAGCAGCCAGACGCAGAACACCAGCAGCACCACCCCTTCCAGCGCCAGGGTCAGCGGCGCGCCGATGCGCGCGGCCAGCAGGCCGGCGAGCAGGCCGCCGATGGCGTCGAAGCCGAAGCGGATGGAGGTGAAGAAGGACACCACGCGGCCGCGCAGCTGCTCCGGCGCCAGGCTCTGCAGCAGCATGTTGATGCCGACGTTGCCCACCGAGATGGCGAAGCCGAGCACCGCCATGGCCAGCAGCGCCAGCGGCACCAGGTGGCTGGCGGCGAAGGCCAGCAGGGCCAGGCCGCTGAGCACCGCGCCGACCAGCACGATGCGCACCAGGCCCGGCAGCGCCTGGCGGGTGGCGAGGAACAGGGTGGAGAGGAAGGCGCCGCAGCCGGCGGCGCCCCACAGCCAGCCGAGGGTCTGCGCGTCGCCGCCGAAGATGTCGCGGGCGAACACCGGCAGCAGCACCGCGTAGCTGGAGGCGGTGAGGTTGACCATCGCCAGGCTGAGGATCAGCAGGCGGATCGGCTGGTTGCCCCACACGTAGGCCAGGCCCTCGCGGAACACCGCGCCGGTCGAGCCCTTGGCGCGCGGCGGCGCGTCGATGCGGATCAGCAGCAGGCCGGCCAGCAGGGCGAGGAACGACAGGGCGTTGAGGGCGAAGCACATCGCCTCGCTGGTCAGCGCCAGCAGCAGGCCGGCCAGCGGCGGGCCGATGAAGCGGCCGATGTTGAACAGCATGGCGTTGAGCGCCAGGGCGTTGGGCAGGTCGTCGCGGCTGCCGACGAAGCTGCCGATCAGCGCCTGGCGCAGCGGCGTGTCGAAGGCGTTGAGCACGCCGAGCAGCAGCGACATGGCGACGATCAGCGCCGGGCCGATCCACTCCAGCGCGGTGAGCGCGGCGAGCGCCAGCGCCTGCAGGCCGAGCAGGGCCTGCACCAGGATCAGCAGGCGGCGCTTGTCGTGGCGGTCGGTCCAGGCGCCGGCCAGGGGACCGACGATCAGCTGCGGCAGCAGCGCGGCGAAGGTGGTGACGCCGAGCAGCGCCACCGAGCCGGTGAGGCGGTAGATCAGCCAGGACAGGGCGACCTGCTGGATCCAGCTGCCGAGGATCGACACGGCCTGGCCGGCGAAATACAGGCGGAAGTTGGGGTGTTGCAGCGCGCGAACGGCGGCAGGCCAGGAACGCTCGGCGGACGAAGTCATGGCGCCTCCTGCGGCTACGGGGCCACGTCTGGCAGCATCGGGGGGAATTAAAACGCCGCCGCCCCTGAAAGAGGGGAACACCGCAAGGTGCCGGGGCGACAGCAGATGTTTAACATCTTAACGTTTGCCGCGAGAGGACGCCAGCCCCGCCGGGCGGCAATCGCTCTCAGGCCACCTGGTCGCGGCTGACCACGCGGAAGGCGCGACTGAAGTACACCAGGCTGTCGCCCTCCTCGCGCACGCGGATGTCGTCCAGTTCGACCAGCAGCACCGAGTGGGTGCCGATCTCCTGGGCCTCGGCGATGCGCCCCTGCAGGTTGGCCAGCGCGCCTTCCAGCACCGGCAGGCCGCCCTCGCCCGCTTGCCAGGCGCCGCGGGCGAAGCGCTCGTCCATGGCCACGCCGGTCATCCCGGCGAAGTGGCGGGCGGCCTCCTCCTGCGCGGCGGACAGCACGTTGACGCACAGGCGGCCGTTGGCCTTGAACACCGCATTCATCTCGCTGTTGCGGTTGATGCAGACCATCAGGGTCGGCGGGGTGTCGGTCACCGAGCACACCGCGGTGGCGGTGATGCCGCAGCGGCCGGCGGTGCCGTCGGTGGTGATGATGTTCACCGCGGCGCTCATGTGCGCCATGGCGTTGCGGAAGGCGAGCTGCCTGGGGTCGAGCTGGGACATGGACGAACAATTCCGGTGCAGGGCAAGGCCGCGCAGACTGCCGCTAGCGCGCGCATCAGGCAACCCCCAAACGCATGAGCCCGGGCCACAAACGAAAAGGCCCTGCCATCCGGCAGGGCCTTTTCGGGAACGGGCAGCCGCTTAGGCGGCGCGCTCGACGCGGCGGAAGGCGCGGCTGAAGTACACCAGGCTGTCGCCCTCCTCGCGCACATGGATGTCGTCCAGCTCGACCAGCAGCACCGAGTGGGTGCCGATCTCCTGGGTCTCGACGATGCGCCCCTGCAGGTTGGCCAGCGCGCCTTCCAGCACCGGCAGGCCCTGGCTGCCGGTGGTCCACGGGTCGAGGGCGAAGCGCTCCTCCATGGCCACCCCGGTCATCCCGGCGAAGTGCTTGGCGGCCTCTTCCTGCTCGCCGGACAGCACGTTGACGCACAGGCGGCCGTTGGCCTTGAACACCGCGTTCATCGCGCTGTTGCGGTTGACGCAGACCATCACGGTCGGCGGGGTGTCGGTCACCGAGCACACCGCGGTGGCGGTGATGCCGCAGCGGCCGGCCTCGCCGTCGGTGGCGATGATGTTCACCGCGGCGCTCATGTGCGCCATGGCGTTGCGGAAGGCGAGTTGATTCGGGTCGAGCTGCGGCTTGGACATGTTCGGTACTCCTGGCGCAAGGTGGATGGCCGGGGCTGACTCCGGCCCGCGGCATCGCGGGGGGATGCCGTCGAGTGCTTGGCTGCCGTGCGTCGGCAGATGACGATGAGCAAATCATGAATATCGCAACGAAATAGCAGAATACCTTTTCCGCACTTTGACTTGTACTTTTCGTCGCCCCGGGGCGCCAGCAACGCACGGCACAGCGGCTTCAGGGCGCGCATCGCCCGCCTGCGGGCGGGGGAAACTGGACTTTTCCCCGCCTCGCCGCCCGGCCTTTCCCCGGTGACGGGGCTTGCCCTGCCCCGCCGCCGGCGTGCTAGAGTGGCGACCATGAACCTGTTAACCGTTTCCCGCGTCCGCTATTACGCCTATTACCGCACCTCATCGAGGCGGTAGGCGCGTGCGCGCATCCGATCCGCCTGAGGCGGACCGGATCGTTTCTCCACAGTCTCCTCAGGCGTTTCGCCATCCCCCCAAGGAGACTGCAATGCCCCCGATCGACACCGACCTGCTCGCCCTGCTCGAAGAGCGCGGCTTCGTCCACCAGAGCACCGACGCCGACGGCCTGCGCGCCGCCCTCGCGCGCGGCCCGCTGACCGCCTACCTGGGCTTCGACGCCACCGCCGACAGCCTGCACGTCGGCCACCTGCAGGGCCTGATGCTGATGCGCTGGCTGCAGCACGCCGGCCACCGCCCGCTGCTCTTGATCGGCGGCGCCACCACGCGCATCGGCGACCCGAGCTTCCGCGACAGCAGCCGCCCCATGCTGGACGAGGCGACCATCGCCGCCAACATGCGCGGCATCGAGAGCGCGTTCCAGCGCTACCTGCACCTCGGCGACGAGCCGTCCGATGCCCGGGTGGTGAACAACGCCGACTGGCTGGACGGCCTCGGCTACCTGGAATTCCTCAACCGCGTCGGCCGCCACTTCAGCGTCAACCGCCTGCTGACCTTCGATGCGGTGCGCAGCCGCCTGGAGCACTCGCTGTCGTTCCAGGAGTTCGGCTACACCCTGCTGCAGGCCTTCGACTTCACCGAACTGGCGCGCCGCCACGGCTGCACCCTGCAGATCGGCGGCGCCGACCAGTGGGCCAACATCATCAACGGCGTCGAGCTGTCGCGCCGCCAGGACGGCGCGCAGCTGTACGGCCTGACCATGCCACTGCTCACCACCAGCGACGGCCGCAAGATGGGCAAGTCGGCGCAGGGCGCGGTGTGGCTGAACGCCGAGCGCCTGGCGCCGTTCGACTTCTGGCAGTTCTGGCGCAACTGCGACGACCGCGACGTCGGCCGCTTCCTCGCCCTGTTCAGCGAACTGCCGATGGCCGAGGTGCGCCGCCTCGGCGCGCTGCAGGGCGCCGAACTGAACG
This sequence comes from Pseudomonas sp. A-1, assembly GCF_004801855.1. Lineage (GTDB taxonomy): Bacteria > Pseudomonadota > Gammaproteobacteria > Pseudomonadales > Pseudomonadaceae > Geopseudomonas. Next base: position 139 of record NZ_SSTC01000132.1, on the reverse strand, counting down.
AGGCGAAGATCGTCCTGGCCAACGAGGCCACCCGACTGGCCCACGGCGCGCCCGCGGCCGAGGCGGCGGCCTTGGCCGCGCGCGGGGTGTTCGACGGCGCCAGCGCTGGCGAGGGCCTGCCGACCCTGCAGGTCGCGCC
>NZ_SSTC01000131.1 GCF_004801855.1 Pseudomonas sp. A-1 | reverse complement strand
CCCGCCGCCGCCACGGCGCGCGGGACTGCCGCGGGCGGGCGAGGAACAGCGCGACGCCCAGCGCCGCCGTGGCCAGCAGCGCCGCCAGCAGCAGGCTCATCAGCAGCGGGCGCAGCAGGCCGGCGCCGTCCAGCCAGCGGAAGCTGTGCACGGCCTGGAACAGCCGGCCGAACCAGGCCTTGCGCTCGTCCACCAGGGTGCCGAGGCGGTCCTGGTGGAGATCCAGGTACAGACGCAGGCCGTCCTCGCGCGCCGTATCCACCCGCGCCACCGGCAGCAGGCGGTTGACGAAGGCGTACTCGCCGTCGAACCCGCTCAGGCTGCCGGCATAGCGCAGCGGCTCGGTCGTCCCCAGATAGTGCTGCGCCAGGCGCTCGGCATGGCGGGCCAGCAGATCGGCCGGCGCCCCGCTGCGCGCGTGCCAGTAGCGCGGCTCGGCGACGCCGGGCAGGCGCGCCTGATAGTAGGGTTCGCCATCCAGCACCAGCAGGCGCAGGGCCTGCACTTCGCCGAGGCCCGCCGCGCCGAGCACCGTGGCCGGTGCCTGCAGCCCCTGCAGCGGCAACAGGTCTGCCGGCGGCAGGAAGGCCGCCGGCCGCGGCTGCAGGTTGCTCATCAGCGGGTGCAGCACGCCACTGGCGGCCCAGCCGAGCACCCCGAGGCAGGCCAGCAGCGCCAGGCGCCGGTGCCACGGCAAGAGCCGCAGCACGCGCTGGCGCCAGCTCGGCCGCAGTCTGCGGCCGATCCCCTGCGCGGCGGTCACAGCCGCCACTCCAGGCCGGCGTACAGGCTGCGGCCGTCGCCGGGGAGGAACTGCGCGCTGTCCTGGCCACGGGCGTCGGCGATCACCCCGGTGGTGGCGGCATAGGTCTTGTCGGAGAGGTTGCGGCCCTCGACGAAGAAGCCCCAGCCCTCGCCCGCCCGGTAGCCGCCCTTCAGGCCCCAGATCGCGTAGCTGTCGGCGTACAGGCTTTCTGCCTGGTCGACGTTGTAGTGCGTCGGCACCCACTCGAAGGTCGGCCCGGCGTACCAGCCGCCCTGCTGCCACAGCGCCTCGCCCTTGACGAACTGGCGCGGAGCGCCGGCCAGGCGGTTGTCGCCGTAGACGGCGTCGTCGTCGAAGCGGAAGTCGTTGAACAGGTACTGGCCGCGCAGGACGATCCGGCCGAGGGTCCAGGCGCCGCCCAGCTCGATGCCCTGGTGGATGGTGCGCTCGGCGTTGACCGTGCCCAGCGGCTGGCCGTTGCCGTCGTTGAGCGCCAGCAGTTCGTCGCGGATCTCGCTGCGGTAGATCGCCAGATCCAGGTCGAGATCGCCGCGCGCCCAGCGCAGGCCGGCTTCCCAGGTGTTGGCGCGCTGCGCGTCGTTGCGGGTCACCACCTGGCCGCCGGTCAGCTCGCTGAAGGTCGGCGGCTCGTAGCTCTGGCTGAGGTTGGTGAACAGCTGCACGTCCGCGCTCAGGTCGTGGCGCAGGCCGATGCGGCCGAGGCGGCCGACGTAGGTGGCGTCGAACGACTCGTCGCGCGCGGTGACCAGGCGGTCGTCCACCTCGCGCTGCTGGTGCAGCCAGGCGACCCCGCCGATCAGCGCCCAGCGTTCGGCCAGCGGCACCTCCAGCTCGGCGAAGGCGTTCAGGTTGCGCGCGGTCTGCTGCAGCTCGTTGACCTTGGCGCCCTTGTGGCCGCCGACGTTGAGGTAGCGCGAGTCCCGGTTGCGCCCGTGGCTGACCTCGACGCCGCCGGTCCAGCGCCAGCCGTCGCCGCTCGCCCACTTGTGGCTCAGGCGCAGGCCGTAGTCCTCGCTGTCGATGTCCAGCACCTGGAAGATCGGGTGGAACAGCGACTTCTCGCTGTAGTAGCTGGCCAGCTCCAGGCGATGGCCGTTGCCCAGCTGCAGGGTGCTGATGTTGCCGACCCGGTCGAGGGTGAAGTCGCGACGCTGGTCGCCGCTGAGGCTGCCCGCCGCGGCCTGCTCCGGGTCGCGGCGCATCTGCGCCTTGGTCAGGCTGCCGGGCAGCTCGGAGTCGGTTTCCACATGGGTCAGGTAGAAGCGGGTGGCCAGGCGCTCGTTGATTCTTCCGCCGAGGTTGGCGAAGTAGCGCCGGTTGTCCTGGCGGGCGTGGTCGCGAAAGCCGTCCTGGGCGTAGTCGTTGACGCTCAGGTAGGCGTCGACATCGCCGAAGTCCTCGGCCACGGCGCCGAACAGCCGGCGATAGCCGAAGCTGCCACCCTCGACGCGCAGGTCGACCGGCGCGGCCGTCTGCCCGGTGGGGGCGACGAAGTTGATCGCGCCGCCGAGGTTGGCCGCACCGTAGCGCCAGGCGTTGGCGCCGCGCAGCACCTCGATGTGGTCGGTGGCCAGCGGCTCGATGGTCTGGAAGTCGAAGCTGCCGTCGGCCAGATTGACCGGCGCGCCGTCCTGCATCAGCAGTAGGCCGCGGCCATGGAAGGTGCGCTGCAGGCCGGAGCCGCGGATCGACAGGCGCGCCTCCTCGGCGCCGAAGCGCGGCTGGACGAACACCCCGGGGGCCAGGCCCAGGGCGTCCTGCAGGGTGCTGCTGCGCCCGCTCTTGTAGGTCTCGGCGTCGACGACCGTGGCGCCGCCGGGAATCTGCGCGAACTCGACGCGCTTTTCCGTCAGCGTGGGCGCGGTCGGGTCGGTCTTCCGGCCCTTGCTGATGACGATGGGCTGCAGCTCGACTTCCTCGGGCCGGGTTTCCTCGGCATGGGCGGTCGAGGCCAGTGCAATGGCGAGGGCGAGCAGACTCGGAATGGGATAATGGCGCATGGCGATCTCCTGATGCTTGTTCTTCTGGTTCCATGGACTTGCGTGGCCTTCCCCGGCGAGCGGGCGGCGGATCATCCGCGCGCCGGCACTCCCCGGCCGGGGCAAGGCGGTCAAGCTGGGCAAGGACTTGCAGGGCGGCGGCACAGACGGCGCAACGATCCGCCGCGGCTCAGCCCGAGGCTGGTCCGCCCGAGGCTGGTCCGCCCGAGGCTGGTCCGCAGGGGAAACGGTGGCGTCTGTGCGCGGAGATCAGGGCGCGCGGGGATTGGCCGGGGGCCAGGTGTTACGGGGTGCGGGCCGTTCGTCGCGGCTCGCCGGGCGCAGCCAGTGGCGCTGCGGCCGCAGCCACTGGCCGAGGGCGAACAGCAGGGGCAGTACGACGAGGACGAAGGAGCTGCAGCAGGAGCAGCCGAAGACGCCGAGCGCGTCGCCGGGCGCGGGGTCGCTGAAACCGCTGTCCAGCGTCGGGCCGGCATTGTCCTGCAGCGAACAGAAGGCGCCGCCGAGACCGTTGAGCTTGAGGCCGGCCATCTGCCCGTGGCCCAGGCTGCAGGCGAACACGCCCAGCAGGAGGCTGCAGTACAGCACCCAGGCGGTCAGCATGCGGTCGGTCGGCGAGAGTTTCATGAGTTCCAGAATAGCCCGGCGGGCCAGTCGCAGCGCGCTGGCGGCGCGCGATTATCCGGAGCTCGGCGAAACCGGCGAATGCGACAAGGCGCCGCACCCGGAACCTCAGCGCCCGCCTTGCAGCAGGAAGTTGCCCCGGCCGCCGCCGTCCAGGCTCGGCACCTCGGCCTCGTCCTTGAGATCGACGCCGGAGAGCTGGCGGCGGCAGGCCTCGCGCATCAGGTACAGCAGGCGGAAGGCGGCCATGCCGTAGCTGAGGCCCTCCAGGCGCACGTTGGAGATGCAGTTGCGGTAGGCATCGGTGAGGCCGATCTTCGGCCCGTAGGTGAAGTACAGGCCGAGGCTGTCCGGCGAGCTGAGCCCCGGGCGCTCGCCGATCAGGATCACCGTCATCCGCGCGCCGAGCAGCTCGCCGACCTCGTCGGCCACCGCCACCCGCCCCTGCTCGACCAGGCACACCGGCGCCAGCGTCCAGCCCTCGGCGTGCACCTGCTCGAGCAGGCGGTCGAGGAATGGCAGGCTGTGGCGCTGCACTGCCAGCGCGGACAGGCCGTCGGCGATGACGATGGCCAGATCGTAGCCGCCGCCATGGGCAGCGGCGTGCTCGCGCAAGAGCTGCGCGGAGTCGGCGTGCAGACGGCGGCCGAGGTCGGGGCGCTGCAGGTAGGTGTCGCGGTCCCTGGCGGCGCTGCGCAGGTGCAGGCAGTCGAGACCGAGCGAGCCGAGGGATTCGCCCAGCGCCGCGACGTCGAGCGGGGTATGCACGGCGTCGCGCGCCTGGGCGTGGGCGAACTGGAAATCGAGCTGCGCGGCAGTCGGCAGGCTGGTGCCGGCGCGGCCGAGGGCGATGCGCGCCGGGGTCAGGCCGCGTAACTGCTGCCAGGGGTTTTCGGTGGCGGGGGATTTTTCGGGCATCGGAAACCTCCGGGTGCCGTTGTATTGGGTAGTCCGCCTGTAGGGGCGAATTCATTCGCCTTGACGGGTGGCATGGCGAATGAATTCGCCCCTACGGGCATGGAACGGTCAGGGACCGAGCTGCGCCAGCGCCTGGCGAAACGCCGGCGGCAGCTCGTCGCCCAGGCGCACGCGGCCGCCCTGCTGGTGCAGGATGCCCATGCGCGCCAGCCACTCCTCGAACTCCGGCGCGGCGCGCAGGCCGAGCACCTGGCGGGCGTACAGGGCGTCGTGGAACGAGGTGGTCTGGTAGTTGAGCATCACGTCGTCGGAGCCGGGGATGCCCATGATGAAGTTGATCCCCGCCGCGCCGAGCAGGGTCAGCAGCATGTCCATGTCGTCCTGGTCGGCCTCGGCATGGTTGGTGTAGCAGATGTCGCAGCCCATCGGCACGCCGAGCAGCTTGCCGCAGAAGTGGTCCTCGAGGCCGGCGCGGATGATCTGCTTGCCGTTGTACAGGTATTCCGGGCCGATGAAGCCGACCACGGTGTTGACCAGGAACGGCTTGAAGTGGCGCGCCACCGCGTAGGCGCGGGTCTCGCAGGTCTGCTGGTCGACGCCGTGGTGGGCGTTGGCCGACAGCGCGCTGCCCTGGCCGGTCTCGAAGTACATCAGGTTGCTGCCAAGGGTGCCGCGCTTGAGGCTGAGGCCAGCCTCGTAGCCCTCCTGCAGCACCTTCAGGTTGATGCCGAAGCTGGCGTTGGCCGCCTCGGTGCCGGCGATCGACTGGAACACCAGGTCGAGCGGCGCACCGCGCTCGATGGCGGCGATCGAGCTGGTGACGTGGGTCAGCACGCAGGACTGGGTGGGAATCTCGTAGCGCTGGATCACCGCGTCGAGCATCTCCAGCAGGGTGCAGATCGAGCCCATGCTGTCGGTGGCCGGGTTGATGCCGATCATCGCGTCGCCGTTGCCGTAGAGCAGGCCGTCGAGGGTGCTGGCGGCGATGCCGGCCGGATCGTCGGTCGGATGGTTGGGCTGCAGGCGGGTGGACATCCGCCCGCGCAGGCCCAGGGTGTTGCGAAAGCGGGTGACCACGCGGATCTTCTGCGCCACCAGGATCAGGTCCTGCACGCGCATGATCTTCGACACCGCGGCGGCCATCTCCGGAGTCAGCCCCGGCGCCAGGGAGCGCAGACTGGTCTCGTCAGCCGCCTCGCCGAGCAGCCAGTCACGCAGGCCACCGACGGTCAGGTGACTGACCGGGGCGAAGGCCGCGGCGTCGTGGCTGTCGATGATCAGACGGGTGACCTCGTCGGTCTCGTAGGGGATCAGCGCTTCGATCAGGAAGTGCTTGAGCGGCACCTCGGCCAGCGCCATCTGCGCCGCCACCCGCTCGGCGGCGCTGCTCGCGGCGACGCCGGCCAGGTAGTCGCCGGAGCGCGCCGGGGTGGCCTTGGCCATCAGCTCGCGCAGGCTGTCGAAGCGCCAGGTCTGGCCGCCGACGGTGTGGACGAATTGAGCCATCTGTTGGTTCTCCTCGCGGCGACCGCCGGGTGGCGGCCGCCGTATCCTTCAAGCGTTAGCGCAGGGCCTTCTCGGCGGCCTGGATCGCCGCGAATTCTTCCTCGGGCGTGCCGGACACCAGGTGGTGGCGGCTGTACAGGGCGAAGTAGGCGATGAACAGGGCATAGATCGCCGCGGCGCCGATCACCACCCGCGGGTCGACCAGGAAACCGGCGACCAGCGCCACCGCCGCCAGCAGCAGGGCCACCGAGGAGGTAACGATGCCGCCGGGCGTGCGGTACGGGCGCGGCATCTCCGGACGACGCAGGCGCAGGGTGATGTGCGCGGCCATCATCAGCACGTAGGACAGGGTCGCGCCGAACACCGCCACCAGGATCAGCAGGTCGCCCTGGCCGGTCAGCGACAGGCCGAAGCCGATGATCCCCGGCACCACCAGCGCGGCCACCGGCGCCTTGTTGCGGTTGGTCACCGACAGCCCGCGCGGCAGGTAGCCGGCGCGCGACAGGGCGAAGATCTGCCGCGAATAGGCGTAGATGATCGAGAAGAAGCTGGCGATCAGGCCGGCCAGGCCGACCAGGTTGACGAACTGGCTCATCCAGGTCGAACCCTGGTAGGCCGCCTCCAGCGCCTCCACCAGCGGGTTGCCGGAGCCCATCAGCGCCTTGGCACCAGCGGCGCCCGGGCCGACCAGCAGGATCAGCCCGGCGAAGGTCAGCAGCACCAGCATGGCGCCGATCAGCCCGCGCGGCAGGTCGCGCTTGGGATTCTTGGTTTCCTCGGCGGCCAGCGGCACGCCCTCGACGGCAAGGAAGAACCACATGGCGTAGGGAATCGCCGCCCAGATGCCGACGTAGCCGAACGGCAGGAAGGCGCTGGCGCCGGCGGCCTCGCTGACCGGGATGTCGAACAGGTTGGCTGCGTCGAAGTGCGGCAGCATGCCGACGATGAACACGCCAAGGGCGATGGCGGCCACCGCGGTGATGGCGAACATCAGCTTGAGCGCCTCGCCGGCACCGAGCACATGGATGCCGATGAATACCACATAGAAGGCCAGGTAGACCAGCCAGCCGCCGACGCCGAACAGCGACTGGCAGTAGGCGCCGATGAAGCAGGCGATGGCCGCCGGGGCGATGGCGTACTCGATGAGGATCGCCGTGCCGGTGAGGAAGCCGCCCCAGGGGCCGAAGGCGGTGCGGGTGAAGCCGTAGCCGCCGCCGGCGGTGGGGATCATCGACGACAGCTCGGCCAGCGAGAAGCACTTGCACAGGTACATGGTGGCCATCAGCAGGGTGGCGACGAACATGCCGCCCCAGCCGCCCTGGGCCAGGCCGAAGTTCCAGCCGGCGTAGTCGCCGGAGATCACGTAGGCGACGCCGAGGCCGATCAGCAGCACCCAGCCGGCCGCGCCCTGCTTGAGCTGGCGGTTGGCGAAGTAGTCGGCATCGACGCTTTCGGTTTCCACGCCCTGGGCGTGGGAAACGATGTGGGATTGTTGTGTGGACATGCGCAAGGCCCCTTTCCCCGCCGCCCCTGCCGAGACAGGAGCGGCGTCATGTGGATGGATTCATTTATGGCAGATCAGAAGAAGCCCAGCGGCTTGATGTCGTAGCTGACCAGCAGGTTCTTGGTCTGCTGGTAGTGGTCGAGCATCATCTTGTGGGTCTCGCGGCCCACGCCGGACTTCTTGTAGCCACCGAAGGCGGCGTGCGCCGGGTACAGGTGGTAGCAGTTGGTCCACACGCGGCCGGCCTTGATGCCGCGACCCATGCGGTAGGCACGGTTGATGTCGCGGGTCCACACCCCGGCGCCCAGACCGAACTCGGTGTCGTTGGCGATCGCCAGCGCCTCGGCCTCGTCCTTGAAGGTGGTCACGCCGACCACCGGGCCGAA
>NZ_SSTC01000130.1 GCF_004801855.1 Pseudomonas sp. A-1 | reverse complement strand
GCTGCTCCGGCGGCCCCGGCCAAGGTGCCGGGCCCGGTCGGCGCGCCGAGCGGCAGCGCCGGCAAGGTGCACGCCGGCCCGGCGGTGCGCATGCTCGCCCGCGAGTTCGGCGTCGAGCTGGCCGACGTGCCGGCCACCGGTCCGAAGGGCCGCGTGCTCAAGGAAGACGTGCAGGCCTACGTCAAGGGCATGATGCACAAGGCCAAGGCCGCGCCGGAAGCCGGCGTGAGCGGCGGTGCCGGCATCCCGCCCATCCCGGTCGTCGACTTCGCCAAGTTCGGCGAGATCGAGGAAGTGGCGATGACCCGCCTGATGCAGGTCGGCGCCGCCAACCTGCACCGCAGCTGGCTCAACGTGCCGCACGTCACCCAGTTCGAGTCGGCCGACATCAGCGAGCTGGAGACCTTCCGCACCGCGCAGAAGGCGGCGGCCGAGAAGGCCGGCGTCAAGCTGACCGTGCTGCCGTTCCTGCTCAAGGCCTGCGCCCACGTGCTGCGCGAGCTGCCGGACTTCAACAGCTCGCTGGCCCCCAGCGGCAAGGCGCTGATCCGCAAGAAGTACGTGCACATCGGCTTCGCCGTGGACACCCCGGACGGCCTGCTGGTGCCGGTGATCCGCAACGTCGACCAGAAGAGCCTGCTGCAGCTGGCCGCCGAGGCCGCCGAGCTGGCGGAGAAGGCGCGCACCAAGAAGCTGTCGGCCGACGACATGCAGGGCGCCTGCTTCACCATCTCCAGCCTCGGCCACATCGGCGGCACCGGCTTCACGCCGATCGTCAACGCGCCCGAGGTGGCGATCCTCGGCGTGTCCAAGGCGAGCATGCAGCCGGTGTGGGACGGCAAGGCCTTCCAGCCCCGGCTGATGCTGCCGCTGTCGCTGTCCTACGATCACCGCGTGATCAACGGCGCCGCCGCGGCCCGCTTCACCCGCCGCCTGGCCGACCTGCTGGCGGAGATCCGTTCGCTGCTGCTGTAAGCGCCGCCTACGTCCGCCGCACAAACAGAAACCCCGCCGAAAGGCGGGGTTTCTGTTTGCAGCCCGGGAAACTCAGCCCTTCTGCAGATCACGGATCAGGAAGCTCATCGCCTTGGCCAGCTCGGCCACCCCGGCGTGGTCGCGTACCAGGGTCAGCAGCGGCGAGCCGTCCTGCGGGTTGAGCACCTGGCAGGACGGCCCGCGGTTCGGGCACTCGTAGCGCACGAACGGATCGACGCCGAACAGCGCCACCGGATGGTTGCGCACCTCGACCCGACTGCCGTCGGCGCTGCGGATTTCCTCGCGCACGTTGAGGCTGCCATCACCGAGGAGGCTCAGCTGGTAGAGCAGATCGTCGCGGCGCGCCTCGCCGACCCGATAGCCGCTGCGCAGCGCGTAGCTTTCCAGCAGGCGGTTGCAGTGCTCCAGCAGCGCCTTGCGCGGCGCCTGGCGCGGATAGAGGTGCTTGAGTTCGGCCAGGTAGCGCGCCTGCTCGGCGCCATCCAGCTGGCTGACCTGATTGCCGGAAGTCTCGCTGCCCTGCTCGTGCTGGCTGTCGTCGTTGCCGGTGGCCTCCGCGGCGGCGCCGGCCGGCAGCGCGGCGCCGAGCAGGGCCAGCAACAGGCCGCGACGCAGCCGCTGCATGAATCCTGTGTGCATGATGGTTACCCTTGGTTCACGTGAAAAATGCCGCCAGCTTAATCCGCACGCATGTTCGGCGCACAGCCCGGCGGCCTGCCAGTATTAACAGGATGTGACAGGACGGACAAAGGTCGCCGACGGCCCGCCAAGGGTTGCAGGCAGAGGCGCAGGCGGGCAAGTTAGACGAACGACTCACCACCTTGCCGAGGAGGCAGCCATGCCCCTGCGTTCCCAGATTCTCGCCCACAAGCTCGCCCTGCCCAGTGCCGAGCAGGCGCTGCCCGGGCGCGCCAGCGCCATGCCGGTGCCCGAGCGGCACCATGTCAACGGCAATCCGCTGCTGCCGCCGTTCCCCGACGGGCTGGAGGAGGTGCAGTTCGGCCTCGGCTGCTTCTGGGGCGCCGAGCGGCGCCTGTGGCAACAGCCGGGAGTGTGGGTGACCGCGGCGGGCTATGCCGGCGGCCATACCCCCAACCCGACCTACGAGGAAGTCTGCTCCGGGCTGACCGGGCATACCGAGGTGGTGCGCGTGCTCTACGATCCGCGCCAGACCAGCCTCAAGGCCCTGCTCAAGGCGTTCTGGGAGGCCCACGACCCGACCCAGGGCATGCGCCAGGGCAACGACGTCGGCACCCAGTACCGCTCGGCGATCTACTGCAGCACGGCGGAGCAGCTGGCCGAGGCGCGCGCCAGCGCCGAGGCCTTCGCCGCCGAACTGGCCCGCGCCGGCTTCGGGCCAATCACCACCGAGATCCGCGCCGAGGTGCCGTTCTACTACGCCGAGGCCTACCACCAGCAGTACCTGGCGAAGAACCCCGGCGGCTACTGCGGCCTGCGCGGCACCGGGGTGTGCCTGCCCGAATAAGGATATCTCGATGGCTCCCACGCTCCAGCGTGGGAGCCGGAGCCCTGGACGCTCCGCGTCCGGCCCGCGATGCATGCCCACGCCGGACAGCGGCATCGTAGGGTGCGCCGTGCGCACCACGATACCGCAGGTGCGCACAGCGCACCCTACGGGCGGACACCCGCCTCACCGAGCGCCAACCAACTCAGCCGCCGGCCTTCTCCTCGATCAGCCAGTCCAGCCGCCAGCCGCCCTGGCTCTGCGCCAGTTGCGTCGCCAGATACGGCAGCAGCTCGCGCAGCTCGTCCTCCAGCGGCCACGGCGGGTTGGCGATGACCAGGCCGGAACCGTTGAGACCGGCCGGGTTGTCGGTGGGGTGCACCCACAGCTCGGCGCGCAGCAGCTTGGGCGCACCGCTCTTCGAGAGGTCCTGGTAGAAGCGCCTGAGCTGGCGCGCATCCTTGATCGGATACCAGATCGCCACCACCGCCTGGCGCATCCGCGCGATGGCGGTGTTCAGCGACTCGACGCAGCGCTCCAGCTCGTCGGCCTGCTCGAACGGCGGGTCGATCAGCAGCAGCGCGCGCTTCTCCGCCACCGGCAGCAGTGCCTTGGCCAGGTGCCAGCCCTCGCCCAGGTGCACGGTGACCCGGCGGTCGCCGGCCATGTTGTCCTTGAGCAGGCGACCGTCCTCGGGGTGCTTCTCGTTGAGCAGCACGCGATCCTGGGCGCGGGTCAGCCGGCGGGCAATCTCCGGCGAGCCGGGGTAGTAGCGCAGCCCGGTGTCCGGGTTGAGCGCGGCGATGGTCGCGCAGTAGTCGTCGAGCAGCGCCGGCAGGTCGTCGCGCCCCCACAGGCGGGCGATGCCCTGCAGCCACTCGCCGGTCTTGCCGGCCTGTTCGCCGGCCAGGTCGTAGAGGCCGACGCCGGCGTGGCTGTCGAGGTAGGCGAAGGGCTTGTCCTTGCGTGCCAGCAGGGCGAGCAGGCGACAGAGTACGGCGTGCTTGAGCACGTCGGCATGGTTGCCGGCGTGGAAGGCGTGACGGTAGTTCATCGGCGAATCCGCGAGTGGCCGGTCGCGCACGGCGGCCAGCGCTGAGAGGTGGGTCGGGAGTGGCGGCGAGTTTACCAGTTGCCCCCGCCCGGCGCAGGCGCGCCCCGCTCGAGCGGCACAGCCCCTGCGCAACGATCGCCGGCCTGACGCAAAAAACCGATATTTTTCCGACCATGCGCCAAATCAACGGGTTAGAATCCCTTGGCACGCCCAGTGCATGATTTCTGCCTGCCCGTCAACCCGCTTCGGAGCCTGCCGTGGATACCGCCGCCGTCAACAGCCTGTTCTTCATCGGCGCACTGCTGGTCGGCGTCAGCATCCTGGTCAGCTCGTTCTCGGCGCGCATCGGCATCCCGGTGCTGGTGATCTTCCTCGCCGTGGGCATGGTCGCCGGGGTCGACGGCATCGGCGGCATCGTGTTCAACGACTATTCGCTGGCCTATACGGTCAGCAACCTGGCGCTGGCGATGATCCTCCTCGACGGTGGCATGCGCACCCGGGTGGCCACCTTCCGCGTGGCGCTGTGGCCGGCCATGTCGCTGGCCACCCTCGGCGTGGTGATCACCTCCGGGCTGACCGGCCTGGCCGCCGCCTGGCTGTTCGACCTCAAGCTGCTGGAAGGCATGCTGATCGGCGCCATCGTCGGCTCCACCGACGCCGCCGTGGTGTTCAACCTGCTCAACGGCAAGGGCCTCAACGAGCGGGTCGGGCCGACCCTGGAGATCGAGTCGGGCAGCAACGACCCGATGGCGATGTTCCTCACCGTGACCCTGATCGGCGTCCTCGCCTCCGGGCAGAGCCTGACCGCCTCCGACGTGCTGATCAGCCTGATCCAGCAGTTCGGCATCGGCATCCTCCTCGGCCTGGGCGGCGGCTGGCTGCTGCTGCAGCTGGTCAATCGCCTGTCGGTAGCCGACGGCCTGTATCCGCTGCTGGCGGTCAGCGGCGGCGTCATGCTCTACGCCCTGTCCGGCGAGATCGGCGGCAGCGGCATCCTGACCGTCTACAGCTGCGGCCTGCTGCTCGGCAACCGGCCGATCCGCAACCGCCACGGCATCCTGCACATGTTCGACGGCCTGGCCTGGCTCAGCCAGATCGGCATGTTCCTGATCCTCGGCCTGCTGCTCACCCCCAGCGAGCTGCTGCCGATCGCCGTGCCGGCACTGGCCCTGTCGCTGTGGATGATCCTGTTCGCCCGCCCGCTGGCGGTGTTCGTCGGCCTGTTGCCGTTCCGCGCCTTCCACTTCCGCGAGCGCCTGTTCATCTCCTGGATCGGCCTGCGCGGCGCGGTGCCGGTGATCCTCGCGGTATTCCCGCTGGTCGCCGGCCTGCCCAATGCCCAGCTGTTCTTCAACGTGGCGTTCTTCATCGTGCTGGTGTCGCTGGTGCTGCAGGGCGGCACCCTCGGCTGGGCGGCGCGCAAGACCCGCGTCGAGGTACCGCCGCAACCGGCGCCGATCTCCCGCGCCGGCCTGCAGATCCACCCCACCAGCCAGTGGGAGCTGTTCGTCTACAAGCTGCGCGCCGACCGCTGGTGCGTCGGCGCCCCGCTGCGCGAACTGAAGATGCCCGATGGCACGCGCATCGCTGCACTGTTCCGCGGCCGCGAACTGCTCCACCCCAGCGGCAGCACCCGCCTGGAGGCCGGCGACATCCTCTGCGTGATCGGCCACGAGAAGGACCTGCCGGCACTCGGCAAACTGTTCAGCGAGGCGCCCAAGCGCGGCCAGGACCTGCGCTTCTTCGGCGACTTCGTCCTCGAGGGCGACGCCGAGCTGGGACCGGTGGCGGCGCTCTACGGCCTCAGGCTGGACGGCACCGACCCCGCCCAGCAGCTCGGCCCGTTCATCGCCCACCTGATCGGCGGCGAACCGGTGGTCGGCGACCAGGTCGAATGGGCCGGGCGCACCTGGACGGTGGCGCAGATGGAAGGCAACCGCATCCGCAAGGTCGGCCTCAAGCTGCCCGCCGGCGGCGGCGGGCCGACCCTGATGTTCTGAGTGCCCGGCCGTCGGGCATGGCCATTTCCGGACCGGCTGCCTTGTCGCGGCGGCGCTGCGCCAGTAGGCTTGCCGATCCCCCAACCGAAACCCTCGCGCTTATGATGTTCCAGTACCGTTCGTTTCTGGTTTCCCTGTTCCTCGGCCTCGTGCTGCTCGCCCCCCTCGCCGGTGCCGCCGGCAACCTGCCCAGCGCCACCGCCGTGCAGAAGCAGCTCGACGGCCTCGAAGGCCGCAAGCTGCCGGAGGCCGAGCACAAGACCCTGCAGGACACCCTGCAGAAGACCCTCGCCAACCTGCAGACGCTGCAGAGCAGCAGCGACGAGCTGAACCGGCTCAAGCAGCAGCTGGCCGCCGCCCCCAGGCAGACCCAGGAAGCCCAGCGCGAACTCAAGCAGCTGGTGCCAGTGCCCGCCGAGCAGTTGGCCAAGCGCTACGCCGGCCTGCCCGTCGCCCAGCTGGAAGGCCTGCTCGCCGAGCGCCTGACCCAGCTCAGCGACAGCCAGACCCAGCTGGCCCAGGCCACCAATGCGCTGATCAACGCGCAGACCCGCCCCGAGCGCGCCCAGTCGGAGATCAGCGCCAACCAGGCGCGCGCCCAGGTCATCCGCGACATCCTCAAGGACGGCAAGGACAACAACCGGCCGCTCGGCGCCGAGCAGCAGGCCATGCTGCAGAGCGAGCTGGCCGCGCTGGAGGCGGTCTCCCAGCTGCGCCGCCAGGAACTGGCCGGCACCACCGCCCTGCAGGATCTCAGCGCCAGCCAGCGCGCCCTGCTGAGCCAGCGCACCACCCTGCTCGAGGCGGAAATCCTCGCCCTGCAGAACAGCCTCAACGAGAAGCGCCGCGAGGAATCGGCGGAAACCGTGGCCCAGCTGTCGCGCGAGAGCCAGGGCAACCAGGGCGGCAGCCTGCTGGCCACCCAGGCCGACCTCAACCTGGCGCTCAGCGACTACCTGCTCAAGTCCACCGACCGGGCCAACGCGCTGATCCGCAAGAACATCGAGACCAAGCAGCAGCTCGACGGCCTGAAGCAGGCCGAGCAGGCCCTCGACGAGCAGATCGCCGTGCTCAAGGGCAGCCTGCTGCTGACCCGTATCCTCTACCAGCAGAAGAACGCCCTGCCCAAGGTCAGCGCGGACAAGAACCTCGCCAACGAGATCGCCGACCTGCGCCTGTACCAGTTCGAGCTGAACCAGCGCCGCGCCGAGATCGTCAATCCGACCCAGTACGTCGCCAACCTGCTCGCCAGCCAGCCGAGCGAGAGCGTCAGCCCCGAGCTGCGCAGCCAGCTGGAACAGCTGGCCCGCGCGCGCCTGGAGCTGCTCGACCGCCTCAACACCGAGCTGGGCAACCTGCTGACCCAGGCCATCACCCTGCAGCTCAACCAGAAGGAGCTGCTGGCCACCAGCGCCAGCCTCAGCCGCACCCTCGACGAGCAGATGTTCTGGATCGCCAGCAACAAGCCGCTCGATCTGGACTGGTTCAAGGAAGTGCCCGGCCGCCTGCAGCGCCAGCTCGAGGCTCTGCCGATCCGCGACAGCGCCACCGTCATCGGTCACGGCCTGATCGGCCAGCCGCTGCTGTTCCTGCCACTGGTGGTGCTGCTCGCCGCGCTGATCGGCGGCCGCCCCTGGCTGCGCCGCCAGCTGGCGCACATCGACGACGAACTCTCCCAGCTGCGCCGCTACCGGCAGACGCTCACCCCGCTGGCGGTGCTCTGCCACTTCCTGCTGGTGCTGCCGCTGCCGCTGATCGTCGCCGCCTGCGGCGTGGTGCTGATCCGCGACCCGCAGGCCGGCACCACCATCTTCGGCGAGTCGCTGCTCAAGCTGTCCCAGGCCATGCTGGTGTTCGGCGTCAGCTACCGCCTGCTGGCCCGCGGCAGCGTGGTCGAGCGGCATTTCGGCTGGGATCCGGCGCGGGTGCAGAGCCTGTACCGCCAGGTACGCCAGCTGGGCCTGGTGGTGATGCCGATGGTCCTGGTGGTGAGCATCGCCGAGCGCCAGCTCTCCGGCCTGGCCGACGACGTGCTGGGCATCTTCATCGTCCTCAGCGGCTTCCTGCTGATGAGCTGGATCCTGCTGCGCATCATGCTCAGCCAGCCGCCGTTCTTCGGCTCGCGGGTGCTGCACTTCATCGCCGCGCTGCTGCTGGTCGGCCTGCCGCTGGCCCACGTGGTGCTGGTCGGCTTCGGCTACTACTACACCGCACTCAAGCTCACCGGCCGCCTGCTCGACAGCCTGTACATCATCGCCATCTGGACGGTGGTGCAGTCGGCGGTGCTGCACGGCCTCGACGTCGCCGCCCGCCGCCTGGCCCTGCAGCGCGCCCAGGCGCGCCGCCAGGCCGCGCCGCGCGAGGGCG
>NZ_SSTC01000129.1 GCF_004801855.1 Pseudomonas sp. A-1 | reverse complement strand
TCTGTGATGCCTGGACTCGAACACCGGACTGTTTCAAGCTTGACCCGCACCACCTCATCCCGGGACTACACACCTAGTGCGGCAGCAGGCGCCGGTTGAGGCGGGCCGCCAGGCGTCGCGCCAGCGTCCGCGGGGCGAGCTGGGCGGCGATCGCCAGCAGGCGGTTGCGCCAGCCGGGCACGATCACCGTCTGGCCGCGGTCCAGTCCCTGCAGGGCCAGCAGGGCCAGTTGCTCGGCGTTCATCAGCCAGGGGCTGTTCTTCAGCGGGCGCATGTCCAGGCGCGCGTTGCGCCAGAACGGTGTGCGCACCGGGCCGGGGCACAGCGCTGCGACCTGCACGCCGAGCCCGCGCAGCTCCTCGCCGAGGGCCTCGGAGAAGTGCAGGACGAAGGCCTTGCTGGCGTAGTAGCTGCTCAGCCAGGGACCCGGCTGGAACGCGGCCAGCGAGGCGACGTTGAGGATCTGCCCGCCGCCGCGGCGGGCCATGGCGTTGCCGAGGGCGTGGCACAGGCGCGACAGGGCGAACACGTTGAGTTCCAGCAGCTTGCGCTCGCGCTGCCAGTCCTGCTCGAGGAAGCTGCCGGCGCAGGCGGCGCCGGCGTTGTTGACCAGCAGCTCGATCTGGTAGTCGCACTGCTCCAGCTCGTAGAGCAGGCCGGACAGCTGCAGCGGCTCGGTCAGGTCGCAGACGCGGAACATCACCTCGACGCCGAAGCGCTGGCTCAGCTCGCAGGCGATGCTTTCCAGCGCCGGGCGCTCGCGGGCGACCAGGATCAGGGCGTGCCCGCGGCGCGCCAGGGCTTCGGCCAGGGCCAGGCCGATGCCGCTGGACGCGCCAGTGATCAGGGCATAACGGGGCATTCGGGGTCTCCATGGCCGGGCGCCGGCGGCGCGGGGCGCGCAGTGTACCCCCGAGCGGGCGCCGCTGGCAGGCCTCAGAACGGCTTGACCACCACCAGGATGACGATGGCCAGCAGGAACAGCACCGGCACCTCGTTGAACCAGCGGTAGAACACGTGGCCGTGGCGGTTCTCGCCGCGGGCGAAGCGCTTGAGCAGGGCACCGCACCAGTGATGGTAGCCGATCAGCAGGGCCACCAGGGTCAGCTTGGCGTGCAGCCAGCCGCCGCCGGCGAACAGGCCGGGGTTGAGCACCAGCATCCAGATGCCGAACACCAGGGTGGCGATGATCGACGGGGTCATGATGCCGCGGTACAGCTTGCGCTCCATCACGCAGAAGCGCTCGCGGCTCGGCGCGTCCTCGCTCATCGCGTGGTAGACGAACAGGCGCGGCAGGTAGAACAGGCCGGCGAACCAGCAGACGACGGCGATGATGTGCAGGGCCTTGAGCCACAGGTAGAGCATGCGGGAGTCCTTTTGCGTGAGATCGGCGCCGATGGTAGTCGCAGCGCGGGCGCCCCGTCATCCCGCGGTTGGCCGGGCCGGGCCGCGGCCTTATCATGGCGCACTATATTTTCCACAGATGGCCTGCGGGGACACGAGATGATCAAGGTCGGCATTGTTGGGGGTACCGGGTACACCGGTGTGGAGTTGCTGCGTCTGCTGGCCCAGCATCCGCAGGCGCAGGTGGAGGTGATCACCTCGCGCTCGGAGGAGGGCGTGCGCGTCGCCGACATGTACCCCAACCTGCGCGGTCACTACGACGAGCTGCGCTTCAGCGTGCCGGACGTGGCGCGCCTGGGCGCCTGCGACGTGGTGTTCTTCGCCACCCCGCACGGCGTCGCCCATGCCCTGGCCGGCGAGCTGCTGGCCACCGGCACCCGGGTGATCGACCTGTCCGCCGACTTCCGCCTGCAGGATGCCGAGGAATGGGCCCGGTGGTACGGCCAGCCCCACGGCGCGCCGGCGCTGCTCCCGGAAGCCGTCTACGGCCTGCCCGAGGTCAACCGCGAGGCGATCAAGGGCGCGCGCCTGATCGCCGTGCCGGGCTGCTACCCGACCGCCACCCAGCTCGGTCTGATCCCGCTGCTGGAAGCCGGTCTGGCCGACGCTTCCAGCCTGATCGCCGACTGCAAGTCCGGGGTCAGCGGTGCCGGCCGCGGCGCCAGCGTCGGCTCGCTGCTCTGCGAGGCCGGCGAGAGCATGAAGGCTTACTCGGTCAAGGGCCACCGCCACCTGCCGGAGATCCGCCAGGGCCTGCGCCGCGCTGCCGGCGGCGAGGTCGGCCTGACCTTCGTGCCGCACCTGACGCCGATGATCCGCGGCATCCATGCCACCCTCTACGCGCGCGTGGCCGACCGCAGCGTCGACCTGCAGGCGCTGTTCGAGCAGCGCTACGCCGGCGAGCCGTTCGTCGACGTGATGCCGGCCGGCAGCCATCCGGAAACCCGCAGCGTGCGCGGCGCCAACGTCTGCCGCATCGCCGTGCACCGGCCGCAGGACGGCGACCTGGTGGTGGTGCTGTCGGTGATCGACAACCTGGTCAAGGGCGCCTCCGGTCAGGCGGTGCAGAACATGAACATCCTGTTCGGCCTCGACGAGCGGATGGGTCTGTCGCACGCGGCGCTGCTGCCCTGATGGACTCCTGGCGCGGGGGCGCTCCGGGGGCCGCCATGCGGCGCCTGGCGCCCCTCGCGCTGCTGCTGGCGCTGCCGGCGGCGTTCTACGCGGGACACTGGCAGAGCCAGCGCCAGCTCGCCGTGCGTCTCGAGCAGGCCCGCGTGCAGGCCGAGCAGCTGCAGTTGCGCACGGTCGAGCTGGAGCAGTTGCGCCGCCAGCTGGCGGTGATGGAGAGCGGGGAACAGCTGGCTCGCCAGGCCGGCGAGCAGAACCGGCAGACCATCAAGCTGCTGGAGGAGCAGGTGTTCCAGCTGCAGCAGGAGCTGGCCACCTACAAGGAGGTGCTGGCCCCGGACAGCCGCCGCGAGGGCTTGCGCATCCGCGCCTTCCAGCTGCAGAGTACCGACGATCCGCGCCGCTTCCGCTTCCAGATCCTGCTCAGCCGGGTCGGTCCGGACGAGCGACCGCTGGAGGGCACCCTGCTGGTCGAGCTGCGCGGTCGCCAGGGCGGTCGCAGCCGCAACCTGTCCTTGACGACGCTGGCCGAGACGGTGCCCGCCGAGGGGCTGCCGTTCGCCTTCCGCCATTTCCAGGCGATTCCCGAGGGCGGGCAGTTCGCCGAACTGGTATTGCCCGAAGGCTTCGAGCCGCTCGAAGTGCGGCTGCGGGCCCGGGTCAAGGGGCAGCGCCTGCCGCTGGAGCGCAGTTTCCGCTGGGCCGAGCTGCAGTAGGCGTCTTGATCGACAAACCGATGCGCAGCCTGGGCTGCGCCCACCGCTTGCGGCCAAGGCCGCGGCAGAATAGTTGACCGTTCCGCTCGGTGAGCGATAATGCGCGCCACTGTGCTGCAAGACGGCCACGCGCCTGGAGTTCCGGACATGAGCATTGAAACCTTCACCCCCACCCCGCTGCAGTTCACTCAGGGGGCGGCCAACAAGGTGAAGAGTCTGATCGAGGAGGAGGGCAATCCCCGCCTCAAGCTGCGGGTATTCGTCACCGGCGGTGGCTGCTCGGGCTTCCAGTACGGCTTCACCTTCGACGAGGAGCAGGCCGAGGACGATACCGTAGTCGAGCGCGACGGCGTCAGCCTGGTGGTCGACCCGATGAGCTTCCAGTATCTGGCGGGCGCCGAGGTGGACTACCAGGAAGGCCTGGAAGGCTCGCGCTTCGTGATCAAGAACCCCAACGCCAGCACCACCTGCGGTTGCGGTCAGTCGTTCTCGATCTGAGGACGCCGCAGCGCAAGACGCCGCGCTTTCGCGCGGCGTTTTCGTTTGTGCGCCTCAGGCCGGATAGATGGCGCCGAGGATGCGCCGGCCGCGCGCGCCGGTGACCTCCGGGCAGTTGCCCGGTATGCCTTCCAGGCAGCAGTGCGCCAGCCAGGCGAAGGCCATCGCCTCGATCCAGTCGGCCGGCAGCCCCCGGCTGTCGGTATCGGCCACGGTGCAGGTCGGCAACAGCTCGGCGAGGCGCTGCATCAGGCGCCGGTTGTGGGCGCCGCCGCCGCAGACCAGCAGTTCCTCCGCGTCCGGCAGGCTGTCCTTGAGGGCAGCGGCGATGCTGCGCGCGGTCAGCTCGAGCAGGGTGGCCTGCACGTCGGCCGCTGCCACTGACGGCTGCGTCTGCAGCTGGTCCAGCAGCCAGTCGAGGTTGAAGCGCTCGCGGCCGGTGCTCTTCGGGCCGCGCAGGCTGAAGTAGTCGTCGGCCAGCAGCTGCTGCAGCAGCGCCGGGTCCGCCGTCCCGCTGGCCGCCCAGGCGCCGTCGCGGTCGAAGGGCTCGCCGTGCTGGCGCTGGATCCAGGCGTCCAGCAGCACGTTGCCCGGGCCGCAGTCGAAGCCGCGCACCGGCTGCTGCGGGGCGAGCAGGGTCAGGTTGCTGAAGCCGCCGACATTGAGGATGGCGCGTGGCCGCTCGCTGCCGAACAGGGCGGCATGGAAGGCCGGTACCAGCGGCGCTCCCTGGCCGCCTGCGGCGACGTCACGGCGGCGGAAGTCGGCGACCACGCTGATGCCGGTGAGCTCGGCGAGCAGGGCCGGGTTGCCGATCTGCACGGTGAAGCCGCGCTGCGGCTCGTGGCGCACGGTCTGGCCGTGGCTGCCGATGGCTCGGATCTGCCGAGGGTCAAGGCCTTCCTGCAGCAGCAGGAAGCTGATCGCCTGGGCGGCGAGCTCGGCCCACTGCTGCTCGGCCAGGGCGCCACGGACGATCTCGTCGGGCCCGCTGCGGCACAACTCAAGCAGCTGCCGGCCGAGGTCGGCCGGCATGGGCGTGTAGTGGGCGGCAAGCAGGCGGGTGGTTTGCTCCTGCTCGATCAGGGCGACGTCCAGCCCGTCCAGGCTGGTGCCGGACATCACGCCGATATAGAACGCCATGGCCTACTGCCTGTTCAGCGCCAGCAGCGTGTTGCGCTCCTGGTCCATGCGGGCCAGCAGGGGCTGGGTCTGCTGGAGGAAGCGCTTGCGCTCGGCGCCGGCCAGCGGATCGGCCATCGGCAGCTTCTGGCTCAGCGGGTCGACGTGCGTGCCGTTGACCTGGAACTCGTAGTGCAGGTGCGGTCCGGTGGACAGCCCGGTGGTGCCGACATAGCCGATGACCTGCCCCTGGCTGACCTGGCTGCCGTTGCGCATGCCCTTGGCGAAGCCGTTCATGTGCGCGTAGAGCGTGCGGTAGCGCTGGCCGTGCTGGATGATCACGGTGTTGCCGTAGCCGCCCTTGCGGCCGGCGAGAATGACCTTGCCGTCGCCGGTGGCCTTGATCGGCGTACCGGTGGGAGCGGCGTAGTCGACCCCCTTGTGGGCACGGATCTTGTTCAGCACCGGGTGGCGGCGACCGTTGGAAAAGCGCGAGCTGATCCGGGCGAAGTCGACCGGGGTGCGGATGAAGGCCTTGCGCATGCTGCTGCCATCCGCGCGGTAATAGGTACGCTTGCCCTGGCGGTCGGTGTAGCGCACGGCGGTGTACAGCTTGCCGCGGTTGGTGAAGCGGGCGGCAAGGATGTCGCCGCTGCCGACTTTCTTGCCCTCGACCTGCTTCTCCTCGTAGATCACCTCGAATTCGTCGCCCTCACGCAGGTCGAGGACGAAGTCGATGTCATAGTCGAAGATCTTCGCCAGGTCCATGGCCAGGCGGTGCGGGAGGCCGGCGCGCTGGGTGGCGGCGAACAGCGAGCTGTCGATCACGCCATGGGCGTAGGCCTGGCGGATGCTCGGCTTGATCAGCTCGCGCTTGACGCTGAAGCCCTTGGCTGTGCGGGTGACATGCACGCTTTCCAGTTGGCTCAGGCGCGAAGTCAGGGATTCGAGGCCGCCCTGCTCGTCGCGGGTGACGTGGAAGACCTGGCCCGGCTTGATCTGGGTCAGTTGGCGGGCTTCGCGGCTGCTGCCCAGCAGGTCGTGCAGGGTGTCGCCCGGCAGGCCGGCCTTGGCGAAGATGCTGGACAGGGTGTCGCCATTGGCGACGGTGACCTTGACCTCGCGCGCCTGCTCCGGTCCGGGGGCGCTGGCCACCGCTTGGCTGGGGACGATCTCTTCGGCATCGGCGGAAGTGACCGGTTCGGCGGTGGGAGCGTCCTTTTCTTCGACCAGCATGCTGGCGCTGTTCTCGAAATCGAGGGGCAGCAGGGTCTTCTTGGCTTCTACCTGGCTGCTGGGAAACACCAGCAGGGTCAGGCTCAGCAGCGCCGCAATCCCGCTCGCCGCCAGCAGGTGGCTCTTCGGGTACGGGGGTGTGTTCCTGGACGAATCCGTCATGGTGGGTAGGGGTCTTTGGGGTGTAATAACCGCCTAAAATATAACCAAACGATCTTCGAGGCAATGTGACGCGTCGGGTTTGAGAGCTCTGCCCGGCTGCGGTCGGGCGGACTTTGTAAATTCCGTCCGATCTTGTATCGTGGCTGCCCCTTTTTTCATGTCGGTATGGGCAGCTTCATGAAGTCGGTCGAAGAGCAGCTGGCGCTGATCAAGCGCGGAGCAGAGGAGATTCTGGTCGAGGCGGAACTGGTGGCCAAGCTGCAGCGCGGCCAGCCGCTGCGAATCAAGGCCGGCTTCGATCCGACCGCGCCGGATCTGCACCTGGGGCACACCGTTCTCATCAACAAGCTGCGCCAGTTTCAGGAGCTGGGGCATAAGGTGGTCTTCCTGATCGGCGACTTCACCGGGATGATCGGCGACCCCAGTGGCAAGAATGCCACTCGCCCGCCGCTGACTCGCGAGCAGGTGCTGGAGAATGCCGAGACCTACAAGGCTCAGGTGTTCAAGATCCTCGATCCGGCGAAGACCGAGGTGGCCTTCAACTCCACCTGGATGGATCAGCTGTCGCCGGCCGACTTCATCCGCCTGGCCTCGCAGTACACCGTGGCGCGCATGCTCGAGCGCGACGACTTCCACAAGCGCTACACCGGCAACCAGTCGATCGCCATCCATGAGTTCCTCTATCCGCTGGTGCAGGGTTACGACTCCGTGGCGCTGCGCGCTGACGTCGAGCTGGGCGGCACTGACCAGAAGTTCAACCTGCTGATGGGGCGCGAGCTGCAGCGGGCCTACGGCCAGGAGTCGCAGGTCATCCTGACCATGCCGCTGCTTGAGGGCGTGGATGGGGTGAAGAAGATGTCCAAGTCGCTGGGCAACTACATCGGCATCCAGGAAGCCCCCGGCGTCATGTACGGCAAGCTGGTGTCCATTCCCGACACCCTGATGTGGCGCTACTTCGAGCTGCTGAGCTTCCGGCCGATGGGCGAGATCGACGAATTCCGTCGCGATGTCGAGCGCGGCGCCAATCCGCGCGACATCAAGATCAAGCTGGCCGAGGAGATCGTGGCGCGCTTCCATGGCGAGGACGCTGCGGCCAGTGCGCATCGCTCCGCGGGTAACCGCCTCAAGGATGGCGAGCTGCCCGAGGATCTGCCGGAAGTCGAACTGGTTTCGGCCGAGCCGATGCCGGTGGCGACGTTGCTGAACAGGGCGGGGCTGGCCAAGAACGCAGCCACAGCGCGCGACATGCTCAATGCAGGCAGCGTGAGGGTGGACGGCGTCGTGGTGGATCGCGACTTCCTCTTTGTGCCGGGCAATAGCTACGTGTGTCAGGCAGGCAAGAAGGCCTATGCGCGGGTCACGCTGCGCTCCGAGTGAATTCGGGCAAAAAAGTCGTTGACGTCGCCGCCGATGTCTCTATAATGCGCCCCACTTCCAGCGGCAAGCTGATCGAAAAGCCTTGTAAATCAAGTGCTTGAGTCGGGTTGATGGTGGAGGTGCAGGGCGGTTTCCCTGCTGCGTCTTCGGCCTTCGGCCTTCGGGTTGAAGGCGGGTTGTTCGGAGGTGTTGACGGCGGCTCTGGTTGCTGTATGATTCATCTCCCTCGCTTCGGTGGTCGAGTTCTTCGCTGAAGCGCAAGCGGTTGATTC
>NZ_SSTC01000128.1 GCF_004801855.1 Pseudomonas sp. A-1 | reverse complement strand
GTCGCGGCGCGGCGGCTGTTGCGGCAGGCTGGCGAGCAGGGCCGCGCTCGCGGCGTCGCGGGCGGCGACCAGTCCGGCGCGCAGGGCGATGCCGCTGCGCAGTTGCCCCTGGGCGTCCTGCAGCATGGCCAGGGTCTGGCCCGCCCCCGGGGCGCCGAAGAACACCTTGAGGCGGCCGGGCGGGTTGCTGGCCCGGCTGGCGGTCGCGCCGCTGTCGTTCATCGCAAGACCATCGCTGGAAGTCATGGGGAAATCGCTGCCTGTACAAGGGTGAGCCCGGCAGGGGCGATTTTCCTCCGCCCGGCAGCGGCAGGGCGTAAAGAATCAGTAAAAACGCCGGGGCTCAGCCGCCGAGCAGATCGCGGCCCGTCCAGTCTAGCCCGCGGGCGGGCGCGCGGCCGAGCGGTGGTCGCCGCGGGGCGGCGGCGGACGTATGATGGACATCCGACCCGGCGCACGGGGTGCGCCGCGGGTGCCCCGGGGCCTGTCTTGAGGTGGCGGCGATGAACCTGAATGACGATTTCGAACAGCGTGTGGTGCTGCACACCGCCACCGCGCGTTGGCAGGACTCGCCGCAGCCAGGCGTGCAGCGCATCCCGCTGGATCGCGTCGGCGACGAGGTGGCGCGCGCCACCAGCCTGGTGCGCTTCGCCGCCGGCAGCCACTTCCCCGCCCATGTGCACGGCGGCGGCGAGGAGATCCTCGTGCTGGCCGGCGTGTTCAGCGACGAGAGCGGCGACTATCCGGCCGGCAGCTACCTGCGCAACCCGCCGGGCAGCCGGCACGCGCCGGCCTCGGTCGAGGGCTGCACCCTGCTGGTCAAGCTCTGGCAGTTCGCCCCGGACGACCAGGCCAGCGTCAGCCTCGATAGCCGACGCCTGCCCTGGCAGCGCAGCGCGGTCGATGGCCTGGCCGAGCTGGTGCTGCACGAGCATGGCGACGTGCGCACCGCCCTGCTGCGCCTGGAGCCCGGCACGGAGTGTCCGCAGCAGTGCTTCCCGGGCGGCGAGGAGCTGTTCGTGCTGTTCGGCCAGCTGAGCGACGAGGCCGGCGACTACCCGGCCGGCACCTGGCTGCGCAATCCGCGCGGCAGCTGCGCGCGGCGCCGCTCCCGCGAGGGGGCGGTGCTCTTCGTCAAGACCGGGCATGTCGGCGCGCCGACATGCTGGGATGTGGCGGGCAAGGAGCTGTCTTCGGCTATCCTCTCCTGAGGGCCGCTTGCGCGCCGTCCCGCCTCGACCGGTGCGCGCCATCGGTCGTTGCCCGTTCTTGGCGGAGGAGCACCGAAGTGACCCTGCAACCCCTGGAAACCCTGCTGGTCGCGGTGCTGGCGTTGCTGCTCGGCCGCCTGGTCAACCGCCTGATCCCGGTACTGTCCCACTACAACATTCCCGACCCGATCACCGGCGGGCTGCTGTTCGCCATCGGCCTGACCCTGTTCGGCCACCTCGCCGCCTTCCAGCCGCAGTTCGACACGGTGATGAAGCCCGGCCTGCTGCTGGCCTTCTTCGCCGCGGTGGGGCTGTCGGCCAACCTCGGCATGCTCAGGCAGGGCGGCAGGCGCCTGGTGCAGTTCGTCATCGTGATGATCCCCTTCCTGTTCCTGCAGAACATCCTCGGCCTGCTGATCGCCTTGGGGCTGGACATGCACCCCCTGATGGGGCTGGTCGGCGGCACCATAACCCTGGTCGGTGGACATGGCACCGGCGCGGCCTACGCCGAGCGCTTCGCCGAGGTGAACAACCTGCAGTCGATCATGGAACTGTCGATGACCGCGCCCACGCTCGGTCTGGTGTTCGGCGGCATCGTCGGCGGTCCGCTGGCCCAGTGGCTGATCCGTCGCCACCGGCTGGCCGGCGGCGCACATGACCACGCGACCGAGGCGGACGGCGGGTCAGCCGAGGCGCCGGTGAACCTCGCCAACTTTCTCGGTGTGCTGGCCGCCACGCTGCTGGCGCTGGTCGGCGGGCAGCAACTGGCCGCCTGGGTCGGCGAGGGCACGGTGACCGTGCCGGGGTTTCTCTGGTGCCTGCTGCTCGGCGTGGCGATCCGCAACCTGGCGCCGTTGCTGGGGCTGCGCCTCAACGACGGGGCGATCGACCTGATGGCGTCGCTGACCCTGTCGCTGTTCCTGGTGATGACCATGATGGCCCTGGACCTCGCCCAGGTGGTCGGCCTGGCCGGCCCGCTGCTGCTCATGGTGGTCGCCCAGACCGTGCTGGCCGTGCTCTACGGCGCCTGGGCGGTGTACCGCTTCGTCGGCCGCGACTACGAGAGCGCGGTGCTCTCGGCTTCCTTCTGCGGCTTTGCCATCGGCTCCACCGCCACCGCGATGGCCAACATCCAGGCCATCACCCGCAAGCACGGGGCGGCGCCGCAGGCCATGGTGGTCACGCCGCTGGTCGGCGCCTTCCTCATCGATCTGCTCAACGCCCTGGTGCTGACCGGATTCCTGACGCTGCCGTGGATGGGGGGCTGATCATGTTGCGCACCTTGCTGGTCGCCGTACTGGCCCTGCTGCTGGGCGCCTGTTCGCGTGGCCCCGACCAGGCGACGCTGGAGGGCGACCTGCAGCGACGCCTGACCCAGGCGTTCGGCGAGGGCGTCCTGGGCATCTCCGAGCTGCAGCGGCGTGGCTCGGCCAGCGATGCCAAGGCGCCGCCCGAGGAAACGCGCGTGGTGGTGTATTTCGACAGCGAGCTGGAGGTGCTGCGCGACCAGGATTTCGGTTCCTGGGATTCGCCCGGGGTGGCCAGCCTGATCAGCGCCCTCGGCGCCGGGCCGCGCGGGCTGTCCGGCGTGCAGAGCGGCGGCAACCGCCGAGGCGACCGGCTCAAGGCGCACGGCAGCCTGATCTACCGGCAGGTCGAGGGTGGCTGGCAGGTTGTGGTGCCGCAGGGCTTCAGCGCGCCGCGCGCCCCGCAGCCCGGCGAGGGCGGCACCGGCTCGCCCGACGAGCTGCTGATCGCCGCGGTCGGCACCGCCCTGAAACTCTCGCCCACCGGCGCGGGCGTGAGCGAGCGGCAGATCATCCGCGACGAGATGCAGCGCTCGCTGGCCAGCATCCAGGGACGACTGAGCCGCCTGCACCACGGCTATCCGCTGGCCGGCGGTCCCGCCGGCGGACAGTACGCACGCTTCGCCGTGGCCCTGGGCAGCCTGCTCGGGGAGCGGGGCCTGCACGTCGTGCCGCTGACCACCGAGGGCGGGGTGGCCAACCTGCGCATGCTGCGCCGCGGCGATGTCGTGCTGGCCCTGTCGCAGAGCGACGCGGTGCACTACGCCAGCACCGGCAGCGGCCCCTTCGCTGGGGAAGGTCCGTACAGCCAGCTGCGCACCCTGGCCAGCCTCTACCCGGAGCCGCTCCATGTGCTGGTGCGTGGCACCGGGCCGATCCGCACCATCGCCGGCCTGCGCGGCCAGCGCGTCAATCTCGGTCAGCCGGGCTCGGCTTCGCGCGACACCGCGCTGGCGGTACTGGCGGCCCATGGGCTCAAGCCGGAGGATCTCGGCGAAGCGGCCAGCCTCGACCTGCAGCAGGCCCTGGCGGCGCTGCGCGACGGTCGGCTCGATGCGGTGATCCAGGTGATAGGTGCGCCGGCCGACCAGATCCGCGCCGCCAGCGAGGCGCTCGACCTGCGCCTGCTGCCCCTCGACGAGCCGGCCGTCCGCCAGCTGGTGGCCAGCCGTCCGGGCACCTTCGCCATGTCGTTGGCTGCCGGCAGCTATCCCCGCCAGCCGGCCCCCGTCGCCACCCTGGCGGTAAGCAGCCTGCTGCTGTGCGACCAGCAGTTCAGTGCCGCGGAGGCCGAGCAGCTGGTGCGGGCGCTGTTCGCCCCGAGCAATCGCTGGCTGGCGTGGGGCAGCATCCAGGGCGAGCAGCTGTCGCCTGCCAACGCCCGGCGAGCCCTCACCGTGCCCCTGCACGAGGGGGCGCTGCGCGCCCTCGACGCTGGCCCGGCAGGCGCCGAGGCGCGCTAGGCCAGGGGCGTCGCCCGGACAGCAAAAAGCCCGCCGATGGCGGGCTTCTCACTGGGGCGCTGGTCCTTCAGCTGGTTCGATAGTGCAGGGGCTGAGGTGAAAAAAGCGTGAAGAGCTCGGGGCGCTCCGCCGCCGCCGACCGGCGGCCAGGCGCAGCGGTCGCCGAGCGTGCGCCATGTCCGCAAACGGGGGCGTGGTGGCAGGCCCGTCGTCTCTACGGCGGCAGCGGCAGAGCGGTGCCGGGGATCTGCAGGTACTCGAACACCCGCTGTGTGGATGGCGAGGCGCCCAGGGTGTCGAGCAGCAGGGGCAGGTTGATGCCGACGCCGATGAAGGGATGCCGCTCGGTGTCGTCGAAGAACTCCTGGTCGTCGTCGCCATAGCCGCGGGTGCCATAGCCCACCAGCAGGTCGAAGTGCCTGAGCGCCGAGTCGCGCGCACCCCAGGCGCGCAGCGGAAAGGCGAGCATCCAGCGCGAGCCGGAGTAGTCGGTGGCGAGGTCGCTGTGCTGGCCGTGGCGCATCGCGGGCGATGGGAAGTACTCCCAGCGGAACTGCACGCGCTCGCGCCAGCCCGCATGGCGCTGGCGCAGATACTCCAGGCCCACGCCGGCCAGGTTGGCGACCTGGTCTTCCCAGCTGAATCCGTGCTCGGGCGAGAAACCGTCGCCCAGCTCCACCGCGCTGGTCAGCAGCAGGCCGCTGAAGGCACCGAGACGCGCGGCCTGCGCCTCGTCGTAGCCCCAGCGGCGGTAGAGGCTGGCGGTGAGCGCCGTGGCCACCGCGCCCGTGTAGGCGTGGCCGAGCTTGTCGGCGCCGCCGCTGTCGGTGTGGCTGCCGAACCAGCCCTCGCTTGAGCTGCGGAACGAGGTTTCGCCCCAGTCCCATTTGGCGAAGCCGTAGGCCGTGACGCCGGCGACGATGCCCAGGTTGAGCGCCTGGGCCTTGCGTTCGCGGCTCCACCCGTGCGCGGCGCGCTCGCCGCTGTCGTCGGGCGGCGTGGCCTGGGCTGCGAGCGACGAGGTGGCGAGGGCGCCGAGCAGGCAGGCCAGCAGGCGAGGCGGTGTGGACGATGCAGGCAACTCGGTGCCTCCCCGTTGGGCAGGATGCGGCTGGCGCGGCTGCGCCAGGTCCTCCAAGCGTAGTCGCAGTGCCGGCGGCGCGGCACAGCCCGGACGGCAGGAAGCCCGCACGGGGCGGGCTTCCTGTGGGTTTCCTGCGGGAGCGGCGCGTCGGCTGGCGCGGGTCAGAGCACGCCGAACACCTTCTTGGCCAGGCTGGTGGCGGCGCCGGCCGGATTCTGGCGGATGCCGGCTTCCTGCTCGGCGATCACCTCGAACAGGCCGTCGAGGGCCTGCTCGGTGACGTAGCCCTCGAGGTTGGCGCTCTTGGCGTCCAGCACGCCGAAATTGGCGGCGCTGCCGGCGAAGGCGTTGTACTGCTGGGCCAGGCCGACCTTGTCGGTGGCCTGCTTGACGATGGGCAGGAAGCGCGCGCGGATCTGCTCGCGGCTGGTGCGGCTGAGGTACTGGGTGGCGGCGTCCTGCGGGCCGGCGAGGATGCCCTTGGCGTCGCTGATGGTCATCTTCTTCACCGCATCCAGCAGCAGCGCCTGAGCCTCGGGCACCGCGGCCTCGGCGGCCTTGTTCATGGTCAGTTCGAGCTGCTCGACCTGGGAGCCCATGCCCATCATCTTCATGGTCTTGGCCACCTTGCCGAGGTTGCCCGGCAGGCCGATGCGCACGTCGGGATCGTTGCTGAAGCCGCCGGGCTTGCCGAGCTGCTGCACGGCGATCCGCGCGCCCTGGCTGAGGGCGTCCTTGAGGCCGCCGCTGGCGTCCTGCTGGGTGAGGTCGGCGAGGGACAGGGCGAGGGCGTTGGCGCTGAGCGCGAGGCCGGCGAGCAGGGTGGCGATACGGCGCATGGGGGCGATCCTTGGCTGGTAAGTGTTCTTCATCCTAGCAGCTCGGCGAGCCGTCACGCTGCGACCGCCGCTACAGCGCCGGCGGTCGGAAACGCTTGAGGCGCAGGGCGTTGCCCAGCACGAACACGCTGGACAGCGCCATGGCGCCGGCGGCGAAGACCGGCGACAGCAGCATGCCGTTGAAGGGGTAGAGCAGGCCGGCGGCCAGCGGGATCAGCGCGGTGTTGTAGGCGAAGGCCCAGAACAGGTTCTGGCGGATGTTGCCGAGGGTCGCCCGCGACAGGGCGATGGCGCTCGGCACGCCGCGCAGGTCGCCGGACATCAGCACCACGTCGGCCGCCTCGATGGCCACGTCGGTGCCGCTGCCGATGGCCAGGCCGACGTCGGCGGCGGCCAGCGCCGGTGCGTCGTTGATGCCGTCGCCGACGAAGGCCAGGTGGCCGTGGGCGGCCCTGAGGCGCTCGACCGCGGCGACCTTGCCCTCCGGCAGCACCTCGGCGACCACCTCGTCGATGCCGAGCGCCCGGGCGATGGCCTCGGCGGTGCGGCGGTTGTCGCCGGTGATCATCGCCACCCTGAGGCCCAGGCCGTGCAGCGCGCGGATCGCCTCGGGGGTGCCGTCCTTGATGGGGTCGGCCACCGCCAGCATGGCCGCCAGGCGGCCGTCGATGGCGGCGTACAGCGGGGTCCTGGCCTGGTCGGCCAGGCGCTGCGCCGCGTCGGAGAAGATGGCGACGTCCAGGCCCAGTTGCGCCATGAAGCGGTCGGCGCCGATCTCCACGCGCACGCCGTCCACCGTGGCGCGCACGCCGTGGCCGGTGACCGCCTCGAAGTTCTCCAGGCTGCCGAGCGGCAGGCCCTCCGCCTGCGCCGCGGCGACGATGGCGCGGGCGATGGGGTGCTCGGACCTGTCCTCGACCGTGGCGAGCGCGGCCAGCACGGACTCGCGGCTGAAGCCTTCGGCGAGCAGCAGGTCGGTCAGCGCCGGCTTGCCGCGGGTCAGGGTGCCGGTCTTGTCCAGCGCCACCACGCGGGCGTTCCTGAGCGACTGCAGGGCGGTGCCCTGGCGGAACAGCACGCCCAGCTCGGCGGCGCGGCCGGTGCCGACCATGATCGAGGTGGGCGTGGCCAGGCCCATGGCGCAGGGGCAGGCGACGATCAGCACGGCCACCGCGTTGACCAGGGCGAAGGTCAGCGCAGGCGCCGGGCCGAACAGCAGCCAGGCGGCGAAGGTCAGCAGGGCGGCGAGCATCACCGCCGGCACGAACCACAGGGTGACGCGGTCGACCAGCGCCTGGATCGGCAGCTTGGCGCCCTGGGCCTGCTCGACCAGGCGGATGATCTGCGCCAGCACGCTGTCGCCGCCGATGCGCGTGGTGCGCAGGGTCAGCGCGCCGTTCTGGTTTACGGTGCCGCCGACCAGCGCGGCGCCGGGTGCCTTGGCCACCGGCAGCGGCTCGCCGGTGATCATCGACTCGTCGACGAAGCTGTCGCCCTCGACCACCTCGCCGTCCACCGGCACCCGCTCGCCGGGGCGCACTTCGACCAGGTCGCCGACGCGCACCGCGTCGATGGCCACTTCCAGGGCCTGGCCGTCGCGGCGCACCCTGGCGGTGCGCGGCTGCAGGCCGATCAGCCGGCGGATCGCCTCCGAAGTGCGCCCCCTGGCGCGTGCCTCGAGGAAGCGGCCGAGCAGGATCAGGCTGACGATCACCGCCGCCGCCTCGTAGTAGACGTGCACGGTGCCGGCCGGCAGCAGGCCGGGGGCGAGGGTGGCGACCAGCGAGAACAGCCAGGCGGCGCTGGTGCCGACCGCCACCAGCGAGTTCATGTCCGGCGCGCCGCGCAGCAGCGCCGGCACGCCGAGGCGGAAGAAGCGCCGGCCGGGGCCGAACAGCACCGCCGTGGTGAGCAGGCCCTGCACCAGCCAGTTGGCCTGCTGGCCGAGGGAGGCGAGGATCCAGTGGTGCAGGGCGG
Source organism: Pseudomonas sp. A-1 (assembly GCF_004801855.1). Lineage (GTDB taxonomy): Bacteria > Pseudomonadota > Gammaproteobacteria > Pseudomonadales > Pseudomonadaceae > Geopseudomonas. The sequence goes on along the minus strand of NZ_SSTC01000128.1, from coordinate 154 downwards.
GGATCAGGTGTGCGCCCATCTCCAGCACGAACACCGGCAGGGTGAGCACGGCGGCGAGCAGCAGCGAGCGCCGCAGTTCGGCCAGTTCGGCCGCGCGGCGCGCCTCCTCGGCGTCGGCCTGGGCGCCGGCGGCGGCCAGCGGCTCGGCGGCGTA
>NZ_SSTC01000127.1 GCF_004801855.1 Pseudomonas sp. A-1 | reverse complement strand
GAGCAAGCCCAACCCGAAGCCTTCGCCAGCCTGGCCGCCACCGGCGATGCCCCGGCAAGCGACGGCCAGCTGTTCGGCCTGACGGCGCCCGGCGCAGCCCAGGCACAGCCCACTCCATCGGCAGCGCCGGGCGCCGCTGCGTCGGGCGCCGCCGCGCCGGTCACCCTCGGCGCCCCGCTGGCCAGCCGCGAATGGCAGCAGGATCTCGGCCTGCAGCTGATCGGCCTGCACCAACGCGGCGAACAGCAGATCGAGCTGCACCTGCACCCCAGCGAGCTGGGACCGCTGTCGGTCAGCCTCAGGCTCGGCGAGCTGGGCGCCCAGGCGCAGTTCCTCTCCGCCCATCCGCAGGTGCGCGCCGCCGTAGAACAGGCCATCCCGCAGCTGCGCGAGGCCCTGGCGGCCCAGGGCATCAGCCTGGGCGAAACCTCGGTGGGCGCGCAGCACCAGCCGCAGGGCGACCAGCAGGCCGGCAGCGGCGCGGGCAATCGCCAGAGCGCCGGCACTGCCGCCGTGGCCGACGGCGGCGACGAGCCGCGCGTGCAGGCAGCGCAGCGAGCCCTGCTCGGCCAGGTCGACCTGTACGCCTGAGCCGGCTGACGGCAAAGCCTGAAGATAGGCTCGATTGGCTGGCTTTTTCGGCCCATCGAGCCCCGTCCGCCGCCGCCATACTCGTCACCCTGTAATCCGTCCCTCGAGCGCACACCCAATGGCCAACCCCGAATCCACCGGCAAATCCACTCCCTGGCTGGTGATCGTCCTGCTGATCCTGCTCTGCTCGGGCGGCAGTGCGGCAGGCATCTACTTCCTGATGGGCAGCGGCAAGCTGAGCGGCCTGACGGGCGGCGCCGAGGCCGCGCCCAGCGAGCCGGTCAAGTCGCCGACGCCGCTGTTCGTGCCGATCAGCCCGTTCACCGTCAACCTGCAGGCCGAGCCGGGCGAGCAGCGCCTGCTGTACATCGGCCTGTCGCTGAAGGTCGGCGACAAGGCCACCGAGGCCCTGCTCAAGGAGCACATGCCCGAGGTACGCAGCCGCCTGCTGATGCTGATGGCCAGCCAGAAGGCCGCCGAGCTGGTAACCCCGGCCGGCAAGGACGCCCTGACCGCGCAGATCCTCGCCCTGTTCGGCACCCCGCTGACCAGCCCGCAGCCGCCGCTGGCGATCGACGGCGTGCTGTTCTCCGACTTCATCGTGCAGTAGCGCCATGGCCCAGAACGATCTGCTCTCGCAGGAAGAGATCGACGCCCTGCTCAAGGGCGTCACCGGCGAGGACGAGTCCCAGGACAGCGAGAGCGCCGTCCAGCTACGCGTGCGCCCCTACGATCCGGCCACCCAGCGGCGGGTGATCCGCGGCCGCCTGCCGGCCCTGGAGATCATCAACGAGCGCTTCGCCCGGCGCTTCCGCATGGCGCTGTTCAACCTGATCCGGCGCAGCGCCGACATCACCGTGGACAGCGTGCGCTACCAGAGCTACAGCGAGTTCGCCCGCAACGTGCCGGTGCCGACCAACCTCAACCTGATCGCCATGAAGCCGCTGCGCGGCACCGCGCTGGTGGTGTTCCCGCCGAGCCTGGTGTTCATGGTGGTCGACAACCTGTTCGGCGGCGATGGCCGCTTCCTCACCAAGAACGAGGGCCGCGAGTTCACCAACACCGAGCAGCGCATCATCCGCCGTCTGCTGGGGCTGGCGCTGGAGGCCTACACCGACGCCTGGCGCGCGGTCTATCCGCTGGAAATCGACTTCCTGCGCTCGGAGATGCAGGTCAAGTTCGCCAACATCACCAGCTCGCCCAACGAGATCGTGGTGAACACCACCTTCCACCTGGAAGTCGGCAACCTGGCCAGCGACTTCAACATCTGCATCCCCTACTCCATGATCGAGCCGCTGCGCGACCTGCTCAACGGGCCGCTGACCGACAGCAATCCCGCCGAGGATCGCCAGTGGAGCCAGCGCATTGCCGGCGAGATCCGCCAGTCGCAGGTGGAGCTGATCGCCGACTTCGTCGAGATCCCCACCAGCATCGCGCGGATCATGGCGCTGAAGATCGGCGACGTGCTGCCCATCGAGCTGCCCGAGCAGGTCAGCGCCCGGGTCGACGGCGTGCCGGTGATGCACTGCGAATACGGCAGCCAGAACGGCCTGCGTGCCCTGCGGGTCACCCGCCTGGTCGACCACACGCCGCCCTCAGCCAAGGCTTCCGCCGATCTGTTCGCCAAGGGCGCCGTGCCTGCGGCCAAGGAATCCAACCATGACTGATCCGAACTCCCCCGAGCAATCCGGTCTCGACGCCGACTGGGCCAGCGCCATGGCCGAGCAGACCACCGCTGCGCCGGCCATCGAGGACGATCCCTGGGCCGCCGCCTTCGCCGAACAGGCCGCCGCCACGCCGCCGGCCGCCAGCGTGAAGAGCGCCGGGGAAAGCGTGTTCAAGCCGCTGGACAAGGGGCCCGGCAGCACCGGCATGCGCGACCTGGAGATGATCATGGACATCCCGGTCAAGCTCAGCGTCGAGCTCGGCCGCACGCGCATCACCATCAAGCAGCTGCTCGAACTGGCCCAGGGCTCGGTGATCGAGCTGGACGGTCTGGCCGGCGAGCCGATGGACATCCTGATCAACGGCTACCTGATCGCCCAGGGCGAGGTGGTGGTGGTGGAGGACAAGTACGGCATCCGCATCACCGAGATCATCACCCCGTCCGAACGCGTGCAGAAGCTCAACCGATGAGCAGCATCGCTCCCGCCGAGCAGGCCGCCGGCAGCGGCGACGCCCTGCTCGGCATGGCCGCGCTGGGCAAGACCGGCCTCGCCCTGCTGCTGGTGATCGGCCTGATCCTGCTGTGCAGCTGGCTGCTGCGGCGCCTCAGCGCCGGCCAGCAGCTGCCCGGCCAGCCGCTCAGGGTGCGCGGCAGTACCGCGCTGGGCCAGCGCGAGCGGGTGGTGATCGTCGAGGTCGAAGGAACCTGGCTGGTGCTCGGCGTCACCCCCGGGCAGATCAGCAAGCTGCACGAGCTGCCGGCACCGCCAGCCGCCAGCGCGCAGCCCGGCGCGGCCGTGCCCGCCGGCAACTTCGCCGCGCGCCTGGCCCAGGCACTCAAGCACAACCTGGGCGGCGCAGCGGCGCGCCAGCCATGATCCGTCCGCTGCGTCGCCACCTACCGGCCCTGCTGGCGCTGCTCCTGCTGCCGGGCCTGGCCCTGGCCGAAACCGGCCTGCCCGGGGTGATCAGCAAGCCGCTGGCCGACGGCAGCCAGCAGTGGTCGCTGAGCCTGCAGAGCCTGCTGCTGCTCAGCTCGATGGCCTTCCTGCCGGCCATGCTGCTGATGATGACCGGCTTCACCCGCATCATCATCGTCCTCGGCCTGCTGCGCACCGCGCTCGGCACGCCGTCGACGCCGCCCAACCAGGTGCTGGTCGGCCTGGCGCTGTTCCTCACCTTCTTCGTCATGTCGCCGGTGCTGACCAAGGTGCACGAACAGGCCTGGCAGCCGTTCTCCCGCGACGAGATCAACTTCGAGCAGTTCATCGCCACCGGCAGCCAGCCGTTTCGCGAGTTCATGCTCGGCCAGACCCGCGAGACCGACCTGGCACTGTTCGCCCGCCTGGCCCAGGTCGGCGACATCCAGGGGCCGGAGCAGGTGCCGATGCGAGTGCTGCTGCCGGCGTTCGTCACCAGCGAGCTGAAGACCGCCTTCCAGATCGGTTTCACCATCTTCATCCCGTTCCTGATCATCGATCTGGTGGTGGCCAGCGTGCTGATGGCCCTCGGCATGATGATGGTGCCGCCGGCGACCATTTCGCTGCCGTTCAAGCTGATGCTGTTCGTGCTGGTGGACGGCTGGCAGCTGTTGATCGGCTCGCTGGCGCAGAGCTTCTATACCTGATCCGCCCACGGAGGCACTGCGATGACACCCGAATCGGTCATGGACCTCGCCTATCAGGGCATGCGCGTCACCCTGTTCATGGCCGGCCCGCTGCTGCTCACCGCGCTGCTGGTGGGCCTGTTGATCAGCCTGTTCCAGGCCGCCACCCAGATCAACGAGATGACCCTGTCGTTCATCCCCAAGATCCTCGCGGTGTTCACCGTGCTGGTGCTGGCCGGCCCCTGGATGATCAAGCTGATCGTCGACTTCACCCGCGAGCTGTTCGGCAACATCCCGCTGATGCTCGGCTGAGATGGTCGAGGTCGACTTCGCCCAGCTGCAGCAGTGGCTGACCGCCTTCTTCTGGCCGTTCGTGCGCCTGAGCGCCTTCCTCGCTGCCTCGCCGCTGTGGGGCCATTCCAGCATCCCGATGCGGGCGAAGATCGGCCTGGCCGTGCTGCTCGCGGTGCTGCTCGGGCCGACCCTGCCGCCGCTGCCGGCGGTGCCGCTGGTGTCCTGGACGAGCCTGGGCATCGTTCTCGAGCAGACGCTGATCGGCATCGCCATCGGCCTGACCATGCGGGTGACCTTCGCCGTGGTGCAGGCCGCCGGCGAGATCATAGGCCTGCAGATGGGCCTGGGCTTCGCCAGCTTCTTCGCCCCGGACACCGGCACCAACACCATGATCCTCTCGCGGCTGCTGTACATGCTCAGCCTGCTGATGTTCCTGGCGCTGGACGGTCATCTGCTGGTGCTGGAGATCCTCGCCGGCAGCTTCACCAGCCTGCCGATCGGCCAGGCGCTGGATCTCGCCGCCGGCGAGATTCTCGTCCGCCATGCCGGGGTGATCTTCGCCTCCGGGCTGCTGCTGGCCCTGCCGCTGGTGGCGGCGCTGCTGACCATCAACCTGGCGATGGGCATCCTCAACCGCGCCTCGCCGCAGCTGACCGTGTTCTCGATCGGCTTCCCGCTGACCATGCTGGTGGGCCTGGTGCTGCTGATGGTGCTGATGAACGACCTGGGGCGCTTCCTCGAGATGCTGTTCGGCGACGCCCTGCTGTTCCTGCGCCAGCTGGTGGCGAGTCTGGCGCTGGCGAACTGAACGGGTCCGCCAGCGCCGGCCATCAGATCTGCTGGAACAGCGACAGCTTCTGCACGTCGACGAAGGCCTTCTGCGCTGCCTGCAGGCCGACCTGGCGCAGGGTGTACTCGGAAATCGCCTTGTTGTAGTCGAGGTCGAGACGATCGGAGAGCACCTGCTCGTAGTTGAGCATGCGGTTGCTGCCGACCACGTCGAGCACGTCCAGCTCGTTGAGGCGGGCGCCCACCGTGGAGCGCACCGACAGCACGTTGTCGAAACCCTTGTCCAGCGCGGCGCCGGCCTTGGCCAGGGTCGTCTGCAGGCTGGCGCGGCCGGCGTCGTCCTGCACCGGAGTGGACAGTACGTCGATCATGTCCTTGAGCGCACCGAACAGGTCGGCATCCTCGGCGCTGGCGAAGATCGCGCGGCCGTTGTCGGTGCTGGGCATCATCCGTGCCGAGTCGACGTGCTGGGCCTTGACGCCCTCGTCGCCGACGTAGCTGACCCGCCCGTCGGCATCCTGCACGAACGGCGGAGTGCCGTCCTGATGGCCGCCGAACAGGTAGCGACCGTTGCCGTCCCGGGAGTTGGCCTGGCCGACCAGCCCCTGGTAGATGCCGTTGAGTTCCTGGGCGATGGCATTGCGGTCGGCATCGCCGAGGGTGCCGTTGCCGGCCTGGACCAGCAGGGTGCGCGCACGGACGATGAAGTCGGCGGTGCTGCTGAGCACGCTCTCCTCCTGGGACAGGCTGTTGCGCGCGCTGACCCGGGCGTTGGCGTACTGCTCGTCGACCGCCTTGGCCTGCTCGACGCCCACCGCCAGCGAGGCGGCCTGCGGATCGTCGGAGGGGTTGACCACACGGCGGCCGCTGGACAGCTGCAGGCCGGTCTTGAGGAACTCGCCCTGCTGGCGGTTGAGCGCAGAGAGGCTCTGCTCGTACATGGTGGTGGTGCTGATGCGCATCGCGCGTTACTCCGTCGGTCAGGCCCGGATGCCGAGCAGGGTGTCGAGAACGGTCGCGCCGATCTCGATGACCTTGGCGTTGGCCTGGTAGTACTGCTGGTAGCGGATCAGGTTGGCGGCCTCCTCGTCGAGGTTGACCCCCGAGTCGGCCTGCTGCAGGGCGCTGAGCTGCTCGCTGAGGCCCTGCTGGGCGTCGAGGTTGGCCGCGGCAATGCTGGTGCGGTTGCCGATGTCGCTGACGATGGCCGCGTAGCCCTGGCTCAGGGTGGCCTGGCCGCCCACCACGCTGCGCGTCTGCAGCGCCTGCAGCTGCAGGGCGTTGCGGTTGTCGCCGGAGCCGCTGCCGCCTGCCGGCTGGCCGGCGGCGATGCGCGCCGGATCGGTCAGGTTGTTGCCCAGGCGCGCCGCCGCGGCGCGGGTCGGCTGGATCAGGAAGCGGTCGCCCTCGGCCGGAGTGCCGCTGATCTGCACGCTCATGCCGCCGAAGCTCAGGGTGCCGTTGGCGCTGTCGAAGTTGGCCTCGACCGCCGTGCCGATGTCGCGGCGCACCACGCTGTAGCCGCCGGCCGTGCTCCAGCTGACGTCGTAGTCGCTGGCGGTGAGGCTGCCCAGCGCGGCCGGATCGTAGCTGGCGCTGAGCACGGCGTCGCCGCGGTTGCCGGTGTTGCTGAAGCTGACCGGCGCACCGATGGTGAAGAAGTCGCCGCCGGCCGCGCCGTAGAGATCGACGCCCTGGGCATGCTGCTGGTTGAAGGCCACCGCCAGGGATACCGCCAGTTGGCCGAGCTGGCCCTGGGTGCGGTCGAGGGTCTCGCGGCGGAAGGTCATCAGGCCGCCCAGCTCGCCGTCCTGGAAGGTGGTGTCGGGAAACTCCACCAGGTTGCCGCCCGGATCGCGGTAGCCGACCACGAAGCGGCTGGCATCCTCGGAGGAACGCATGGCCTCGAGCTTGAAGCTGTTGGTGCCGCTGACCAGGCTCAGGCCGTTGCCGAGGGTCAGGTTGTAGCTGCCGCCATCCTGGACGGTCAGCCGGGCGTCGATGCGCTGGCTCAGCTCGGCGACCAGCTGGTCGCGCATGTTGAGCAGGCCGTTGGGCACCTCGCCGGTCTTGGCCCTGGCCAGGGCGATCTCGCGGTTGAGGTTGGCGACCTGGCCGGCGGTGTTGTTGATCTGGGTGACCTGATCCTTGAGCTGGCCGTTGATGCTGGTCTGCATGTCGCTCAGGTAGCCCTCGAACGCGCGGAACTGCCCGGTCAGGGTCTGCGCGGCGCCCAGCACGCCCTGACGGGCGGCCGGATCGGCCGGCGAGGCCACCACGTCCTCCAGGGCGGAGAAGAAGCTGCTCATCAGCGGCGCCAGGCCGGCCTCGCGGTCGGCCAGCAGGGTGTCGATCTGGCTGACCTGGGAGTGGTAGCTGCTCAGCGCACCGGCCACGCCGTTGCTGCGGTTGAGCTGGTTGGCGACGAACTGGTTGAACTGGCGCTCGACGTTCACCACCTCGACGCCGCCTCCGGCGAAGTGCTCGCCGACCTGGGCCAGCTGGCGGTTGTAGCCCGGGGTGTAGACGTTGCTGATGTTGTTGCTGGTGGTGGCCAGCACCGTCTGCGCGGTCTGCAGGCCGCTGACGCCGATGGAAAAGATGCTCATGAAGCCGTTCCTGTTGAACCTTGCTCGGGATATCGGCCGCGCCGCGCTGATCTTGAGTCGCCTTGCCAAGTTCCTGCCACGAGGGCGCCCGCCGGTCAGAGCTGCGCCACCTGGCGGGCCGGATCGAAGGGTGCGATGGTCGCCATGACCGCGATCAGCTTGTCGGCGTAGGCCGGGTCGGTGGCGTAGCCGCCACGCTGCAGTGCACGCGCCGCCTGGGCCGCGTCGGGCGCCTCGACCACCCCGGCGTAACGCGGGTTGTCGCCGATCAGCCGGGCGTAGTCGGTGAAGGCCGCCTCGAAGGACTCGTAGACGCGGAAACGCTCGATGCGGCTGACCGGCCGACCGTCGATGTACTCGGTGGTACGCACTTCGGTGGTCGGCCCCTGCCAGTTGCCGCCGGCCTTGATGCCGAACAGGTTGTGGCTGTTGCCGCCGCTGGCCGTGGCGATCTCGTGGCGGCCCCAGCCGGTCTCCAGCGCCGCCTGGGCGAGGATCAGCTCGGCCGGCACGCCGCTGGCGCGGCTGGCTGCGCGTGCCGGCTCGTGCAGGCGGGCGACGAAGGTCGCGACATGCCCGCCGCCTTCGCCGCGGGCCTGTTCCGGCTGCCCGATCTCGGCAGCCGCGAGGCTGCGCTGCGCCACCGGCGACGGGCGGGAGACGGTTTCGAGCCGCGCCAGCGGCCGCTCG
>NZ_SSTC01000126.1 GCF_004801855.1 Pseudomonas sp. A-1 | reverse complement strand
CGGCCTGGCGCCGCAGGGCGGCTGGCCGCAGCGGCCGTTCCGCCAGCCGCACCACAGCGCCTCCGGGCCGGCGCTGGTCGGCGGCGGCACGCGCCCCAAGCCCGGCGAGATCAGCCTGGCCCACCATGGCGTGCTGTTCCTCGACGAGCTGCCGGAGTTTCCCCGCCACGTCCTCGACGTGCTGCGCCAGCCGCTGGAGAGCGGCGAGATCGTCATCGCCCGCGCCCAGGACAAGCTGCGCTTTCCCGCACGCTTCCAGCTGGTGGCGGCGATGAACCCCTGCCCGTGCGGCTACCTCGGCGATCCCGAGCAGCGCTGCCGCTGCACCCCGGAGCAGGTGCAGCGCTACCGCGCCCGGCTGTCCGGCCCGTTGCTCGACCGCATCGACCTGCACCTGGCCGTGCGCCGCGAGCCGACCCGCCTGCACGCCAGCGGCGAGGGACCGGACAGCGCCACGCTGGCCCGGCAGGTGGCCGCCGCTCAGGCGCTCCAGTTCGAGCGCCAGGGCTGCGCCAACGCCCACCTCGACCTGCCCGGCCTGCAGGCCCACTGCGCCCTCGCCGAGGCCGACCGCCTGTGGCTGGAGGGCGCCGGCGAGCGCCTGCGCCTGTCGCTGCGCGCCCTGCACCGCGTGCTCAAGGTGGCGCGCACCCTGGCCGACCTGGAAGGCCTCGCCGACATCCGGCGCGCCCAGCTGGCCGAGGCGCTGCAGTACCGGGCGAGCGGCGAGCCCGGCTGAGGCACCCGGCATGCATATGACAAAGCTATCAGGAGAATCTAATCCTTCATAAAAAGCTATCGAGCTGGTAGGGTGGTCGGCTCCGCGGACCGCGCGGGCGCGCCGCGCCCGGGATTGGCGCTCGGCGCCGGCGCGGTCCAGTCTGTTCCGATACCCGCCCCTGGCGGCCATCCGATCACAAGGAGAGCCTGCTCCATGGAAACTTCCCCGCGCCCCGCGCGCACCCTCAACCCCCCGGTGTTCTTCGGCTCCGCCATCCTCATCTTCGCCCTGGTGCTGTTCGCCGTAACCCTGCCGCAGACCGCCCAGGCCCTGTTCGGCCAGGTGCAGAGCTGGATCGTCGGCAACGCCAGCTGGTTCTACGTGCTGGCCGTGGCGCTGATCCTGATCACCGTGGTGTTCCTCGCCGTCAGCCGCTACGGCGACATCAAGCTCGGCCCCGACCACAGCCGCCCCGACTACAGCAACACCACCTGGTTCGCCATGCTGTTCTCCGCCGGCATGGGCATCGGCCTGATGTTCTTCGGCGTCGCCGAGCCGGTGATGCACTTCGTCGCCCCGCCGGTCGGCGAGCCCAACAGCGTGCAGGCCGCCCGCGAGGCGATGAAGCTGACCTTCTTCCACTGGGGCCTGCACGCCTGGGCGATCTACGCCATAGTCGCGCTGATCCTCGCCTTCTTCTGCTACCGCCACGGCCTGCCGCTGACCCTGCGCTCGGCGCTGTATCCGCTGATCGGCGAACGCATCCACGGCCCCATCGGCCACGCGGTGGACATCTTCGCCATCCTCGGCACGGTGTTCGGCGTGGCCACCTCGCTGGGCTACGGCGTGCTGCAGATCAACAGCGGCCTCAACCACCTGTTCGGCCTGCCGGTCGGCACCGCCGTGCAGATCGGCCTGATCGTCGCGGTCACCGCGCTGGCCACTCTGTCGGTGGTCACCGGCCTGGACAAGGGCATCCGCATCCTCTCCGAGCTCAACCTCGGCCTGGCCGTGTTCCTGCTCTTGCTGGTGCTGCTGCTCGGCCCCACCGTCTACCTGCTGCAGACCTTCGTGCAGAACACCGGCAGCTACCTGTCGGAGATCGTCAGCAAGACCTTCAACCTGTACGCCTACGAGCCGACCGACTGGCTGGGCGGCTGGACCCTGCTGTACTGGGGCTGGTGGATGTCCTGGTCGCCGTTCGTCGGCATGTTCATCGCCCGCGTCTCGCGCGGGCGGACCATCCGCCAGTTCGTCTGCGGCGTGCTGTTCGTCCCCGCCGGCTTCACCCTGCTGTGGATGACCGTGTTCGGCAACGGCGCCATCCACATGATCATGCAGCAGGGCCTGACCAGCCTGGCCGCGACGGTCGACCAGGACAGCTCGCTGGCGCTGTTCGCCTTCCTCGAGCAGTTCCCCTTCGCCTCCGTGCTGTCGACGGTGGCGGTGCTGATGGTGGTGGTGTTCTTCGTCACCTCGGCCGACTCCGGCGCGCTGGTGGTCGACATGCTGGCCTCCGGCGGCAACCCGCACACCCCGCTGTGGCAGCGGATCTTCTGGGCCGGCTCGACCGGCGTGGTGGCCATCGCCCTGCTGCTGGCCGACGGCCTCAGCGCCCTGCAGACCGCCACCATCGCCAGCGCGCTGCCGTTCTCGATCATCCTGCTGGCCTCGATGTGGGGTCTGCTCAAGGCCCTGCACCTGGACTCGACCAAGCGCGTGCTGCGCCAGCAGACTCCCAGCCACGGCCGCCACGCGCAGATCCACGGCGGCTGGCAGCGGCGCCTGCGCAACCTGGTGATGTTCCCGCGCCGCGCCCACGTCAACCGCTTCCTCGACGAGGTGGTGCAGCCGGCCTGCCTGGCGGTGGCCGAGGAGCTGCGCAAGCAGGGCCTCACCGGCGAAGTGCAGAGCGGCGACGACCACCGCGTGCGCCTGGAGGTGCGCCACGGCACCGAGGTCGACTTCGTCTACGAGGTGCATCCGCGCGCCTACGTGCAGCCGAGCTTCGTGATGCTCGAGGGCGACGAGGAGCGCAAGTACTTCCGCGCCGAGGTGCACCTGCAGGAGGGCGGCCAGGACTACGACGTGATGGGCTGGTCGCGCGACGAGGTGATCGACGACATCCTCGACCAGTACGAGCGGCACATGCACTTTTTGCACGTGGTGCGCTGAGGGGGGATTCCGCACATATGTCTGAGCATGGCATTGCGGTCTCGCCGGAACTCCGCTGTCGAGGCAACGATGCCACGCTCCAACCATGTGATCCCAATCATGCTGCCGTCACAATGCAATTGAACTCTCCACATCATAGCCAGCCGCATGCCACCCTCTGACCTTCATCGAACTCCAGAATGGAAGCCAGAGCATGTCTCGGAGCGGCCGGGGCCGGGGCCGGGGCCGGGGCCGGGCGAATAGATCAGCGTTTCCTTAGATCTGCCCACCCACACCTTTGAACTTCTCCACAAAAGCCGCGATTTTCTGGAAGACAGTCTGCTTCTTGGTCAGGAATTGCGGGTTCAATGGGCTCATCTTGGGCAGAACCGCGTTTAGCTCTGTGCCGTTCTCGCTGGCGAACTCCCGCTTGAGCGAGGTAGTGATATAGCGCCTGGCCGCTTCGGCATTCAGGCCTTCATCACTGATCAGCTCCTGCGCTTCGCGCTGCTGCTCCGCCTGGGCAAAGGTGAAGAAGGCGTCTATCACGCTGGCCTTGTCGCCAATCTTGTCCAGATCGGTCTGGTTGATGAAGTCCACCACCAAGCTCTCTTTGGCGCGGTTGCCGAGGCTTGCGCGGATCACCCGGCGCACTTCATCCACCAGCTCCGACTTGCTCTTGATCTTCTTGTTGTGCTCGAAGATCAGTTCCAGGATGTAGTCCAGATTGATCTCTTGCGACTTGAGCAGGTCCACCTCAAAGACCACGTCATCCCAGTCGATGGTGGACTTTTCCTTCTCAGCCCCCGCTTTTTCACGGCGCAGCCAGTCGCGCACGTCGTTGTAGGTGGAGCGGTAGTCTTGGATCTTGCGCTCTGCGGGGAGCGTGATGGCTTGCAGTGCCGTCAGATCCTCATCGCTCAGGTAGTGCTTGGCCTTGAACGCCTCTACCGCAGCAGCATCCGTCAAATCAACGCTCTGAAGCTCTTTCAGGCTGGCGAACTCGTCATAGTTCTGCAGCACGTTCTCGACGCGCAGGTACTCGCCAAACAGCTTGGCGAAGGCCTTCTTGTCGACCTCCTTCTCAATAGCAGCAGGGTCTGGGAAGCGTGCTTCCAGTTCCTGCACCACCTCCATGAAGCCTCGCCGCGCCTCACCGGTGGTCGCATCGGTGAAGCCTTCCATGTACGCCTTGTAGCTCTTCTCCAGCACCACGTTCTTGGTGTTCTTGTCACCGAACAGGGTGATGGCATCGATGGTCGCCTGCTCCAGATCACGGAAGGTGACGATATTGCCGAAGGTCTTGGTGGCATCGAAGATGCGGTTGGTGCGCGAATAGGCCTGCATCAGGCCGTGAAAGCGCAGGTTCTTGTCGACGAACAGCGTGTTGAGCGTGGGCGCATCAAAGCCGGTCAGGAACATGCCCACCACGATGAGCAGGTCGATTTCCTTGGCTTTGACCTGCTTGGCCAGGTCGCGGTAGTAGTTCTGGAAGCCTTTGCTGTCCACGCTGAAGTTGGTCTTGAACAGCGCGTTGTAGTCGGCGATGGCCGCGCTCAGGAACTCCTTGGCGCTGCTGTTCATGGCCGACACATCAAAGCTCTCGTCCTGGATGTCGCCAATCGCATCCTGCTCCTCGTTGGCCGCGAACGAGAAGATGGTGGCCACCTTCAGTGGCTTGTCGCTGTTCTTCTGCAGCTCCCCGAAGCACTCGTAATACAGCTTGGCAGCATCCACGCTGCTGACGGCAAACATGGCGTTGAAGCCCTTGTTGCCCGCGTGCAGACGGTGGGTCTTCTGCCGGAAGTTGTTCAGGATGTACTGGGTGATCTCGCGGATACGATCCGGGTGCAACAGGGCTTGCTTGTTCTCCGCTGCGCTCAGCTTCTTCTCGTCCTTCTCGGTCTCGATAGCCTTGAACTGCGGGCGCACATCGTTGTAGTCCACCTTGAACTTCAGCACCTTCTCGTCGCGGATCGCATCGGTGATCACATACGAATGCAGTTCACGGCCAAACACGCTGGCGGTGGTCTCGGCGCCCAAGGCGTTTTCCGGAAAGATCGGCGTGCCGGTGAAGCCGAACTGGCAGAACTTTTTGAATTTCTTCTTCAGGTTCTTCTGAGCTTCGCCAAACTGGCTGCGGTGGCATTCATCAAAGATGAACACCACCTGCTTGCCGTAGATGGGCAAGTCTGCCTCGCTCTTCATCAGGTTGTTGAGCTTCTGGATGGTGGTGACGACGATCTTGTTGTCGTCCTTTTCCAGGTTGCGCTTCAGGCCTGCCGTGCTGTCCGAGCCATTAACGCTGTCGGGCGAAAACCGCTGGTATTCCTTCATGGTCTGGTAGTCCAGATCCTTGCGGTCCACCACGAAGAACACCTTGTCGATGAAGTCCAGCTCGGTAGCCAGGCGCGCCGTCTTGAAGCTGGTCAGCGTCTTGCCGCTGCCCGTGGTGTGCCAGATGTAACCGCCGCTCTCCGTGTTGCTCCAGCTCCTGGCCTGATGGCTGCTGTTGATCTTCCACAGAATGCGTTCCGTGGCGGCGATCTGGTAGGGGCGCATCACCAGCAGCGTGTTGCTGACGTCGAACACCGAGTAATGCAGCAGCACATTGAGCAGCGTGTGCATCTGGAAGAAGGTCGCCGTGAAGTCCTTCAGATCCTTGATCAGCGTGTTGTCCGCCTTCGCCCAGTTCATGGTGAAGTCGAAACTGTTCTTGTTACGCTGCGTGGTGTTGGCAAAGTAGCGGCTGTCGGTGCCGTTGGAGATCACGAACAGCTGCAGGTACTTGAACAGGGAATGCTCGCCGTTGAAGCTCTCCTTGCTGTAGCGGTGCACCTGATTGAAGGCTTCCCGAATCGCGACGCCGCGCTTCTTCAGCTCCACCTGCACCAGCGGCAGGCCATTCACCAGCACGGTCACGTCATAGCGGTTGGCGTGGCTGCCTTTTTGCGCAAACTGCTTGATGACCTGCAGCTTGTTGCGGGCAACATTCTTCTTGTCCAGCAGATAGATGTTCTGGATGCGCCCGTCGTCAAACACGAAGTCGTGGATGTAATCGTCGTGGATCTTGCGGGTCTTCTCGACGATGCCATCACTGGGCTTGTCCAGCCAGGTTTCGACAAACCGCAGCCACTCGCCATCGGCAAACTGCACGTCATTCAGTGCTTGCAGCTGTACGCGCACATTAGCGAGCAAGGCATCGGGCGCGTTCAGTCCGGGCAGATATTCATAACCCTGGTTCTGCAGATCCTGAATGAACTCGCGCTCCAGATCGCCTTCGCTCTGGTAGCTTTCGGCAACCGGCCATTCCTTGGTGTATTTATCCAGAACGATGAAGTTGCTGGATTCGGCGATGGTCTTGTAGGCAGTCATTTACTCGCTCTCGTCCTTGCTGATCGGCGCAATCAACTCACGACACAGGGGGAAGCCCTTCCATTGGCGGGGGCGAAGGCCGGGTGGTTTGTTCATGCCACTATTTGTTCAGGTCTTGGAAAGCTCAACAGCAGATCGCGGTAATACTCATATTGCCTCTGGCGCAGCTCGATTTCACGCGGCAAGCCCTCGGTGATGGAGGTGATCAGAGTGTCAAACTTGTCGAGGATGGCAACGATGCGCGCCTGCTCCGCGAGTGACTTTTCACGATCATTCGGGTATGGCACCGGCACCCTGACCTTTTTGACCCCATCAATCAACAGCCTGTTAACCTTCCCCCGGGACACATGCTTTGCCTTCTCATCAATGAAGGCTGCCGTTTGCATTACATAGGAAATGTATTTCGGATTCATGGAGTGCCGAAAGGCGTAGCTGTCATCATGTATGGCCACTTTTCCACTGCCAAGCCAAGCCACGGCTTTACCCACATCTTCAACCGTCTCACCAACACCCGCCATGACAACATCCCCCGGCTCGGCATAGCGCAGCGATCCCGCCATATCCTTTCTGACCCGAGAAAAGGCTTGTGTCGTGAAGGTGCCATACCGTGTGTATATCTCGCCGTAGTGAATCACACTGATGCCATCTTCGACATAGTCGGCCTTGGTAAAGCGCTTGCCGCGAATAAATTCGCCAACCTCCCCCAGCGCCCTCCACTCGACATCCACACCATCAAAACTCAACAACTGGTCACGATAATGCTTGTATTGTTTTTTTCTGGCGGTAAGCTCGGCGGTACAGGCGGTAAATGCGTCCAGAATACGGACGATTTCGGCCTGGATTTCAAGCGATTTCTTGGGGTTATCGGGGCAGGGGATGGGGAGCTTATATTCGAGTATCTTTGCTTTATCGCCGCGAGGCATTTTTGCCCCTTTGGCGTGCTGCATGTTGTAGGCGAAGAATTTCTCATCGGTGAGTATCTGGTGCAAGTAGCCAGAGCTCAACGATTCATGAGTAGGGCGGACAACAAGCACATCGCCATTTGTGCCGCCAGACTGATTGGCGAGCCAAATTTTCTTCAAATAGGGGCGAATATTTCCGATCAAGATATCACCTGGGCGATATTCAATCAGGCGACTCTCAGTAGGGACATAACTTGAGTCGGTTTTTCCTGCCCCATTCTGGAGAAGATTATCAACGCCTACATAGTTCTCCTCATTGACTCCATTACAGTCGATGCGCATGTCTGAGTACTTAGCCACATCCCCTAACGCCCGCCACTCCACATCAACCCCATCCAGCAGCTTGTCCAAAAAACTCACGCCGCTCATGCCTCCAGCTCCCCGCCTTCAATCTCCGCGACGATAGCATCGATGTCCTGCCGAAGCCGGTCGATCTTGGCCACGGTGGTTTTCAGCTCGGCATTGAGCTTTGCAATGTCCACCACCTCGCGATTGTCCCTGGCCTCGACGTAGCTGCTGACCGACAGGTTGTAGTCGTTGGCAGCCACTTTCTCGAAGGGGATTGACTGGGCAAAGTGCGCCACATTCGCCTTGCTGTCGAACACCTGCATGATCTGCTCGATATGTGAATCCAGCAGCACGTTGTTGTTAGTCTCTTTCTTGAACAGGCCGCTGGCATCGATGAACTGGGTGTTGGTGTCCGTTTTGTGCTTGGACAGCACCAGGATATTCACGGCGATGGTGGTGCCATAGAACAGGTTGGACGCGAGCGAAATCACCGTCTCCACATAGTTGTTGTCCACCAGATACTGGCGAATCTTCTGCTCGGCGCCGCCCCGGTAGAAGATGCCGGGGAAGCAGACGATGGCAGCGCGGCCCTTGCTGGACAGGTAACTGAGCGCGTGCAGCACAAAGGCAAAATCGGCCTTGGACTTGGGTGCCAACACACCGGCCGGGGAAAAGCGGTCATCGTTGATGAGGGTGGGGTCATCGCTGCCTTTCCACTTTACCGAATACGGTGGATTGGAAACGATGGCATCAAAAGGCTGGCGGCGGCAAAAACTGAGTGCAACACCTGACCTTTCCGGTACGGTGTTGCCATGTCTTACCACGAACTCAGCATT
>NZ_SSTC01000125.1 GCF_004801855.1 Pseudomonas sp. A-1 | reverse complement strand
CGCCGGACGCGGCGCGGCGGCCCCCGGCGCAGCGGCCGACGCGACGGCGCCCGGCTCGGGCACCAGGCGCTGGTGCTCGTCGTCGGCCATGGCGAGGATCTCCACGCCCTCGGCGGTGGTGCGGTTGGACAGGATCAGGGCATCCTCGCCGAGGGCTGCGCGCACCTGGCGCATCGCCTCGCGGCTGTTGGCTCCGACAAAACGTCTGACACTCATCAGTTGTTGCCTCCGATCAGGCTGGTCACGCGCAGCATGCGGTCATCGGGAATCTCGGCCAGCGACATCACCACCAGGTGGCGCAGGCGGCGGCGCAGGAAGCGCGCCAGCAGCGCGCGCAGGCGGTGCTGGACCACCAGCACCGGCGCGTCGCCGTTGGCTTCCTGGCGGTTGAGGGCGTTCTCGGCCAGCTGCATCAGGTTGCCGGCCAGGCCCGGCTCCAGCGCGCCGCCGTTGTTCAGGGCCTGGGCCAGCACCTGCTCGAGACCGGCGTCGAGGCCGATCACGCGCAGCTCGCCCTGGCCGCCGAACCACTGCTGGGTGATCGCCCGGCCGAGGGCCACGCGCACCACGGCGACCAGATCCTGGGCATCGCCCTGCGCGCCGGCATGTTCGGCGAGGGTGTCGAGGATGGTGCGCAGGTCGCGGATCGACACCTCCTCTTCCAGCAGGCTCTGCAGGATGCGCTGCAGGGTGGTGAGGCTGAGCGCCTTGGGCACCACCTCCTCGACCAGCGCCTTGTTGTCCTCGCCGAGGCGGTCGAGCAGCAGCTGGACCTCCTGGCGGCCGAGCAGGTCGCTGGCGTGGCGATGCAGCAGGTGGTTGAGATGGGTGGCGGCCACGGTGCTGGCGTCGACCACGGTGTAGCCGTAGACCTGCGCCAGCTCGCGCTGGGACAGGTCGATCCACACCGCCGGCAGCCCGAAGGCCGGGTCGGTGGTGGCCTGGCCTTCCAGCTTGCCGGAGACCTGGCCGGGATCGATGGCCAGCCACTTGCCGGGCTGCAGCTCGGCGCGGCCGATCTCCACGCCCTTGAGGCGAATCACGTAGGTATTCGGGCCCAGCTCCAGGTTGTCGCGGATGTGCACCACCGGCGGCAGGAAACCGACCTCCTGGGCGAACTTCTTGCGCACGCCCTTGATGCGGCCGAGCAGCTCGCCCTGCTGACGGTGGTCGACCAGCGGGATCAGCCGGTGGCCGACCTCGAGGCCCAGGGTGTCGACCAGCTGCACGTCGTCCCAGCTGGCTTCCGGGGTCTCGGCGGGCGGCGGCAGCTCGGGGTTCATCACCTTCTCCAGCTGCTGTTCCTCCTCGCGACGGCCCAGCCACCAGGCCAGACCGCCGAGCAGCGCGGTGAACAGCAGGAACACCAGGTTGGGCATGCCCGGCACCAGGCCGAGCAGGCCCATCACCCCGGCAGCCAGCCACAGCACCTTGGGATTGGCGAACAGCTGGCCGAGCATCTGCTGACCGACGTCCTGGTCGGTGTTGACCCGCGATACGGTCACGCCGGCGGCGGTGGAGATCACCAGCGCCGGGATCTGCGCCACCAGGCCGTCGCCGATGGTCAGCAGAGTGTAGGTTTCCGCCGCCTGGGCGAACGGCAGGTCGTGCTGCAGCATGCCGATCAGCAGGCCGCCGATGACGTTGACCGCCATGATCACCAGGCCGGCCACCGCGTCGCCGCGCACGAACTTGCTGGCGCCGTCCATCGAGCCGTAGAAGTCGGCTTCCTGGGACACCTCGCGGCGGCGCTGGCGCGCCTCCTCCTCGCCGATCAGGCCGGCGTTGAGGTCGGCGTCGATGGCCATCTGCTTGCCGGGCATCGAGTCGAGGGTGAAGCGCGCGCCGACCTCGGCGATGCGCCCGGCGCCCTTGGTGATGACCATGAAGTTGATGATCACCAGGATCAGGAACACGGCGAGGCCCACGGCGAAGTTGCCGCCGACCAGGAAGTGGCCGAACGCCTCGATCACCTTGCCCGCCGCGTCGCCGCCCTCGTGGCCGTGCATCAGCACCACCCGCGTCGAGGCGACGTTGAGCGACAGGCGCAGCAGCGTGGTGAACAGCAGGATCGCCGGGAAGGCGGCGAAGTCCAGCGGCTTCTGGGTGAACATGCTGACCAGCAGCACCATGATCGACAGGGCGATGTTGAAGGTGAAGAACAGGTCGAGGGCGAACGGCGGCAGCGGCAGGATCATCATCGACAGGATGAGGATGATCAGCAGCGGGCCGGCGAACAGCTTCATGTCGGCCTTGCCGGACAGGCCGGCGCGCCCCAGCATGGCGCTCAGTGCATTCATCGGGATTCCTCGTCATTGGCGGCGCGCGGCGGCGGGTCGGCCAGCTCGGCCGGTACCGGCAGGTCGTGCGGGGCCTGGGGCATTTCACCGCCCTCCTCGCGCACGCGCTTGAGGCGGTAGGCCCAGGCCAGTACCTCGGCCACCGCGGTGTAGAGTTCGGCGGGGATCTCCTTGTCGAGATCCACGTGGCGGTACAGCGCGCGCGCCAGCGGCGGCGCCTCGAGCAGCGGCACGCCGTGCTCGGCGCCCAGCTCGCGGATGCGCGCGGCGACCAGTTCGGTGCCCTTGGCCACCACCCTGGGCGCGCCCATGCTGCCCTCCTGGTAGGCTAGGGCCACGGCATAGTGGGTCGGGTTGGTGACGATCACGTCGGCGGTCGGCACCTTGCTCATCATCCTGCGCCGCGCCACCGCCTGCTGCTGGGCGCGGATGCGGCCCTTGACGTGCGGGTCGCCCTCCGACTCCTTGTGCTCCTGGCGCAGGTCTTCCTTGCTCATGCGCAGCTTCTTCGCATGGCTCCACAGCTGGTAGGGCACGTCGATGCCGATCACCACGATCAGGGTCGCCACGATCACCGCGCAGGCCCAGGCCGCCAGCTGCAGCGCATTGGCCAGCGCCTGCGGCAGCGGCTGGGTCATCAGCGCCATCATCTCGCCGACATGGCTGGAGATGAACTGCACCGCCACCACGCCGACCAGCAGCGACTTGGCGATCGCCTTGCCCAGCTCGGCCAGGGCGTGGGTGGAGAACAGCCGCTTGAGGCCCTTGAGCGGGTTGAGGCGGGAGAACTGCGGGGCCAGCGACTTGGCCGACAGCAGCCAGCCGCCGAGCAGCATCGGCGCCACCAGGGCGATCAGCAGCAGCAGGATCAGCAGCGGCAGCAGCGCCAGCAGGCTGCGCTGGGCCAGGCTCCAGAAGTGGGCGACCATCACCGCCGGGTCGAAGGCGACGCTGCGCTCGAACAGGAACGACTGCTCCACCACCAGGCCGAGCTGGGCGTACAGCGTGCTGCCCATCGCCCACAGGCCACCCACCCCGCCGGCCAGCAGCAGGAAGGTGCTCAGTTCGCGGGAACGGGCGACCTGTCCCTCTTCGCGCGCCTTCTCCAGGCGCCGGGGTGTCGCCGCTTCTGTCTTGTCGTCCTGATCGCTGTCGTCAGCCATGGCCTTGTGCGCGCCTGCGGCGACTCAATACGGGCAAAGGGACATTGTGCGGCCACGGGTGCCGCGGCAATCGGCGAAACAGAGCGGAAATTTCCCGGCTTATCCGGCGCGGCAGGCGCAGGCAGGCACCGGATGCCCTGGCGGGCCCCGGTGCGGCCGGGCGGCGCCTGGCCGCTACAGCTGGCGCATCAGCTGGTCGATGCAGTCGACCACCTGCATGCTGGCATCCTCCATCCGCTCCAGCGCCTCGCGCATCGCCACCGTGTCGCCCGCCTGGCCGGCCTGCAGGGCCCGCAGCCCGGCCTCGTGCACTTCGCGGTGCGGCGCATCGAGCGCCTGGAAGCTGTGCAGCTGGGCGTAGTGCCTGGCGCCATAGCCCTGGAAGTACCATTTGCCCAGGCGGCATTCGCTATGGCAGGTCAGGTGGGCAGCGAACTCGGCATTGTGGATGTGCCGGTAGACCTGGTTCTTCCACACCGCATGGTCGAGCTTGGTGGCATTGAGGAAGGACGTGGTGGTGGTCTGGCGGATGATGCCCTGCAGATGCTCGGAACGCTCGATCATCGTGCCGACGACCTCGTTGATCTGCACCGAGGAGGCGGACACCTCGGTCGCGCTGTCCTGGGTCAGCAGCACGGCGGCGCGGATGCTGGCGATCTCGCCGACGATTTCCTGCACCAGCTCGTCGATCTGCGCACTGGCCACGGCGGCGCGCTGCGCCAGCTGGCGCACCTCGCCCGCCACCACGGCGAAGCCGCGTCCGGCCTCGCCGGCCCGCGCCGCCTCGATGGCGGCATTGAGCGCCAGCAGATTGGTCTGGTCGGTGATCTTCTGGATGTTCTCCACCAGCCCCTTGATGCCTCCGGCCGCCTGGTCGAGCACCTCGGCGCTGCGGGCGCTGCTGTCGGCATGCTCGCTGATGCGCCGGGAACGGCCGTCCAGGGCGCTGACCGCAGTGCGCGCATCGCTGAACACGTCGTCCAGCATCTCCAGCTCCTTGCGCTCCTCCACCAGCGCCTCGGCGCGCTCGGCGATGCTCTGGCGCACCACCTCGAGCATGCCGTTGCCCCTCAGGTGGCTGGCATACACATGGCTCAGGCCATCCTTGGCCTGATCGGCGGCCTGCAGCTGCTGCTCCAGCTGCTGCAGCTCGTCGAGCAGTTTCCTGGCCTGTTGCTCCGCCGCTTCACGCTCGGCGGCCTGTTTCCGGCTGGCGAATATCATCACCGTATCCCTGCAGTCGCCTGCGCGCTATCGAAGTTGTCAGAAGCCCAGCTGGTCGAGCAGGTCGTCGACCTGATCCTGGTTGACCACCGCATCGCCAGCGGTCGGCTTGATCTGCGGACCATTGAGCAGGTTCTTCTTCTTTTCCGGCTCCCATTCGCTCTCGGCCAGGCGCTTGAGGATGATCGCCTCGCTGCCGTCCGGCACGCTCTCGATCAGCACCTGGATCAGTTGGTGCTCGATCTCGCGGATCACCTCGTTCATCCGCTTGATGACCTGGCCGGTGAGGTCCTGGAAGTCCTGCGCCATCAGGATCTCCATCAGCTCGCGCTGGGTCGCCTGGGTCTGGCGCGGCACCTCGGCCAGGTAGGCGCGGGTGTCCTTGACCAGCTCGCGGGCCTCCTCCAGTTCGACCGGATTGGCGAACCAGGCCTCCCAGCGCTGATCCAGTCCGCTGGCGCCCTTGGCCAGCTCGTCCTGCAACGGCTGGGCGCGGTCGATGGCGTTGAGGGCGCGCTCGGCGGCCTGCTCGGTCATCGAAGCCACATAGGTCAGACGGTCGCGCGCATCGGGAATCGCCTCGGCGGCCTTCTCGATTTCCTTGTCCAGGCCAAGTTCGCGCATACTGTCGCGCAGCATGCGGGTCAGCTGCCCGATGCGCTGGATCAGTTCATCCGGCGCCATGTCCCAGTTGCCAGCTGCCTGCTGTACGTCACCGCTCATAAGCTGTCTCCTCCGGGCGCCGGTTATTTGCCCAGTTTCTCGAAAATCTTGTTGAGCTTCTCTTCCAGGATCGCGGCGGTGAACGGCTTGACCACATAGCCGTTGGCGCCGGCCTGGGCGGCCGCGATGATGTTCTCCTTCTTCGCCTCGGCGGTGACCATCAGCACCGGCAGGTGCTTCAGGCTATCGTCGGCGCGGATCTGCTTGAGCATGTCCAGGCCATCGAGGTTGGGCATGTTCCAGTCGGAAACCACGAACTCGAACTTGCCCGAGCGCAGCTTGTTGAGGGCATCCTGGCCGTCTTCGGCTTCTTCCACGTTGTTGAAGCCCAGCTCCTTGAGCAAACTCCGCACGATCCGGCGCATGGTCGGAAAGTCGTCCACTACCAGCATGCTCATGTTCTTGTCGGCCATCGTCTTTCCTCATCGTGTCATGGCGTTTGTCGATCCGGTGCGCCGGGCCGCTACACGGCCGGCAACGCCCTGATTGCTCGCTGTCCGCGGAGCTCGCGCTCGCGGGTTCAGAATTCTTCCCACTGCTCCTGCGCACTCGCCGCGACCGGCTGGCGGCCGCCGGTCGCCGGCTGAGCGGCGCCTTCAGGCTGGGTGGCCGGCTGCGGGCGCGCCGGCGGCATGCTTCTGGCGGGGGCGCGACGCGCGGACTCCTGGCCCAGCCGGAACACCGCCACCACCTCTTCCAGGCGATGCGCCTCGGCGTCCAGCGCGGTGGACGCGGTGGTGGCCTGCTGCACCAGCCCGGCGTTCTGCTGGGTCACCTCGTCCATCTGCGCGATGGCCACGTTGATCTGGCCGATGCCGTCGCTCTGCTCCTGCGAGGCGGCGGAAATCTCGTCGATGATGTCGGTCACCCGGCGTACCGCGGCCACCATGTCGACCATGGTCCGCCCCGCCTGCTCGGCCAGTTGCGAGCCCTCCTCCACGCGGCGGCTGGAGTCCTGGATCAGCGTCTTGATCTCCTTGGCCGCCTCGGCGCTGCGTCCGGCCAGCGTGCGCACCTCGCCGGCCACCACGGCGAAGCCGCGGCCCTGCTCGCCGGCGCGCGCCGCCTCGACCGAGGCGTTGAGCGCGAGGATGTTGGTCTGGAAGGCGATCGAGTCGATCACGTTGATGATGCTGGCGATCTGCTGCGAGCTGTCGGCGATACCCTGCATGGTGTCAACCACCTGGGCCACCACCTCGCGGCCCTTGTCGACGGTGTCGGAGGCGTCGTTGGCCAGCGCACTGGCGGTGCGGGCGTTGTCGGCGTTCTGCTGCACGGTGGAGGTCATCTGCTCCATGCTCGCCGCGGTCTGCTGCAGCGAGGCGGCCTGCTGCTCGGTGCGCGACGACAGGTCGACGTTGCCGCGACTGATTTCCTGGGCGCCCTCGTAGATGGCCGCGCTGCTGGCGCGCACGGTGCCGACGATTTCCCGCAGGCTGCCCTGCATGTCGCGCATCGCCTGCTGCAGGTGGCCGACCTCGTTCTGCACGGTGACCTCGATCGACTGCGACAGGTCCGCCTTGGCCAGGCGCTGCAGGTGCTCGGCCACTTCCTCGATCGGCCGCACGACCAGGCGGAACAGGCTGGCACGCAGCAGCAGCAGCACGAGGATCGAGCAGCACAGGGCGAGACCGCCGAACACCGCATACAGCTGCAAGGTCTCTTCGTAGTGCTTCATCTCGGCATTGGCGAAGCTGGTGAAGAAGGCGAACAGCCTGGCCATCGCCTCCTCGAGCACCGGCTGCTCCTCGCCGAGCACGCGCTTCTCGAGCGTCCGGTAGGTCTCCAGGTCGCCCTTGCGCAGGGCCGCGCTCTGCTGGCGGAGCAGGTCGACCATCAGCGCCAGCTGGGCCTGGTAGCCCTCCACCGCGCGACGCCCTTCCTCAGCGCTCAGCACCGGCATCTTCTGGAAGCGCTCGAGGTACTCGACGGATTTGCCGATATGCTCGTCGGCCTCGGCCAGGCGCGCCCGCTTGGCGGCCTCGTCGGCCTGGCGATTGCCGAGCAGCCGCTCGTAGCTGAACAGCGCGATCATCGCATTCAGGCGGTTGCGATCGGCGGCCTGCGCATAGTCGGACTGGTCGACGGCGATGCGGTTGATCCGCTCGATCTCCAGCTTGGCGCTGTGGCTGCTCATCACCCCCAGGACGGAAACCGTCAGCAGCAGCAGCAGGAACACCACCACCGCCCGGTTGACCGTCGCCTGAATGCTTTTTCCGCGCAAGTAACTGAACATCTCCGCCATCCTCAACTCGAACTCACAACCCGTCATTCAAACCCGCTGCGCCCGGCCGGACGCCGCCACCTGCTTGAGAATCCGCTCGGCCATCTGGTCGAGCGCAACCACCTCGCAGGCTCCGCCGAGGGCGATGCCCTCGCGCGGCATGCCGAACACCACGCAGCTGGCCTCGTCCTGGGCGAAGGTGAAGGCGCCGGCCTGGCGCATCTCCAGCAGGCCGCGGGCGCCGTCGCGGCCCATGCCGGTGAGCAGCACGCCGATGGCGTTGCGCCCGGCGCTTTCCGCCGCCGAGCGGAACAGCACGTCCACCGAAGGACGATGGCGATTGACCGGCAGACCGTCATCGAGGCGGGCGACGTAGTTGGCGCCGCTGCGCACCAGCTTGAGGTGGGCGGTGCCGGGGGCGATGTAGGCGTGACCGGGCAGGATGCGCTCGCCGTCCTCGGCTTCCTTGACCGCGATGTTGCACAGCCGGTTGAGCCGCTCGGCGAACGACTTGGTGAAGCCACCGGGCATGTGCTGGGCGATGAGGATCGCCGGGCTGTTGGCCGGCAGCGGCTCGAGCACCGCGCGGATCGCCTCGGTGCCGCCGGTGGAGGCGCCGATGATCACCAGCTTCTCGCTGGAAATCAGCGGCGCCTTGAGCGCCGGCGGCCGCGGCGCGCTGGCCGGCGGCGACTGGCGCGGCCGCGAACGGGCG
>NZ_SSTC01000013.1 GCF_004801855.1 Pseudomonas sp. A-1 | reverse complement strand
CGCGCTCCCGCGCCGGCGCCCTGCGCTGGCGGCGGCGCAGCGGGCCGGACTGCGCTCGGCGGCTGGGTGCCGGCCATGCGCTCCACGCCCGTGGCCGCACCGATGCGCTGCAAGGCACTGCTGTAGCGCCTGGCCTCGTCCTGACCGAGCCCCTTCTTCAGCACCACGCGTGGCTGAGCGAACAGTTGCTCCAGGCGCTCCCCGCTCAGCCCGAACAGGCGGGCGAAGCTTGCCTGCACCTGCTCCCTGCTGAACCCCTCGAGCACCTCGCCCTTGAATACGACTGCATAGACCGCGTCCGTCATCGGCACCTCTCCCCGGAGGCCAGATCCCTTGCCACTCATCGAGTGCCGGAGGAAGGCCGCCCCTCCCCAGTACCGACGAGCGCGCCGCCCGGTCGGGGACTGCGTCGCATGTCGGGGGAAAAGGTCGGAAAGCTTCCATTCGACACCGATTCCTTGCTGGTGCGCTTGCGCCATTCGGCAGCCCGCACGCAGCGACGGCCCATCATACGGCCAGTGGCGCAGCCCTCCAATCACCGGGAGTTCCGCACAGGCAAACCCGTAGCTCCAAAATCCCGGCCTGCCCCCTGAAAACAAGAACCCCGGCACGGGGCCGGGGTTCTTGTGCAGCAGAGGCGAACGCAGTCGCTTAGTTCAGCGGGCTGCGGCCCTTGCCGGCGGCGATGCGCATGCGCAGCGCGTTGAGCTTGATGAAGCCCGCGGCGTCGGCCTGGTTGTAGGCGCCGGCATCGTCCTCGAAGGTGGCGATGTTGGCGTCGAACAGCGAGTCGTCGGACTTGCGGCCGACCACGATGACGTTGCCCTTGTACAGCTTCAGGCGCACCACGCCGTTCACGCTGGCCTGGGAGGCGTCGATCATCTGCTGCAGCATCAGACGCTCCGGGCTCCACCAGTAGCCGTTGTAGATCAGGCTGGCGTACTTGGGCATCAGCTCGTCTTTCAGGTGGGCCACTTCGCGGTCGAGGGTGATCGACTCGATGGCGCGGTGGGCCTTGAGCATGATGGTGCCACCGGGGGTCTCGTAGCAGCCGCGCGACTTCATGCCGACGTAGCGGTTCTCGACGATGTCGAGGCGGCCGATGCCGTTCTCGCCGCCGACCTTGTTCAGCTGGGTCAGCACCTGGGCCGGGGTCAGCTCGACGCCGTCGATGGCGACGATGTCACCGGCGCGGTAGGTCAGCTCGATGTAGGTCGGCACGTCCGGAGCCTTCTCCGGGGACTTGGTCCAGCGCCACATGTCCTCTTCGTGCTCGGTCCAGGTGTCCTCCAGCACGCCGCCCTCGTAGGAGATGTGCAGCAGGTTGGCGTCCATGGAGTACGGCGACTTCTTCTTGCCGTGGCGCTCGATCGGGATGGCATGCTTCTCGGCATAGTCCATCAGCTTCTCGCGCGACAGCAGGTCCCACTCGCGCCAGGGGGCGATGACCTTGACGCCCGGCTTCAGCGCGTAGGCGCCCAGCTCGAAGCGCACCTGGTCGTTGCCCTTGCCGGTGGCGCCGTGGGAGATCGCGTCGGCGCCGGTGGCGTTGGCGATCTCGATCAGGCGCTTGGCGATCAGCGGACGGGCGATGGAGGTACCCAGCAGGTACTCGCCTTCGTACACGGTGTTGGCGCGGAACATCGGGAACACGAAGTCGCGCACGAACTCTTCGCGCAGGTCGTCGATGAAGATTTCCTTGACGCCCAGGGCCTGGGCCTTGGCACGCGCCGGCTCCACTTCCTCGCCCTGACCCAGGTCAGCGGTGAAGGTCACCACTTCGCAGTTGTAGGTATCCTGCAGCCACTTGAGGATCACCGAGGTGTCCAGGCCACCGGAATAGGCCAGAACTACCTTTTTCACGTCCGCCATTCGTTACTCCACGGGGGGTTGCTACGAAAAGAGGCATTCTAGCCCCGCCTCCGGCGAATTTACAGGGGAACGGGCCGCCCGGCGGGGCGCCGCGTGACCGTCCGGCGGCTTTTCGGTAGCATCGTGCCCCACGAGTCATCCCGCCTGGAATTCCCCGCATGTCCGACCGCCTGACCCTGCTGCGTCCCGACGACTGGCACATCCACCTGCGCGACGGCGCCGCCCTGGCGCACACCGTGCCCGACGCCGCGCGCACCTTCGGCCGCGCCATCATCATGCCCAACCTGGTGCCGCCGGTGCGCAACGCCGAGCAGGCCGCGGCCTACCGCGAGCGCATCCTGGCCCAGCGCCCGGCCGGCAGCCGCTTCGAGCCGCTGATGGTGCTCTACCTCACCGACAAGACCAGTCCCGAGGAGATCCGCGCGGCCAAGGCCGGCGGCCTGGTGCACGCCGCCAAGCTGTACCCGGCCGGCGCCACCACCAACTCGGATTCGGGCGTCACCAGCATCGACAACATCTTCCCGGTGCTGGAGGCGATGGCCGAGGTCGGCCTGCCGCTGCTGGTGCACGGCGAGGTGACCCACGCCGACATAGACGTGTTCGACCGCGAGAAGCGCTTCATCGACGAGAACCTCAGCCGCGTGGTGCAGCGCTTCCCGACCCTCAAGGTGGTGTTCGAGCACATCACCACCGGCGATGCCGCGCAGTTCGTGCTGGAGGCGCCGGCCAACGTCGCCGCCACCATTACCGCCCACCACCTGCTGTACAACCGCAACCACATGCTGGTCGGCGGCATCCGTCCGCACTTCTATTGCCTGCCGATCCTCAAGCGCAACACTCACCAGCAGGCCCTGCTGGACGCCGCCACCAGCGGCAACCCGAAGTTCTTCCTCGGCACCGACTCGGCGCCGCACGCCCGCCACGCCAAGGAAGCCGCCTGCGGCTGCGCCGGCTGCTACACCGCCTACGCCGCCATCGAGCTGTACGCCGAGGCCTTTGACAGCCGCGGCGCGCTGGACAAGCTGGAAGGCTTCGCCAGCTGCTTCGGCCCGGACTTCTACGGCCTGCCGCGCAACAGCGACCGCATCACCCTGGTGCGCGAGGACTGGGTGGCGCCGACCGAGCTGCACTTCGGCGAGCAGCAGCTGGTGCCGCTGCGCGCCGGCGAGAAGATCCGCTGGCGTGTGCTGGAGGGTGCAGCATGAGCGAGCAGATCGACTACGAGGACTACGAACAGGAACCCCACGCCGGCGGCTTCAAGCCGCCGATGGCGCGGCGCTTCCGCGGCTTCCTGCCGGTGGTGGTGGACGTCGAGACCGGCGGCTTCAACAGCGCCACCGACGCCCTGCTGGAGATCGCCGCCACCACCATCGCCATGGACGACGACGGCTTCCTCTATCCCGAGCACACCTACTTCTACCGGGTGGAGCCGTTCGAGGGCGCCAACATCGAGCAGGCCGCGCTGGACTTCACCGGCATCAAGCTCGGCCACCCGCTGCGCATGGCGGTGAGCGAGGAGCAGGCGCTGGGCGAGATCTTCAAG
Organism: Pseudomonas sp. A-1; assembly: GCF_004801855.1. Classification (GTDB taxonomy): domain Bacteria; phylum Pseudomonadota; class Gammaproteobacteria; order Pseudomonadales; family Pseudomonadaceae; genus Geopseudomonas. Next base: position 69,209 of record NZ_SSTC01000013.1, on the reverse strand, counting down.
GGCGTGCGCAAGTCGCTGAAGTCCAGCGGCTGCAAGCGCGCCGTGCTGGTCGGCCACAACGCCAGCTTCGACCTCGGCTTCCTCAATGCCGCAGTCAACCGCACCGGGATCAAGCGCAACCCGTTCCACCCGTTCTCCAGCTTCGACACCGCGACGCTGGCCGGCCTCGCCTACGGCCAGACCGTGCTGGCCAAGGCCTGCCAGGCGGCGGACATCCCGTTCGATAACCGCGAGGCGCACAACGCCCGCTACGACACCGAGAAGACCGCCGAGCTGTTCTGCGGCATCGTCAACCGCTGGAAGGAACTGGGCGGCTGGATGGACTTCGAGGACTGAACCTCGAGTCCGCTGAAGAACCCGGCCCCGGCCGGGTTTTTCATGTCCGCAATCCGGATGCCAACCCGCTCGGGCGGGCGACAAATGGTCATCCCTCGTGTTTGACAATATTTCTCATTAAAACTAGGATCGACGCATCAACCACTTGCCGCAGGTAGCGCCATGTACGTCTGTCTTTGCTTGGGTGTGACCGACCACCAGATTCGCGACGCCATCTACGAGGGCTGCTGCAGCTACCGTCAGGTGCGCGAGGCGACCGGCGTCGGCACCCAGTGCGGCAAGTGCGCCTGCGAAGCCAAGAAGCTGGTGCGCCACACCATCCACGACGTGCACCAGGCCCAGCTCGCCCTCGCCCATCCGGTCGCCTTCGCCGCCGCCTGAGCGCGCCCGCTCCCGCCGCATCCCCTCCCGCGCCGCCGCCCGGCGGCGCTTGCAGACTCCTGCATTTGACAGCCCCCCGCCCCCGACACAGACTGATGCGTCAGTCATCACAGTCAAGGCGGACCCCGGCATGAAAGGCGACAAGAAGGTCATCCAGCACCTGAACAAGATCCTCGGCAACGAGCTGATCGCGATCAACCAGTACTTCCTGCACGCGCGCATGTACGAGGACTGGGGCCTGGACAAGCTTGGCAAGCACGAGTACCACGAGTCCATCGACGAGATGAAGCATGCCGACAAGCTGACCAAGCGCATCCTGTTCCTCGAGGGCCTGCCCAACCTGCAGGATCTCGGCAAGCTGCTGATCGGCGAGAACACCAAGGAAATGCTCGAGTGCGACCTCAAGCTGGAGCAGAAGGGCCTGGTCGACCTCAAGGAGGCCATCGCCTACTGCGAGAGCGTCGGCGACTACGGCAGCCGCGAACTGCTGGAAGACATCCTCGAGTCCGAGGAGGAGCACATCGACTGGCTGGAAACCCAGCTCGGCCTGATCGAGAAGGTCGGCCTGGAGAACTACCTGCAGTCGCAGATGGACGAGTGATTCCCCGCCCCAATGAAAAGGCCCCTCGAACGAGGGGCCTTTTCATTTCCGGATATGTCGGACGCTCACTCGCCCTTGTGCACCGCGGCCTTGATCAGCGGCTGCAGTTCGCCCTTCTGGTGCATCTCGAGGATGATGTCGCTGCCGCCGATCAGCTCGCCATCGACCCACAGCTGCGGGAAGGTCGGCCAGTTGGCGTACTTCGGCAGGTTGGCGCGGATCTCCGGGTGCTGCAGGATGTCGACGTAGGCGAACTTCTCGCCGCAGGCCATCACCGCCTGCGAGGCGCGCGCGGAGAAGCCGCACTGCGGCGCGTTGGGCGAGCCCTTCATGTACAGCAGGACGGGGTTGCTGGCGATCTGCTCTTTGATGGTTTCGATGATGTCCATGGTCTACCTCGGCTGAAGTTTCCCGGCCCGGGGCCGGCAGGATGGGCCGATTGTAACCAAATCCCGTGCACGGCGCTCGGTCTTGCGCGCCGGCGGCAACTGCGGCGAAATGCCCGTGAGTGGCGCATTGCACAAGCCGTGCTGACGCCCCGTGCAGCCGGGCGTACCGGTTTGCGCAGCCGCGCAATTTCCTTATAAGATCGGTTTCTTTTCTCGAGTACCGCACAGTGCGGTCCCGCCGCAGTTCTCGTCCGTTTTTATTCGAAGTCGGTCATCTCTGCGGCCTGTCTTGACCAGGTAGTGAATAATGAGTGTACGGCACTTTCTCTCGTTGATGGACTGCACGCCCCAGGAGCTGGCCAGCCTGATTCGCCGAGGCATCGAGCTGAAAGATCTGCGCAACCGCAGCGTACTCTACGAGCCCCTGAAGAACCGCGTGCTGGGCATGATCTTCGAGAAGGCCTCGACCCGCACCCGCCTGTCCTTCGAGGCCGGCATGATCCAGCTCGGCGGCCAGGCCATCTTCCTGTCGCCGCGCGACACCCAGCTCGGCCGCGGCGAGCCGATCAGCGACTCGGCCATCGTCATGTCGCGCATGCTCGACGCGGTGATGATCCGCACCTACGCGCACCAGAACGTCCTCGACTTCGCCGCCCACTCCAGCGTGCCGGTGATCAACGGCCTGACCGACGACCTGCACCCCTGCCAGCTGCTGGCCGACATGCAGACCTTCCAGGAGCATCGCGGTTCCATCCAGGGCAAGACCGTGGCCTGGGTCGGCGACGGCAACAACATGTGCAACACCTACGCCCAGGCGGCGGTGCAGTTCGACTTCCAGCTCAGGGTCGCCTGCCCGGAGGGCTACGAGCCCAAGCAGGAATTCCTCGACCAGGCCGACGGCCGGGTGACCATCCTGCGCGACCCGCGCGAGGCGGTGGCCGGCGTCCACCTGGTGAGCACCGACGTGTGGGCCTCGATGGGCCAGGAAGAGGAGGCCGCGGCGCGCATGCAGCGCTTCGCGCCCTACCAGGTCAGCCGCCAGCTGCTCGACCACGCCGCCAGCGACGTGCTGTTCATGCACTGCCTGCCGGCGCACCGCGGCGAGGAGATCAGCGTCGACCTGCTCGACGACCCGCGCTCGGTGGCCTGGGACCAGGCGGAGAACCGCCTGCACGCGCAGAAGGCGCTGCTCGAGTTCCTGGTCGAACACGCCTACCCCGCCTAACGCACAAGGACCCGCCGGCGATGCCCCACAGACTGCTGCTGCAACTGCGCGACCTGGCCTGCGGCTACCACGGACAGCAGGTGGTGCAGCAGCTCAACCTGCACCTCAACGCCGGCGACATCGGTTGCCTGCTCGGCCCCTCGGGCTGCGGCAAGACCACCACCCTGCGTGCCATCGCCGGTTTCGAGCCGGTGCACGCCGGCTCCATCGAGCTGGCCGGCGAGGTGATCTCCAGCCCCGGCTTCACCCTGGCGCCGGAGAAGCGCCGCATCGGCATGGTGTTCCAGGACTACGCGCTGTTCCCGCACCTGACGGTGCTGGAGAACATCGCCTTCGGCATCCGCCAGCACCCGGAGCGCGAGCGCATCGCCACCGAGATGCTCGAACTGGTGCAGCTCGGCCCGCTGGGCAAGCGCTACCCGCACGAGCTGTCCGGCGGCCAGCAGCAGCGCGTCGCCCTGGCCCGCGCGCTGGCGCCCGAGCCGCGCCTGCTGCTGCTCGACGAGCCGTTCTCCAACCTCGACGTCGAGCTGCGCCGCAGCCTCAGCCACGAGGTGCGCGAGATCCTCAAGTCGCGCGGCACCAGCGCCATCCTGGTCACCCACGACCAGGAGGAAGCCTTCGCGGTCTGCGACCAGGTGGGCGTGTTCAACAACGGCCGCCTGGAGCAGTGGGACACTCCGTTCAACCTCTACCACGAGCCGCTGACCCCCTTCGTCGCCAGCTTCGTCGGCCAGGGCTACTTCGTCCGCGGCCAGATGCTCACTCCCGACACGGTGCAGACCGAGCTGGGCGTGATCCGCGGCAACCGCGCCTACCAGTGGGCGCCGGGCAGCGCGGTGGACATGCTGCTGCGCCCGGACGACATCGTCCACGCGCCGGACAGCCCGCTCAGGGCATGCATCGTCGGCAAGTCGTTCCTCGGCGCCGCCACCCTGTACCGCCTGCAACTGCCTACCGGCACCCGCCTCGAGGCGCTGTTCCCCAGCCACGAGGATCACCGCATCGGCGAGGACGTCGGCATCCAGATCGCCGCCGAGCACCTGGTCGCCTTCCCCGCCCAGGGCAGCATCGCCACCCAGCAGGCGCGCGCGGAAGCCTCCGCCCAGCTCTGACCCGCCAGGCAGTCCCGATTCCCGGCAGCGGCGCGCTCAGCCGGCGTCGCCGCTGCGCACCCGGCGCACGGCATCCTGCCAGCCGGCGTACAGCGCCTGGCGGCGCTCCTCCGCCATGCCCGGCACGAAGCGCCGGCTGGCCTGCCAGCGCGCCGCCAGCTCGTCGAGCCCCTGGTACACCCCGCTCTGCAGGCCGGCCAGGCTGGCCACGCCGAGGGCGGTGGTCTCGATCACCTGCGGGCGCTCCACCGCCACGTCGAGGATGTCGGCGAGGAACTGCATCAGCCAGTTGTTGGCCACCATGCCGCCGTCCACCCGCAGCGCGCTCAGCGCGCCGGCGCCGTCCAGGCGCATGGCCTCGAGCAGGTCGCGGCTCTGGTAGCACACCGCCTGCAGCCCGGCGGTGACGATCTCCTTGATCCCGGTGTCGCGGGTCAGGCCGAGGATCGCCCCGCGCGCCTGCGGGTCCCACCAGGGCGCGCCGAGGCCGGTGAACGCCGGCACCAGGTACACGCCGCTGGCCGCGTCGGTCTGCTCGGCCAGCGCCTCGCTGTCGCTGGCGTGCTCGATCAGGCGGATGCCGTCGCGCAGCCACTGCAGCGCCGCGCCAGCGACGAAGATGCTGCCCTCCAGGGCATAGGTCGTCTCGCCCTGCAGGCGGTAGCCGACGGTGGTCAGCAGGCGATGGCGCGACACCAGCGGCGTGGCGCCGGTGTTGCGGATCATGAAGCAGCCGGTGCCGTAGGTGCTCTTGAGCATGCCCGGCGCGAAGCAGGCCTGGCCGAATAGCGCCGCCTGCTGGTCGCCGGCCATGCCGCGGATCGGGATGGCCGCGCCGAACAGCTCGCGGTCGCTGCTGCCGAACTCGGCGGCGCAGTCCAGCACCTCCGGCAGCAGGCTCGGCGGAATGTCGAACAGCGCCAGCAGTTCGGCATCCCACTGCTGGCGGTGGATGTCGAACAGCAGGGTGCGCGCCGCGTTGCTGGCATCGGTGCGGTGCACCCGGCCGCCGGTGAGGCGCCAGAGCAGGAAGCTGTCCACCGTGCCAAAGCGCAGCTCGCCGCGCGCGGCACGCTCGCGGGCGCCGGGCACCCGGTCGAGAATCCAGCGCAGCTTGGTGGCGGAGAAGTACGGATCGAGCAGCAGGCCGGTCTTCGCCGCCACCATAGACTCATGACCGGCGGCCCTGAGCGCGGCACACTCGGCGGCGGTGCGGCGGTCCTGCCAGACGATGGCCGGATGGATGGGCACGCCGCTGGCGGCGTCCCACACCAGGGTGGTCTCGCGCTGGTTGGTGATGCCGATGGCGGCGATCTGCCGGGCGTCGAGGCCGGCCTGGCGCAATGCCGCGCGGCACACCGCCAGCACGCCCTGCCAGATCGCCTCGCCGTCGTGCTCGACCCAGCCGGCGGCGGGAAAGTGCTGGCGGAGTTCCTGCTGGGCCTGGGCCAGCACGCGGCCGGCGGCGTCGAAGACGATGGCGCGGCTGCTGGTGGTGCCCTGGTCGATGGCGAGCAGATGGGCGGGCATGGGGCTACCTCCGTGCGGGGCGGGCGCGGATCACCGGCGGGGGTGACACGCCCCTACAGCATCGCAGACAACCGGCGGTTCAGCCGCGGCCGATGGCGGCGAAGCTCGCCCGTGTGTGCTCGGCGAGCACCGCGGCGGCCAGCTCCACCTCCAGGCCGCGGCGGCCGGCGCTGACGAAGATGGTCGCAAAGCCCTGCGCCGATGCATCGATGAAGGTGCGCAGGCGCTTCTTCTGCCCCAGCGGGCTGATGCCGCCGAGCAGGTAGCCGGTGGCGCGCTGCGCCGCCGCCGGGTCGGCCATGTCGGCCTTCTTCACCCCGGCCGCCTGCGCCAGCGCCTTGAGATCGAGAGTGCCGGCCACCGGCACCACCGCCACCAGCAGCTCGCCCTTCTCGCTGGCGGCGAGCAGGGTCTTGAACACCCGCGCAGGCTCCAGGCCGAGCTTCTCCGCCGCCTCCAGGCCGTAGGACGGCGCCTTGGGGTCGTGGGTGTAACTGTGCACCGTGTGCGCGGCGCGAACTTTCTTCAACAGATCTATGGCCGGGGTCATGCTGGCTTCACGAAAAGGGTCGAGAATGAAATCGGGAGTGCACAGGAAAAGTTGCCGGAAACCAGCAGCTTGCGTGCCGAACCCACGATAACGCAAAAGCCAACAGTCGGGCATCCAGGCCCAGGAAAGGGCGATGGATCAGGGACACACAAGAAAAGGCGCAACCATCATGACAGCATCCCAGCAAGGCACCGCCCCCCTGGCCGAGGTCTACGACCTGGCGGTGATCGGCGGCGGCATCAACGGTTGCGGCATCGCCGCCGACGCCGCCGGCCGCGGCCTGTCGGTGTTCCTCTGCGAACAGCACGACCTGGCGGCGCACACCTCCTCGGCCAGCAGCAAGCTGATCCACGGCGGCCTGCGCTACCTGGAGCACCACGAGTTCCGCCTGGTGCGCGAGGCGCTCGGCGAGCGCGAGGTGCTGCTGGGCATGGCGCCGCACCTGGTGCGGCCGCTGCGCTTCATCCTGCCGCACCGCCCGCACCTGCGCCCGGCGTGGATGATCCGCGCCGGGCTGTTCCTCTACGACCACCTCGGCGTGCGCCACAGCCTGTCCGGCTCGCGCCACCTGCACTTCGGCCCCGGCTGCCCGCTCAAGGCGGAGATCGAGGAAGGCTTCGAATACTCCGACTGCTGGGTCGACGACGCGCGCCTGGTGGTGGCCAACGCCATCAGCGCCCGCGAGCACGGCGCGCACATCCACACCCGCACCCGCTGCATCGGCGCGCGGCGCAGCAAGGACCTCTGGCACCTGCAACTGGAGCGCGAGGACGGCAGCCGCCTGTCGCTGCGCGCCCGCGCCCTGGTCAACGCCGCCGGGCCGTGGGTCGAACAGGTGCTCGGCGACTGCCTGCACCAGCGCAGCGAGCAGCACCTGCGCCTGATCCAGGGCAGCCACATCGTGGTGCCGCGCCTGCACGACGGCGAGCAGGCCTACATCCTGCAGAACAGCGACGGCCGCATCGTCTTCGTCCTGCCGTACCTGCAGCGCTTCAGCCTGATCGGCACCACCGACCGCGAGTACCACGGCGACCCGGCGGCGGTGCAGATCACCGACGAGGAGACCGACTACCTGCTCGGCGTGGTCAATGCGCACTTCCGCCGGCAGCTGGAACGCCGCGACATCGTCAGCCACTTCGCCGGCGTGCGCCCGCTGTACGACGACGCCCGGGACAACCCGGCGGCGGTCACCCGCGACTACCGCCTGGTGCTGGCCGACGAGCACGGCGCCGCCCCGCTGCTGTCGGTATTCGGCGGCAAGCTGACCACCTACCGCAAGCTGGCCGAGGCCGCCCTGGCCCAGCTGGCGGCGTACCTCCCGCACATGGGCCCGGCCTGGACCGAGCGCAGCAAGCTGCCCGGCGCCGAGGAGCTGGATTCGGTGAGCCAGCTGGCCGAGGCGCTGTGCGACGCCCACGGCTGGCTGGCCGGCGACCTGGCGCGGCGCTGGGCCGCCAGCTACGGCACCCGCGCCTGGCGCCTGCTGGAGGACGTGCACTGCCTGATGGATCTGGGCGAGAACTTCGGCGCCGGCCTGTACGCCCGCGAGGTGGACTACCTGCGCGAGGAGGAATGGGCGCTCAGCCTGGAGGACATCCTCTGGCGGCGGACCAAGCTCGGCCTGCTGCTCGGCCCGATGCAGCAGCAGAAGCTGCAGCGCTACCTGCAGGGCGCCCAGGCCAGCGGCGCCGGGCCGACGATCATCCACGGGCGCCTGCTCGGCAATCCCGTCGCCCGCCTGCCCAACAGGGATGCCGGCGCGCCGCAGCGCCCGGCGCGCTGAACGCCAGACAGCAGGAACCCCCGACCGCGCTGCGGACGGGGGTTCGGTTGCGCGGCAGCTGCCGCCGGAGGCGTCAGGCCGCCTGGCGACGCGAGCGCACGAACAGGTAGAACACCGCGATGCCGGCGACCACCAGGCCCGGCGCCGAGGCGGCCATCACGCCGACGGTGCCGGTGCCCAGGGCGAGCATCTTGCCGGCCACCAGCGGGCCGCTCATGGCGCCCAGGCGACCGACCGCCACCGCGGTGCCGACGCCGGTGGCGCGCACCTCGGTGCGGTAGAACAGCGGCGCCAGCGCATACAGCACGCCCTGGCCGCCGGTGGCGAACACGCCCGCGGCGAAACCGGCGAACAGCATGCCGACGAAGCTCTCGACGATGCCGAGGGCCGCCAGCGCGGCGAGCAGGCCACCATAGATCAGCGCGGCGATCGCCAGCGGACGCAGGGTGTTCATCAGCACGCCGAGCATCAGGGTGCCGACGGCGGCGCCGATCTGCAGGGTGAACACCACCCAGCTGGCCTGCACGCCGCTGAAGCCCTGGCCGACCAGCAGGCTCGGCAGCCAGCTGATCAGCATGTACACCACCATCAGGGTGAAGAAGTAGGCGACCCACAGCAGCGCGGTCGGCAGCATCGCGCCGTTGCGGAACAGCCCGTCCATCACCGGCACCCGCGGCTCACTGGACACTGCAGCCTGGCGAGCCTTGAAGGCGGCCGACTCCGGCAGCCACAGCAGCAGCAGCGGCAGCACCAGCAGCGGCAGCACGCCGCCGACGTAGAACGGCACGGTCCAGTCGTCGAAGTAGCCGACGATGCCGATCATCGCCGCCAGCGCCGCACCGATCGGCACGCCGCAGTACATCAGGCTCACCGCGGTGCCGCGCAGGCGCGGACCTGCACCCTCCGAGCACAGGGCGATCAGGTTGGGCAGCGCGGCGCCCAGGCCGACACCGGTGAGCAGGCGCGCCAGCATCAGGCTGTACAGCTCCCAGGCATGCGCCGTGGCGATGGAGAAGATGCCGAACAGCGCCACCGAGGCGATCAGCACGCCCTTGCGGCCGATGCGGTCGGCCAGCCAGCCGCCGACCAGTGCACCGGGCAGCAGGCCGAGGATGCCGGCGCTGAACACCCAGCCCATCTGCAGCTTGTCCAGGCCGAAGGCAGCGGCCATGCCCTTGGCGGCGATGCCCGGGGCCTGGAAGTCGATGCCTTCCAGCACGGCCACGGTGAAGCACAGGGCGATGGTCAGCCAGGTGCGGCGGCTGTCGTGTGACGTCTCGGCAGCGGTGTGGGGAATGGCTTGCGCAGTGCAGGTTTTCATATCGGTCTACCTGTTTGTTTTCTTATTGGAGTACACGAAACGGCCAGTTGCCCGGAGGAAACTGGCCATTGGTCAGGGAGCGGCTCAGTGGCCCTTGCCCGCCGCCAGCAGGTCGAGGGCCACGTCGACGATCATGTCTTCCTGGCCGCCGACCATGCGCCGGCGGCCCAGTTCGACGAGGATGTCGAGGGTCTTCAGGCCGTACTTGGCCGCGGCGACCTCGGCGTGGCGCAGGAAGCTCGAGTAGACGCCGGCGTAGCCGAGACCGAGGGTCTCGCGGTCGACGCGCACCGGACGGTCCTGCAGCGGACGCACCAGGTCGTCGGCGGCGTCCATCAGGCGGTACAGGTCGGTGCCGTGGTTCCAGCCCAGGCGCTCGGCGGCGGCGATGAACACCTCCAGCGGCGCGTTGCCGGCGCCGGCGCCCATGCCGGCGAGGCTGGCGTCGATGCGGTCGCAGCCCTCCTCCACCGCGGCGATGGAGTTGGCCACGCCGAGCGACAGGTTGTGGTGGGCGTGCATGCCGGTCTGGGTCTCGGGGTTCAGCACGGCCTTGAAGGCGCGCATGCGCTCGCGGATGTCGTTCATGTTCATCGCGCCGCCGGAGTCGGCCATGTAGATGCACTGCGCACCGTAGCTCTCCATCAGCTTGCCCTGGGCGGCGAGCTGCTCGGCGGGGATCATGTGGCTCATCATCAGGAAGCCGACGGTGTCCATGCCCAGGCTGCGGGCGTATTCGATGTGCTGCTTCGACACATCGGCCTCGGTGCAGTGGGTGGCCACGCGCACGCTGCGGGCGCCGGCCTCAAAAGCGGCCTTGAGGTCGTGGACCGTGCCGATGCCGGGCAGCAGCAGCACGGTGATCCTGGCGTGCTGGATCACCTCGGCGGCGGCCTCGATCCACTCCAGGTCGGTGTGGGCGCCGAAGCCGTAGTTGAAGCTGGAGCCCTGCAGGCCGTCGCCGTGGGTCACCTCGATGGAATCGACTTTCGCCTCGTCCAGGGCGCGGGCGATGTCCTGCACGTTCTGGATCGAGTACTGGTGGCGCACCGCGTGGCTGCCGTCGCGCAGGGTGACGTCGGAGATGTACAGCTTCTTGCTCGGGTCGAAGGTCATGGCGCGTCTCCTCAGCCGTTGATCATGGAAAGAGCCATGCGCTCGGCGGTAGCCAGCGCGGCGGAGGTCATGATGTCGAGGTTGCCGGCGTAGGCCGGCAGGTAGTGGGCGGCGCCTTCAACTTCGAGGAACACGGAAGTCTTCAGACCGGAGAAGGTGCCGTGGCCCGGGATGGTCAGCGGCTTGTCCGCGGGGATGACGTCGAACTGCACCTTCTGCTTGAGGCGGTAGCCCGGCACGTAGGCCTGCACGGCCTGGGCCATTTCCTCGACCGAGGCCTCGACCTTGGCCTGGTCGACCGCTTCGGACAGCACGAACACGGTGTCGCGCATGATCAGCGGCGGCTCGGCCGGGTTCATGACGATGATCGCCTTGCCCTTGGCGGCGCCGCCGATCACTTCGATGGCTTTCGAAGTGGTTTCGGTGAACTCGTCGATGTTGGCGCGGGTGCCGGGGCCTGCGGATTTCGAAGCAATGGAAGCGACGATCTCGGCGTAGTGCACCTTGGCCACGCGCGAGACCGCGGCGACCATCGGGATGGTGGCTTGGCCGCCGCAGGTGACCATATTGACGTTGGTCGCGGCGAGGTTTTCTTCCAGGTTGACTACCGGCACGCAGTACGGGCCGATGGCCGCCGGGGTCAGGTCGATCAGGCGGATGCTCGGCTTGAGCGAGCGCAGGAAGGCGTCGTTCTTGACGTGAGCGCCGGCCGAGGTGGCGTCGAAGACGAAGTCGATGTCCTTGAACACGTCCATGCGGGTCAGGCCCTCGACACCCTCGTGGGTGGTGGCCACGCCCATCCGCGCGGCGCGCGCCAGGCCGTCGGAGGCCGGGTCGATGCCGACCATGGCGCCCATTTCCAGGTGCTTGGCGTTGCGGAGGATCTTGATCATCAGGTCGGTGCCGATGTTGCCGGAGCCGACGATGGCGACTTTGAGTTTTTTCATGTCTGGTCTCACTGCTGCACCCGGATCGGGCGAGGAAATCACTCGGCGCTGAAGCTGACGCCGACCTGGCCGATGCCGTCGATCACCGCCTCGAAGCGGTCGCCGGCGGCCACGCCGACCATCGGGCCGAGGGCGCCGGTGAGGATCAGGTCGCCGGCCTTGAGCGGCTCACCCAGGCGGGCCATGGTGCGCGCCAGCCATACCGCGGCGTTCAGCGGATGGCCGAGGCATTCGGCGCCGCTGCCGCTGGAAACGATCTCACCGTTGCGGGTCATGGACATGGCTGCCTGGCGCAGGTCGACATCAGCGATGCGCCGCGCCGGGCCGCCGAGCACGTAGCAGCCGCTGGAGGCGTTGTCGGCCACGGTGTCGACGAAGCGGATGTTCCAGCCCTGCACGCGGGAACCGACGATCTCCAGCGCCGGCAGCACCCAGCCGGTGGCGTCGAGCAGCTCGGCGAAGGTGGTGTCGGCGCGCGGCAGATCCTTGGCGAGGATCAGGGCGATCTCGGCCTCGATCTTCGGCTGCAGCACGCGGCCGAACGGCACCACCTCGTTGTCGCCGTAGCCCATGTCGGCGAACAGGGTGCCGAAGTCCGGCTGGTCGACGCCGAGCTGGGCCTGCACCTTGGGATTGGTCAGGCCGATCTTGCGGCCGACCACGCGGCGCCCGGCGGCGACGCCGTGGGCGACGTTGAGGCGCTGGATGGCGTAGGCCGCCGCGCCGTTGTCCTCGCCGATCAGAGCGCACAGCGGCTCGACGGCCTCCCCGCTCGCCTCGGCGCCGCGCAGGGCGGCGGCCAGTTGTTCCAGGGTCTGTTGGGTCACGCTCATGACTTAACCTCGGGTGCGCGCAATTCGGGGGGCCGCCGGCGACTCGCATGGCGAATCGAGGCCGGAAGCTGTCGGTGGCCGACAGGAAAGCCGCGGTCAGACCTGCTCAGGTTGTCCGCAGCAGCCGTGGGGCCTTTGTTGTCGCGCCGAGTATAGGAACGGCCGAAAAACCCCGACAATGAAAAACCGCCCGAACGTGCACTATGTGCACATCGTTGTTTTAAAAGGATTTTTCACAATAAAAAGCCTGTACCGGCCCGCGCTCCGGTGTGCCGGCGGACGGGTGGTACAGGCAGGAAACCCGGCTTCAGCCAGAGGCCGGGTAGACCGATAACCGTGGCCGGCGGCGAGGCGCCGGCGAGAAGCGGATCAGTGGGTCAGGAAGTCCAGCACCATGCGGTTGAACTTGTCGGCGTGCTCCCACTGCGCCCAGTGGCCGCAGCCGTTGAACACGTGCAGCTGCGAGTTGGGGATGCCGGCGATCAGGCGCAGGCCGGTGTCCATCGGCACGAAGCGGTCATTGCGACCCCAGATGACCAGGGTCGGCGCCTTGATCTCGGCCAGGCGCGGACTGAAGTCGGGGAACTGCTTCGGGTTGGCGTCGAGGCTCTTGACGAAGTTTTCCAGGTGGTCGCGACGCGCCAGCATGTTGTCCAGGCGCGCCTGGAACAGCTCCTCGGTGAGGTCGCTGGGGTCGTAGACGAAGATGTTCATCATCTTCTTCAGGTTGTCGATGGTCGGCTCGCGGTACAGGCCCTGCAGCAGCTTGATGCCTTCGGTCGGCATCGGCACGAACGGGCTCATGCCGCCGGTACCACCACCCATCAGCACCAGCTTGCCGACGCGCTGCGGGTTGGCCAGGGCGAAGGCCACGGCGCTGTGACCGCCCATCGAGTTGCCGAGGATGTGCACGCGGTCCAGATCCAGCGCATCGACCAGGCCCTTGAGCACGCGGGCGTTGAGGTCGGAGCGCGAACCGGTGCAGACGATCGAGTCGCTCTTGCTCCAGCCCGGGCAGTCCATGAGGATCACCCGGTAGCCGGCGCTCACCAGCGGCTCGATGTTGCGGTTGAAGTTGGCCCAGCCGCTGGCGCCGGGACCGGAGCCGTGCAGCATGACCACGGTTTCGGCACCTGCGCCGCAGTCGTTGTAGTGGATGTTGAGGTCGAGCTCGCCGTCCTGGATACGCACGAACTTGCTGGTGGAGGCTTCGCTCAGGGTGGTGCTGGTCATCAACTGACTCCTCGAATTCAGGCTTGGGGGGCGAGACGGCGGAAGGCGCCGTTCAGGTACAGGAGCGGCTCGCCGCCCTGCTGGCCTCGGGTGGCCAGGACCTCGCAGAGGAAGGCGTGGTGGGTGCTCTCGTCGAACACCTTGACCACCCGGCAATCGAAGTTGGCCAGGGCGCCGTCGAGCACCGGCACGCCGCTGGCCAGGTCGCGCCACTGGCCGTGCTCGAAGCGCGCCTCGCCGTGGACGCCCTCGACCATGCCGGCGAACACCCTGGCCTCGTGCTCCTGCTCGGCGGACAGCACGTTCACGCACAGCGCGCCGCTGTTGAGGATGGCCTCGCTGGCGGCGACCTTCTTGTTGACGAACACCACCAGGCGCGGCGGTTCGGCGGTCACCGAACACACCGCGGTGGCGGTCAGGCCCAGCTGGGTGTCGCCGTCGCGGGCGGTGATGATGGTCACCGCGGCGGCCAGGTTGCGCATGCCGACGCGATGGTCGTCGGGGCTGACCACCGGCAGGCCGGCCAGCTCGGCGTTGGGCACCCAGTCGAGCAGTTGGTTGATCTGTTGGCTCATGATCGGTTTCTCACGCAGCAGGCAGAAGTGGGCGGGGTCGCTGCCCCGCCCTTCTTTGACAAATCAGACCTTGACGCCGAACGGGTTGGCCGCCGGCATCGGGTTGCCGAGCAGCTGGCCGCCGAGCAGGTCGCCGATGTTGTCCTGGTTCTGGGTGATGTGGTTGGCGCCGACCAGGATGTCGCGCATCTGGCGCTGCATCGGGCTGCTCAGCCACACGCCACGGGTGGCGGTCTTCTTGAAGATCATGTGGGCCGCATCGAAGCACTCGCCACCGGTGAACTGATTGGTGGCGAAGTGGCGCACGCGCACGTCCAGCGGCACCAGCTCGCCGCGCGAGGCATACTGCCAGGCCTCGTCGGTGTTCTGCAGCACGCGCGCCTGGCAGGCGACGATCTTGGCGTAGGCCTCGCCCAGGCGGTTCTTGATGAACGGGTCGTTGACCGCGGCGCCGACCGCCTGGTTGAGGTTCTGCCGCGGCATCATGTGTTCGATGTACAGGTCGACCATGCCGCGCGCCATGCCGATGATCACCGAGGACACCGCGGCGTAGAACACGAAGAAGAACGGCATCTTGAACAGGTTGTCGACGTGACCGTGCGACTCCTGGTCGTAGGCCGCGATCACGTGGCTGCGGTACTCGGGAACGAAGACTTCCTTGATGATCAGCTTCTTGCTGCCGGTGCCGGCCAGGCCGACCACGTGCCAGTCGTCGACGATCTCGAAGTCGCTGCGCTGCACCCAGAACGAGCGGAACTCCATTTCGCCCTGGTCGTTGGCCACCCGGCCGCCGAGGAAGGCACCGCCGGCGGCGTGGTCGCAGCCGCTGGAGGTCAGCCACTCGCCGTTGAGCACGTAGCCACCCTCGGCGCGCTTGACGGTGCCGAACGGCGCGTAGGAGGAGGACACCAGGCGGGTGTTGTCGTCACCCCACAGCTCGTCGCCGCAGCGCGGGTCGAGCAGGCCCACCTCGAAGGGATGCACGCCGAGCACCATCACGTTCCAGGCGCTGGACGGGCAGCCGCGGGCCAGTTCCATCAGCACCCTGTTCAGCACGTTGGGGCTCATCTCGTAGCCGCCCCAGCGCTTGGGCTGCAGGATCTTGAAGAAGCCGGCTTCCTGGAAATCGGCAATGGTTTCCTTGGGCACCATGCGCGCCTTCTCGCAGGCCTCGGCACGCTCGCGCAGGCGCGGGATCAGCGCTTCGGCGCGGGCGACGATTTCGGCTTCGCTGGGGATCTGGGTTTCGATGTGGCTCATGTCTCTGACCTCTTTCGCGCCGCGACACACGCAGCGGCTGACGCACTCTTGTTGTGGATGGCGTTGACCCGGCGGGGTCAGGCCTGCTCGGCGCTCACCACGCCATAACCGGCAATCCATTCGTTGATCGCCCGGTAGTAGTCCAGGCGGGCGGTGTAGGCACCGGTGGCGGCCAGGGCGCAGAAGGCGGCGACCCAGGTGCGCACCTCGTGGGCCGAGCGGCCGGCGGCCTTGGAGATCTCCTCGATCTTGAACTCGTCGATCGCCTCGAGGCGGCCGCTGAGCAGCAGGTCGACGAAGCCCAGGTCCCACTCGGCGTTCAGCGGGGTCTGCGCCGACAGTTCGGTGCCGTAGATCTTGCCGGCGGCGATGGTGCGCTCCTGACGGGCGGCGCGCGCCTCCGGAGTCGGGTTGCGCCCGGCGATGAGGAATTCGGCGATGGCCTCGGGAGCGTCGGCCAGCAGCGGGACCGGCGGCTCGTGGGACAGGCCGCCGGTGCCGAGGATCAGCACGCGCTTGTCCAGCCTGGCGATGAAGCGGCCGACCGCCTCGCCGAGCTTGCGGATGCGGCGGTAGGGGGCGAACGGCGGCGCCACCGAGTTGACGATGATCGGGATCACCGGGTAGCGGTCGATGCTGCCGGTCAGCTCTTCGAGGGTCTGGGTGCAGCCGTGGTCCACCTGCAGGCGGTGCGACAGGGCGATGTCGACGTCGCTGTCGAGCACGTGGCGGGTCAGCTCGAGGGCCAGCTCGCGGTCCACCGACAGCGGGCCGGGCTGGGTCAGGTAGTCGCCCACCGACTCGGCGGCGGTGGCGATCACGAACGGAGGCATCAGATCGTAGAACAGGCCGTTGTAGTGATCGGGGGCGAAGATCACGATCAGCTCGGGATCGAAGGCCTCGACCTCGGCGCGCGCCTTGGCCAGTGCGGCATCGACTTCGGCGACCACCTCTGCACCCGGGTCGTTGAGACCGCGCAGGGGGGTGTGCGACAGGCATTTGAGTTTTACAGTCATGAAACCTCCGTGATCGCGGGAGACCAGGGCGTCTCCGCAGACCAAAGCGCAACGAGTCAGGTGGGTTGCCGTGGCTGGCCGCGGTTGCCCGCCGGGCAGCGCCGCTGCCACTCGCCGGCTGGCAGGCAGCTCACCTGGTTGTTTTTTGTTCAGAACCTACGGTGGCCATTCTAGGGGCGTGCCCCGGGAAGGAAAAAAACTATCTGTCCTTGCGTGCACTATGTGCACGTGATTGTTTTGAAAGGATTTTTCATCGAAAGGCGGGGATCTTCGCGGCCTGCAGCCCCGGGCGCGGCACCTGCCGGCGGCGCAAAGCCCCTTTTCCGGCTGGGGAAATCCGCCGGCGCGGCGCGCCCGGACGCTGGGCCGGCACGCGGCCGGCGTGGTTGAATATCGGCAAACCGGACCGGCCTCCTGGTAACCGCAAGATGAGCAGCACGCGCGAAACCGAATACAAGACCGTCCGCGGCCTGACCCGCGGCCTGCAGATCCTCAATGCCCTCAACCGGGTGGACGGCGGCGCCAGCCCGGCCAGGCTGGCCGAGCTGACCGGCCTGCACCGCACCACCGTGCGCCGCCTGCTGGAGACCCTGCAGGACGAAGGCTACGTGCGGCGCAGCGAGTCGGACGACAGCTTCCGCCTCAACCTCAAGGTGCGCGAACTGAGCGAGGGCTTCCGCGACGAGCAGTGGATTTCCGAGCTGGGCGCGCCGCTCTTGGCCGAGCTGCTGCAGGAGGTGCACTGGCCGACCGACCTGTGCACCCTGGACGTCGACGCCATGGTGGTGCGCGAGACCACCCACCGTTTCAGCCGCCTGTCGTTCCACCGCTCGATGGTCGGCCGCCGCCTGCCGATGCTGATCACCGCCACCGGCCTGGCCTACCTGGCGTTCTGCCCGGAGGCCGAGCGCGAGCGCATCGTCGAACTGCTGGCCAGGCGCGACGACGAGGAGAGCCGCCTGGCGCGCAACCCGGTGGCGCTGGACAACCTGCTGCGCCGCACCCGCCACCGCGGCTACGGCGAGAACTACGGCAGCTGGAACACCGAGGAGCGCATCGCCTCCATCGCCGTGCCGATCTGCGGCGAACAGCGGGTCTACGGCTGCCTCAACCTGGTCTACGTGCTCAAGGCGATGACCATCGAGCAGGCCGCCCAGCGCTACCTGCCGGCGCTGCAGCGGGTCGCCGCCACCATCGAACAGGGCATCCGCGAACGCGAGCAGGCCGGGCCGGTGCTGTCCTGAGCCCAGCGCTGGAGACTGGTAGAAGATCGCTGCGCGAGTCTTCTACCCTACGAATCGGGGCCAGGCGCAGGCTGGACAACCGCGCAGCGTTGTCCACCTTCAGCCGGCGCGTGGGACTGTCGTGATCGACCGGGGCGCAGGAGCGCCCGGCATGTCGTTCCCACGCCGGAGCCTGGGAACGATCGAGCTGTGCTCTACGCCGCCGCCTGCGCCTTGCCGCGCAGCTGGCGCGCCGCACTGACCATGTGCTCCAGCGCTGCAAAGGTTTCCCCCCAGCCGCGGGTCTTCAGGCCGCAGTCGGGGTTGACCCACAGCCGCTCGGCGGGGATGCGCTCCGCCGCCTTCTCCAGCAGCGCGACCATCTCCGCCACCGTCGGCACTCGCGGCGAGTGGATGTCGTAGACGCCCGGGCCGATCTCGTTGGGATACTCGAACGCCTCGAAGGCCTCCAGCAGCTCCATCTGCGAGCGCGAGGTCTCGATGGTGATGACGTCGGCGTCCATCGCCGCGATGGCCTCGATCACGTCGTTGAACTCGCTGTAGCACATGTGGGTGTGGATCTGCGTGGCGTCATCCACCCCGCTGGCGCACAGGCGGAAGGCCTCCACCGCCCAGTCCAGGTAGTGCTGCCAGGCGCCGCGGCGCAGCGGCAGGCCCTCGCGGAACGCTGCCTCGTCGATCTGGATGATCCGGATGCCGGCCGCCTCCAGATCCTGCACCTCGTCGCGGATCGCCAGCGCCAGCTGGCGCGCCTGCACCTCGCGGCTGACGTCCTCGCGCGGGAACGACCACATCAGCATGGTCACCGGGCCGGTCAGCATGCCCTTCATCGGCTTGGCGGTCAGGCTCTGCGCGTAGCGGATCCACTCCACGGTCATCGGCCGCGGCCGGCTCAGGTCGCCATAGATGATCGCCGGCTTGACGCAGCGCGAGCCGTAGCTCTGCACCCAGCCGAAGCGGGTGAAGGCGTAGCCGTCGAGCTGCTCGGCGAAGTACTCGACCATGTCGTTGCGCTCGGCCTCGCCGTGCACCAGCACGTCCAGCCCCAGCTTCTCCTGCACGCTCACCGCATGGCGGATCTCGGCCTGCATGGCCTCGGTGTAGTCGGCCTCGCCGAGCTTGCCCAGCTTGTACGACTGCCGTGCCAGACGGATCGCCGCGGTCTGCGGGAAGGAGCCGATGGTGGTGGTCGGGAACGCCGGCAGATCGAGGCGCGCACGCTGCCGCACGATGCGTTCGGCGAACGGGCTGGCGCGGCGGCTGTCGGCCGGCACCACCTGCGCCAGACGGGCCTGCACCGCCGGATTGTGGATGCGTGGCGACTGGGCACGCGCCTGCTGCACCGCGCGGCTGTCGCCCAGCGCGGCCTGCACCAGGGCATCCTCGGGATGATTGAGGGCGCGGGCCAGCAGCGCCACCTCCTCGCACTTCTGTACGGCGAAGGCCAGCCAGCCTTTCAGCTCGGCGTCCAGGCGGTCCTCGCGGTTCAGATCCACCGGGCTGTGCAGCAGCGAGCAGGACGGCGCCACCCACAGGCGCTCGCCCACCCGCGCCTGCGCCTCGCGCAGCACCTCAAGAGCTTGCTCCAGGTCGCAGCGCCAGACGTTGCGGCCGTTGACCACGCCGAGCGACAGCACCTTGTAGGCCGGCAGGCGGTCGAGGATCGCCGGGAACTGCTCGGGCGCGCGCACCAGGTCGAGGTGCAGGCCGGCCACCGGCAGGTTGGCGGCCAGGCCGAGGTTGTCCTCCAGGCCGGCGAAGTAGGTGGTCAGCAGCTTCTGCGGAGTCGGCGCCTGCAGCAGGTTGTAGGCGCGCTCGAAGGCGCTCTTCCAGTCCTGCGGCAGGTCGAGGCCGAGGATCGGCTCGTCGATCTGCACCCACTCCACACCGAGGCCGGCCAGGCGGCCGAGCACCTCGCCGTACACCGGCAGCAGGCGCTCGAGCAGTTCCAGCTTGTCGAACTCGTCGCCGCGCACCTTGCCCAGCCACAGGTAGGTCAGCGGGCCGATCAGCACCGGCTTGACCGCATGGCCCAGTTCACGGGCCTCGGCGACCTCCTCGAACAGCTGCTCCCAGCTCAGGCGGAACTGCTGGTCGCGGCTGAACTCGGGGACCAGGTAGTGGTAGTTGGTGTCGAACCACTTGGTCATCTCCAGCGCCTGCGCACCGCCACCGCCGCAGCAGCCGCCGCTGGCGCCGCGGGCCATGGCGAACAGGGTGTCGAGGGTGACGCGGCCGTCGGCGCCACGGAAGCGCTCGGGCACCACGCCGAACATCAAGGAGTGGTTGAGCACCTGGTCGTACCAGGCGAAGTCGCCGACCGGCAGCAGCTCGATGCCGGCCTCCTGCTGCAGCTGCCAGTGCGCGGCGCGCAGCTGGCGGCCCACCGCGCGCAGCCCGGCCTCGTCCAGCTCGCCCTTCCAGTAGGCCTCGAGGGCCTTCTTCAGCTCGCGGTCGCGGCCGATACGCGGGAAGCCGAGGGTGTGCGCCAATGCCATTTGTCTGTCTCCGTGTTGGTGATGGCGGTCATTGTCGACAGTCGCCACCACATGAGACAAACTCAATATATTCGTGATGATCTACAATTTTACTCACGACACCAACAGGTCAGACTGGTGCGCATGGCGCACCCTACGCCCAACGCCGCCACTCTGTAGGGTGCGCCGTGCGCACCTCCCACCCCGCCGAGGCCGCCATGATCGAACTGCGCCACCTGAAGACCCTGCACGCCCTGCGCGAATCCGACAGCCTGGTGGAGGCCGCCGAGCGCCTGCACCTGACCCAGTCCGCCCTCTCCCACCAGTTCAAGGAGCTGGAGGAGCGCCTTGGCCTGCCGCTGTTCGTGCGCAAGACCAAGCCGGTGCGCTTCACCAGCGCCGGCCTGCGCCTGCTGCAACTGGCCGACGCGGTGCTGCCGCAGCTGCGCAGCGCCGAGCGCGACCTGGCGCGTCTCGCCGGCGGCACCGCCGGAAGGCTGCACATGGCCATCGAGTGCCACAGCTGCTTCCAGTGGCTGATGCCGACCATCGACCAGTTCCGCGACGCCTGGCCGGAGGTGGAGCTCGACCTCGCTTCGGGCTTCTCCTTCGCCCCGCTGCCGGCGCTGGCGCGCGGCGACCTCGACCTGGTGGTGACCTCCGACCCGGTGGAGCTGGCCGGCATCACCTACGTGCCGCTGTTCACCTACGAGGCGCAGCTGGCGGTGGCCAACCAGCACCCGCTGGCGGGCAAGCCGTATGTCACCGCGGAGGACCTGGCCGGCGAGACGCTGATCCACTACCCGGTGGAGCGCGACCGCCTGGACATCTTCACCCGCTTCCTCGACCCCGCCGACGTCGAGCCGGCCGGACTGCGCACCGCCGAGCTGACGGTGATGATGCTGCAGCTGGTGGCCAGCGGCCGCGGCGTGTGCTGCCTGCCCAACTGGGCGCTGCACGAGTACAGCTCGCGCGGCTACGTGACGGCGAAGAAGCTCGGCGAAAAGGGCCTGTACGCCACCCTCTACGCCGGCATCCGCGCCGACATGCTGGATGCGCCGTTCATGCGCGACTTCCTCCTCACCGCCAAGGACACCTCGTTCGCCACCCTCGAGGGGGTGAGTGCGGCGCGGGGCTGAGGCGGATCAGAAGGCCAGCATCCCCACCGCCATCAGCAGCGGCGTCGCCACGCTGACCGCCACGTTCTGCCCCATCGCCGGCAGCAGGCTGTCCGGGGACTCGCCATCGCGGCGCAACAGGCGCCAGGCGCGCAGCGCCGGCAGGGCGCCGAGCAGACCGAGGGCGGCGCCGGCCGGCACCCAGCCGGCCAGCACGCAACCCAGCAGGCCGGCGAAGGCCAGCAGCCACTGCGCGCCGAGCACCGTCACCGCGCGCTGGCGGCCGAGCAGCATCGGCAGGGTCAGGCGGCCGACGCTGCGGTCGGCGTCGATGTCGGGGAACTGGTTGAGCAGCAGCAGGTTGTTGCACAGGCAGAACGGCACCAGCGCGAGCAGCGCGGCGCTCGCGCCGAGCTGTCCGGCGAGGACGCTCTGGGTGCCGAGCACCATCAGCGGGCCGAAGCCCAGGCCCGGCGCCAGCAGGCACAGCCAGGGCCGGCGGGTCAGCCAGGGGGTGTAGGCGAGCACCAGCGCCAGGCCCACCGCGCCGAGCGGCGCCAGCTGCCAGAGCAGCGCCGGCTGGCGCAGCAGGAAGTACAGGCCGATGGCGGCGCTCAGCGCCACGCCGCCGAGGCCGAGGCCCAGCGCCCGGCCCAGATGCTGCGGAGCGGCAACCAGGGTGCCGCTGCCACCGCTGAACGGGGTGCGCTCAGTGCGCAGGTCGAGGCCGCTGCGGTAGTCGCCGTACTCGTTGAGCGCGTTGACCGCGGCATGGGCGGCCAGGGCGCCGAGCAGCACCAGCAGGGCGTCGACCACGAAGGCGCCATCCAGCATGCGCGACTGCAGCGCCACGGCAATGCCGAGGGCCACGCAGGTCAGCGCCAGGACTAGGAAGCGCCCGCGAATCACCCCCAGCCAGTCCCACCTGCCTGCCATCCCTGCCCTCCTCTCGGTCGATAGGCTCCCGGCCCGGCGAGGCAGCCCGGGATGCCCGAAGGCCGGCATCATAGCGTGCTGTGCCGCACCTCGCAGGCGCATGGTGGCGAATGCGACTAAGCTTTTGCTCGTACGCGATATAACCTCTTCACGGACAGTACCGCCATGGGTGCCCCCGAGCAGTCCTCATCCGCAGTTGCTGAAGTTGCAGACGCGGTGGCGTCGCCTCAGCGTTACCGGGCCCCGGCGGCGAGCAGACGCCGCATCTGGCGCGTACGCGCAGGCTTTTCCGTGCTGCTGCTGGCCGCGGCTGTGGGTATCGGCTGGCTGGCGGCGCGCGAGGCGCGCACATCCGAATGGCAGGCGCGCCTGCTCGGCGACTGGTCGGCGCGACTCAAGTATCAGGTCGAGCCCGGCCCCAGCGACGCCATCCGCTTTCCCTCGCAAGGCCCCTTCGACCAGCGCCTGGGCTACGTCGGCCTGCCCGAGTTCATCCGCCGCCTGAGCGCCCAGGGCTTCGTGGTGGAGCGCCAGGCACGCTTCTCGCCGGCGCTGCTGGACTACACCGACCGCGGCCTGTACCCGCCCTACCGCGAGAAGACCCACGCCGGGCTGGACATCACCGACTGCCGCGGCCAGCCGATGTTCGGCTTCCGCCACCCGCAGCGCCACTATGACCGCTTCCGCGACATCCCGCCGCTGGCGGTGGCCAGCCTGCTGTTCATCGAGAACCGCCACCTGCTCGATACCGACCAGCCACAGCAGAACCCGGCGGTGGACTGGCCGCGCTTCGCCATGGCGGCCTGGACCCAGCTGGCCAGCCGGCTGCACGCCGACACCGACAGCGCCGGCGGCAGCACCCTGGCCACGCAGATCGAGAAATTCCGCCACTCGCCGGAGGGGCGCACGCCCAATGCACCGGAGAAACTGCGCCAGATGCTCTCGGCGAGCATCCGCGCCTACCGCGACGGCAGCTCGACCCTGCCGCTGCGCCGGCAGATCGTCCACGACTACATCAACAGCGTGCCGCTGTCGGCCGCCGCCGGCTACGGCGAGGTGCACGGGCTGGGCGACGGGCTGTGGGTATGGTTCGGCGCCGACTTCGCCCAGGCCAACCGCGCGCTGGCCGGCGGCGAGGACGTCACCCTCGCCGAACAGGGCCTGGCCCTGCGCCAGGTGCTGGCCCTGATGATCGCCCAGCGCCGGCCGTCCTGGTACCTCACCGACGGCCGCGCCGAACTGGCCGAGCTGACCGACAGCCATCTGCGCGTGCTGGCCGGCGCCGGGGTGATCACCCCGGCGCTGCGCGATGCCGCGCTGGGCCAGCAGCTGAGCTTCCGCAATCCGGCCACCGACCCGGCGCTGCCGCCGGTGGCCTCCGACAAGGGCATCAACGCCATCCGCACCCGCCTGGTGCGCAGCCTCGGTCTGCCGCTGTACGACCTCGACCGCCTCGACCTGTCGGTCGACGCCACGCTGAATCAGCCGCTGCAGCAGGCGGTCAGCGACTACCTCGAGAAACTCGCCGACCCGGCCGTCGCCGAGCAGGTCGGACTGTTCGGCGAGCGCCTGCTCAGCCCCGAACTGACCGCCGACGTGCGCTACAGCTTCACCCTGTTCGAGCGCGGCGCCAACGGCAACCGCGTGCGCGTGCAGACCGACACCACCGGCCAGCCGTTCGACATCAACGAGGGCAGCAAGCTGGAGCTGGGCTCCACCGCCAAGCTGCGGGTGCTCGCCACCTACCTGGAGATGGTCTCCGAACTGCACCAGAAGCACTCCGGCAAGACGCCAGCCGAGCTGCGCCGGCTGTACCAGGAAGCCAACGAGCGCGACAACCTCAGCCGCTGGGCACTGGACTGGCTGCGGGCCAATCCGCAGGCCAGCCTGACGCAGATGCTCGACGCCGCGCTGGATCGCAAGTACTCGGCCAGCCCCGGCGAGACCTTCTTCACCGGCGGCGGCGCCCACGTGTTCAGCAACTTCCGCCGCGAGGACAATGGCCGCATGGCCACGGTGCGCGAATCGCTGCGCGAGTCGCTCAACCTGCCGTTCGTGCGCATCCTGCGCGACGTGGTGCGCTACAGCACTTACCAGATGCCCAACAGCGTGCAGATGCTCACCGACGACCAGTACCCGCCGCGCCAGGAATACCTGACCCGCTTCGCCGACAAGGAGGGCACGGTGTTCCTGCTGCGCTTCTGGCGCAAGTATCGCGACAAGGCGCCCCAGGAGATGTTCGACACCCTGATCGAGGGCCTCAGCCTGTACCCGTCGCGCCTGGCCGCGATCCACCGCTACCTCTATCCCGATGCCAGCCTGGAGGAGTTCCGCCAGGTGATGAAGACCCACCTCGGCAAGCAGATGCCGCCGCCGAAGAAGCTCGAGGAACAGTACTACCGCTACGGTCCGGACGCCTTCAACCTGCCGGACCAGGGCTACATCGCCCGGGTGCACCCGCTGGAGCTGTGGCTGATCAGCTATCGCATGCAGAACCCGCAGGCCAAGTTCGACGAGGTGGTCGCCGCCAGCCGCGACGAGCGCCAGGAGGTCTATGGCTGGCTGTTCAAGAGCCGCCACCGCAGCGCCCGCGACAGCCGCATGCGCACCATGATCGAGGTCGAGGCATTCACCGACCTGCACCAGCGCTGGGCCAGGCTCGGCTTCCCGTTCGACCACATGGTGCCGTCGCTGGCCAGCGCGCTGGGCAGCTCGGGCGACCGCCCGGCGGCGCTGGCCGAACTGATGGGCATCATCCAGAACGACGGCATGCGCCTGCCGACCGTGCGCATCGACAACCTCGACTTCGCCATCGCCACGCCCTACGAGACCCGCCTGGAGCGCCAGCAGACCAGCGGCGAACGGGTGATGCGTCCGGAAGTGGCCGCCGCCCTGCGCAGCGCACTCGCCGACGTGGTGGAGAACGGCACCGCTCGCCGGCTCAAGGGCGTGCTGCAACAGCAGGATGGCCAGCCGATGGTGGTCGGCGGCAAGACCGGCACCGGCGACAACCGCATCGAGACGGTGACGCGCAGCGGCTGGGTGACCAGTTCGACGGCACGCAACCGCACCGCCACCTTCGTGTTCTTCCTCGGCCCGCGCCACTTCGGTACCCTCACCGCCTATGTCGCCGGCGAGAAGTCCGCGCGCTTCCGCTTCACCTCGGCGCTGCCGGTGCAGGCCCTCAAGGGCATGCTGCCGCTGCTGCAGCCCTACCTGCTGGCCGAGGCCACCGCCTGCCACGCACCGGAGCGAGAGGCCAGCGTCGAACCGCGCCTGCACGCCCTGCAGAACCACCGATAAGGAAGCCTCCGTGATCCCCAGCCGTCCCGGGCTGCGCCGCGCGCTCGGCCTGAGCCTCGGCCTGCTCGTCGCAGCCTGCACCCACCAGCCGAGCCCCGAACCCTTGCCCCGCCCGTCCCAGCCGGAGGCGGCCAGCGGCTGGCAGGCCAAGCCGGGCTGGCAGCTGCAGCGCCAGGCGGTGGCCGCCGCCAACCCGCTGGCTGCCGAGGCCGGCCGGCAGATCCTCGCCGCCGGCGGCAGTGCGCTGGACGCCGCGATCGCCGTGCAGATGGTGCTCGGCCTGGTCGAGCCGCAGTCCAGTGGCCTGGGCGGCGGCGCCTTCCTGCTGCACTGGGACGGCCAGCGGCTGGACGCCTGGGACGGCCGCGAGACCGCGCCGCAGGCCGCCGACGAGGCGCTGTTCCTCACCGCCGAGGGCCGGCCGATGGCCTTCATGGAGGCGGTGGTCGGCGGCCGCGCGGTGGGCGTGCCCGGCGTACTGAGGATGCTCGAGACGGCGCACCGCGCCCATGGCCGCCTGCCCTGGGCAACCCTGTTCGCGCCGGCCATCGAGCTGGCCGAGCAGGGCTTCGCGGTCAGCCCGCGCCTGCACCAGTTGCTCGCCGCCGACGCGCACCTGCGCCGCGATCCGGCCGCGGCTGCCTTCTACTACCGGGCCGACGGCTCGCCGCTGCCGGTCGGTCACGTCCTGCGCAATCCGGCACTGGCCGCGGTGCTGCGCGACATCGCCCGCGACGGCAGCGCGGCCTTCTACCAGGGGGCGGTCGCCCGCGACATCGTCCGGCGGGTGCGCCAGCATCCCGGCAACCCCGGCCGCCTGCAACTGGCCGACCTGCAGGCCTACCGGCCGCTGCGCCGCGAGGCGCTGTGCCAGCTGTGGCTGGCGCAGTACCGGGTGTGCGGCTTTCCGCCGCCCTCCTCCGGGCTGATCACCCAGATGCAGATCCTCGGCCTGCTCGAACAGTTGCCGAAGCCTGTTCCGCCGCTGGAAGACGGCCGCCCCTCGGCCGAATTCCTGCACCGCTACAGCGAGGCGGCCAAGCTGGCCTTCGCCGACCGCGCCCAGTACCTCGCCGACCCCGCCTTCGTGCAGCCGCCGGCCGGCGACTGGCGCAGCCTGCTGGCCCCCGCCTACCTCAAGCAGCGCGCCAGCCTGATCGGCGAGCGCAGCATGGCCAGCGCCAGCCACGGCGTGCCCGGCGGCGCGCCGCTGGCCTGGGCGCCGCAGGCGGATCAGGAGGAGTACGGCACCAGCCACATCAGCATCGTCGACGCCCGCGGCAACGCGCTGGCGATGACCAGCAGCATCGAACAGGCCTTCGGCGCCCGCCTGCTCAGCGACGGCGGCAGCGGCCTGCCCGGCGGCTTCCTGCTCAACAACCAGCTCACCGACTTCGCCCTGGCCCCGCGCGACGGCGAAGGCCGGCCGGTGGCCAACCGGGTCGAGCCGGGCAAGCGCCCGCGCTCGAGCATGAGCCCGACCCTGGTGTTCGACGCGAAAGGCGGCCGACTGCTGGCCAGCCTGGGCGCACCTGGTGGCGCGGGGATCATCCACTTCAATGCCAAGACCCTGCTCGGCCTCTACCAGTGGCGGCTGGACGCCCAGCGCGCCATCGACCTGCCCAACTTCACCAACTTCAACGGCCCGACCGTGCTGGAGGCCGGGCGTTTCCCCCCGGCCACCCTCGACGCCCTGCGCGCCAGGGGCCACCAGGTCAGCGAAGGCGAGCTGCCCAGCGGCCTGCAGGCCATCCAGCGCAATGCCCGCGGCTGGTTCGGCGGCGCCGATCCACGCCGCGAGGGCGTGGTGCTGGGCGAGTGATCAGCCCTTCTGCCGGCGCAGGCGCACGTAGAGCGTCTCGACCTTCTCTCGCGCCCAGGGCGTGCGGCGCAGGAAGGTCAGGCTCGACTTGATGCTGGGATTGGCCTTGAAGCAGCGGATGTCGATGCGCTGGGCGAGACCGTCCCAGCCGTAGTGCGCCACCAGTTCGGTGAGCAGGGCTTCGAGGGTGACGCCGTGCAGCGGATTATTCGGGGTGTCGGTCATGGTCGGCCCGTGCAGAGGAGAGGAGCCGCGCAGCATAGCGCAGGGGCCTGGCGGCGAATAAAAAAAGCCCGCGTCTGCCATAACGCGGGCTGAAAACACGGACAGGGTCCGTGCCTGGTTGACGGTTCCGGCCGCACTGAGGGGAGCGACCGGGTCCGCTAGCTAATCAGATGTGGGCGTCGCGGTATTCCTTCTCGGCCTCGTCGAAGCGCTTGAGCATGGCGGCCGACGGCGCGCTGCCGATGCGGCTGAAGATCAGGATGCCCAGGGTGCAGAGGATGAAGCCCGGGATGATCTCGTACAGGCCGGTCCAGCCGAAGAAGTTCTTCCACAGCACCACGGTCACCGCGCCGAGCAGCATGCCGGCCAGCGCGCCGTTGCGGGTCATGCCCTTCCACAGCAGGGAGAAGATCACCACCGGACCGAAGGCGGCGCCGAAGCCGGCCCAGGCGTAGGACACCAGGCCGAGCACCTTGCTCTCCGGGTTGGAGGCGATGGCGATGGCGATCACCGCGACCAGCAGCACCATGGCGCGGCCGACCCAGACCAGCTCGGTCTGGCTGGCGCCCTTGCGGAAGAAGGCCTTGTAGAAGTCCTCGGTCAGGGCACTGGAGCAGACCAGCAGCTGGCAGCTGAGGGTCGACATCACCGCGGCGAGGATGGCGGAGAGCAGCACGCCGGCGACCCACGGGTTGAACAGGATCTTCGCCAGTTCGATGAACACGCGCTCGGGGTTCTCGTTGACCGCCACGCCCAGCTCCGGATGAGCGGAGAAGTAGGCGATGCCGAAGAAGCCCACGGCCACCGCGCCGGCCAGACAGAAGATCATCCAGGCCATGGAGATGCGACGGGCGTTGGGGATCGACTTGACCGAGTCGGCAGCCATGAAGCGCGCGAGGATGTGCGGCTGGCCGAAGTAGCCCAGGCCCCAGGCCATCAGCGAGATCACGCCGATGAAGCTGGCGCCCTTGAGCATGTCGAAGCTGGTGGCGTCCTTCAGCTCGATGGCGGCGAAGGTCGGATCGATGCCGCCGGTGGCGACCATCACGATGATCGGGGTGAGGATCAGCGCGAAGATCATCAGGCTGGCCTGCACGGTGTCGGTCCAGCTCACCGCGAGGAAGCCGCCGACGAAGGTGTAGGCGATGGTGGCGGCGGCGCCGGCCCACAGCGCGGTCTCGTAGGAGATGCCGAAGGTGCTCTCGAACAGGCGCGCACCGGCGACCACGCCGGAGGCGCAGTAGATGGTGAAGAACACCAGGATCACCACCGCGGAGAAGATGCGCAGCACGCGGCTGTTGTCCTCGAAGCGGTTGGTGAAGTAGTCCGGCAGGGTCAGGGCGTTGCCGTTGTGCTCGGTCTGCACGCGCAGGCGGCCGGCGACGAACAGCCAGTTGAGGTAGGCGCCGATGATCAGGCCGATGGCGATCCAGCTCTCCGACAGGCCGGACAGGTAGACCGCGCCGGGCAGGCCCATCAGCAGCCAGCCGCTCATGTCGGAGGCGCCGGCGGACAGCGCGGTGACGAAGCTGCCAAGGCTGCGCCCGCCGAGGATGTAGTCGGAAAGGTTGTTGGTGGAGCGATAGGCGATGAAACCGATCAGCACCATCGCCGCGATGTAGATCACGAAGGTGATCAGGGTCGGGTTGGTCATGCTCATGAGGGGGATCCCATGCGGTTGTTATTGGTCTGGAACTCGTTCGACTGCCACCCCGGATAACCGGGTTGCACCCTCGATGGCGATAATCTAGGCAAAGCCCAGTGAAAGGTGCAACCAATTTCCGGCAGAAGGTTTTACTTTTTTGCCGATTCGAGGAAGAAAAGCCTCAATTGCTCCTTTTTGTAGCATTTTCATCCCGACCCACCCCACCGCAGTGCAGAAAAGTAACACTCCACACCCCACCGACCACTACGCTCGTCGCCTTGAAAGGCCTGCAGGTTGCACCGGGTTGCACCTTGCATTTTTTCGTGTTTAATCTTCCATGTGCTTTGCAGCGCTTCACCCAAATATAGGACAAGCCATGGCCACCACCACTCTCGGCGTCAAACTCGACGAAGCCACCCGCGAACGCCTCAAGCAGGCCGCCCAGCGCATCGACCGTACCCCGCACTGGCTGATCAAGCAGGCGATCTTCAGCTACCTCGAGCAGATCGAGAGCGGCATGACCCCGGCCGAGCACAACGGCCTGGCGGTGGCCGCCGGCGAGGAGCCGCTGGAGGCGCTGACCGAACAGGGCCTGCAGGTGTTCCTCGACTTCGCCGAGAGCATCCTGCCGCAGTCGGTGCTGCGCGCCTCGATCACCGCCGCCTACCGCCGCCCGGAAACCGAGGCGGTGCCGATGCTCCTCGAGCAGGCGCGCATGCCCCGCGAGCTGTCCGAGGCCAGCCAGAAGCTGGCGCTGAACCTCGCCGAGAAGCTGCGCAACCAGAAGAGCGCCGGCGGTCGTCAGGGCCTGGTGCAGGGCCTTCTGCAGGAGTTCTCGCTGTCCTCGCAGGAGGGCGTGGCGCTGATGTGCCTGGCCGAGGCGCTGCTGCGCATCCCCGACAAGGCCACCCGCGACGCGCTGATCCGCGACAAGATCAGCAACGGCAACTGGAGCCAGCACCTGGGCCAGAGCCCGTCGATGTTCGTCAACGCGGCGAGCTGGGGCCTGCTGATCACCGGCAAGCTGGTGTCCACCCATACCGAGAGCGGCATGACCGCCGCCCTGAACCGCATCATCGGCAAGAGCGGCGAGCCGGTGATCCGCAAGGGCGTGGACATGGCCATGCGCCTGATGGGCGAGCAGTTCGTCACCGGCGAGACCATCGCCGAGGCGCTGGCCAACGCCGCCAGCCTGGAGGCCAAGGGCTTCCGCTACTCCTACGACATGCTCGGCGAGGCGGCGCTGACCGAGGAGGACGCCAAGCGCTACCTGGCGTCCTACGAGCAGGCCATCCACGCCATCGGCAAGGCCTCCCACGGCCGCGGCATCTACGAGGGCCCGGGCATCTCCATCAAGCTGTCCGCGCTGCACCCGCGCTACAGCCGCGCCCAGTACGAGCGGGTGATGGAGGAGCTGTACCCGACCCTGCTCGGTCTGACCCAACTGGCCAGGCAGTACGACATCGGCATCAACATCGACGCCGAGGAGGCCGACCGCCTGGAGCTGTCGCTGGACCTGCTCGAGCGCCTGTGCTTCGAGCCGTCGCTGGCCGGCTGGAACGGCATCGGCTTCGTCATCCAGGCCTACCAGAAGCGCTGCCCCTACGTGATCGACTACGTCATCGACCTGGCCAAGCGCAGCCGCCACCGCCTGATGATCCGCCTGGTCAAGGGCGCCTACTGGGACAGCGAGATCAAGCGCGCCCAGGTCGAGGGCCTGGAGGGCTTCCCGGTGTACACCCGCAAGCCGTACACCGACCTGTCCTACATCGCCTGCGCGCGCAAGCTGCTGGCTGTGCCGGAGGCGATCTACCCGCAGTTCGCCACCCACAACGCCCACTCGCTGGCGGCCATCTACAACCTCGCCGGGCAGAACTACTACCCCGGCCAGTACGAGTTCCAGTGCCTGCACGGCATGGGCGAGCCGCTCTACGAGCAGGTGGTCGGCAAGGTCGCCGACGGCAAGCTGAACCGCCCGTGCCGCATCTACGCGCCGGTGGGCAGCCACGAGACGCTGCTGGCCTACCTGGTACGCCGCCTGCTGGAGAACGGCGCCAACACCTCGTTCGTCAACCGCATCGCCGACCACAGCATCTCGCTGAAGGACCTGGTCGAGGATCCGGTGGTGCAGGTCGAGCAGATGGCCGCCCAGGAAGGCACCCTCGGCCTGCCGCATCCGCGCATCCCGCTGCCGCGCACCCTGTACGGCGAGGCGCGGGTCAACTCCAGCGGCATCGACCTGGCCAACGAGCACCGCCTCGGCTCGCTGTCCTCGGCGCTGCTGGCCAGCGTCAACAACGAGTACCGCGCCCAGCCGCTGCTCGGCTGCGACGCCGCGGCGCCCGGCGAGGCGCAGCCGGTGAGGAACCCCGCCGACCACCGCGACGTGGTCGGCCAGGTGTTCGAGGCCAGCGTGGCGGACGTGCACAGCGCCGTGCTGTGCGCGGTGTCCAGCGGGCAGATCTGGCAGTCCACCCTGCCGGCCGAACGCGCCGCCGTGCTGGAGCGCGCCGCCGACCAGATGGAGGCCGAGATCCAGCAGCTGATGGGCCTCTTGGTCCGCGAGTCCGGCAAGACCTTCGCCAACGCCATCGCCGAGGTGCGCGAGGCGGTCGACTTCCTGCGCTACTACGCCGCGCAGGCGCGCAACCACTTCTCCAACGACAGCCACCGCCCGCTGGGCCCGGTGGTGTGCATCAGCCCGTGGAACTTCCCGCTGGCGATCTTCAGCGGCCAGGTGGCCGCGGCGCTGGCCGCCGGCAATACCGTGCTGGCCAAGCCGGCCGAGCAGACCCCGCTGATCGCGGCCCAGGCGGTGCGCATCCTCCTCGAGGCCGGCGTGCCGGCCGGCGCCGTGCAGCTGCTGCCGGGCCGCGGCGAGACCGTGGGCGCCGCACTGATCGCCGACGAGCGCATCCGCGGGGTGATGTTCACCGGCTCCACCGAGGTCGCCGGGATCATCCAGCGCAACCTCGCCGGCCGCCTCGACGCCCAGGGCCGCACTATCCCGCTGATCGCCGAGACCGGCGGGCAGAACGCCATGATCGTCGACTCCTCGGCGCTCACCGAGCAGGTGGTGGTCGACGTGATCGCCTCCGCCTTCGACAGCGCCGGCCAGCGCTGCTCCGCCCTGCGCGTGCTGTGCGTGCAGGAGGACGTCGCCGACCGCGTGCTGGCGATGCTCAAGGGCGCCATGGCCGAGTACAGCCTGGGCAACCCGGAGCGCCTCGACACCGACATCGGCCCGGTGATCGACGAGGAGGCCAAGGCCAACATCGAGCGGCACATCCAGGCCATGCGCGACAAGGGCCGCAAGGTGCACCAGCTGTCGCGCGCCAACGGCGCGGACATCCGGCGCGGTACCTTCGTGATGCCGACCCTGATCGAGCTGGAGAGCTTCGACGAGCTCAAGCGCGAGATCTTCGGCCCGGTGCTGCACGTGGTGCGCTACCCGCGTGCCGAGCTGGCCACCCTGCTCGATTCGATCAACGCCAGCGGCTACGGCCTGACCCTGGGCGTGCACACCCGCATCGACGAGACCATCGCCCAGGTGGTCGACTCGGCCCGCGTCGGCAACCTCTACGTCAACCGCAACATGGTCGGCGCAGTGGTCGGCGTGCAGCCGTTCGGCGGCGAGGGCCTGTCCGGCACCGGCCCGAAGGCCGGCGGCCCGCTGTACCTGTACCGCCTGCTCGCCACCCGTCCGCAGGACGCGGTCAGCCGCCAGCTGCAGGACGGCGAGGGGCAGCGCGCGGACGCCCGCGGCCCGGCCTTCCCGGCCCTGCTGGAGTGGGCGCACAAGCAGCAGCCCGAACTCGCCGCGCTGGCCGAGCGCTACGCCAGCCTGGCGCAGAGCGGCCTGACCCAGGTGCTGAGCGGCCCGACCGGCGAGCGCAACACCTACAGCCTGCTGCCGCGCGAGCGGGTGCTGTGCCTGGCCGACGACGAGCGCGACCTGCTCGCCCAGCTGGCCGCCGTGCTCGCGGTGGGCTGTCGCGTGCTGTGGGCGGACAACGCCGCCAGCCGCAAGCTGCTCGCCCAGCTGCCCCTGGCGGTCCAGCAGCGCATCCAGCTGGTCGGCGACTGGGCCTCCTGCGAGCTGGGCTTCGACGCCATCATCCACCACGGCGACTCCGACCAGCTGCGCGAGGTCTGCCAGCTGGCCGCCAAGCGCCCCGGCGCGATCGTCGGCGTCAACGGCCTGGGCCGGGGCGATACCGACATCCCGCTGGAGCGCCTGCTGATCGAGCACGCCCTGAGCGTCAACACCGCCGCCGCCGGCGGCAACGCCAGCCTGATGACCATCGGCTGATCCCTCCCTGCCCTGCTGACGACCGCCGGCCTTGCGCCGGCGGTCGCACTTCCGGCCCGACCCGGCGCCCTCCACCCCTCCCCGACGCCCCGCGCCGCCCGCCGGCACGGTTGAAATGCCCTCCCGCGGCCCCATGTAGGCACAAATCCCGACTGTGCAGGAACCCCTTCATGAGCGAGCAGGATATCCCTCACGAGATCGTCGATGCCGACGAGGGCGCGAGCAACACCGGTGTGGTGCTGCAGGGCCAGACGCTGCCGGACAAGCTGTACATCATGCCGGTGCACAACCGGCCGTTCTTCCCCGCCCAGGTGCTGCCGATCATGGTCAACCCCGAGCACTGGGCGGAAACCCTCAAGCGCGTGACGAAGACCGACCACCACTGCGTGGCGCTGTTCTACATGGACAATCCCCCGGAGAGCGCCGAGGACTTCGACCCCGACAGCCTGCCCGAGCACGGCACCGTGGTGCGCGTGCACCATGCCAGCAAGCAGGACGACAGCCTGCAGTTCGTCGCCCAGGGCCTGGCGCGGGTGCGCATCCGCGGCTGGCTGAGCCGCAAGCCGCCCTACCTGGTGGAGGTCGACTACCCGCGCACGCCGGCCGATCCCAGCGACGAGGTGAAGGCCTACGGCATGGCGCTGATCAACGCGATCAAGGAGCTGCTGCCGCTCAATCCGCTGTACAGCGAGGAGCTGAAGAACTACCTGAACCGCTTCAGCCCCAACGACCCGTCGCCCTTGACCGACTTCGCCGCGGCGCTGACCACAGCGCCGGGCAGCGACCTGCAGGCGGTGCTGGACACCGTGCCGGTGCTCAAGCGCATGGAGAAGGTGCTGCCGCTGCTGCGCCGCGAAGTGGAGGTGGCGCGCCTGCAGAACGAGATCAGCGCCGAGGTCAACAGCACCATCGGCAAGCGCCAGCGCGAGTTCTTCCTGCGCGAGCAGCTCAAGGTGATCCAGAAGGAGCTGGGCATCACCAAGGACGACAGGAGCGCCGATGCCGAGGAGTTCCGCAAGCGCCTGGAGGGCAAGACCCTGCCGGCGCAAGCGCAGAAACGCATCGACGAGGAGCTGAACAAGCTGTCGGTGCTGGAGACCGGCTCGCCGGAGTATGCGGTGACGCGCAACTACCTGGACTGGGCCACCAGCGTGCCCTGGGGCGTGCTGGGCAAGGACAGGCTCGATCTGGCGCGCGCGCGCAAGGTGCTGGACAGGCACCACGCCGGCATGGAGGACATCAAGCAGCGGATCATCGAGTTCCTCGCCGTCGGCGCCTTCAAGGGCGAGATCGCCGGCTCCATCGTCCTGCTGGTCGGCCCGCCCGGGGTAGGCAAGACCAGCATCGGCAAGTCGATCGCCGAATCCCTCGGCCGGCCGTTCTATCGCTTCTCGGTCGGCGGCATGCGCGACGAGGCGGAGATCAAGGGCCACCGCCGCACCTACATCGGCGCGCTGCCCGGCAAGCTGGTGCAGGCGCTCAAGGAAGTCGAGGTGATGAACCCGGTGATCATGCTCGACGAGATCGACAAGATGGGCGCCAGCTACCAGGGCGACCCGGCCTCGGCGCTGCTGGAGACCCTCGATCCGGAGCAGAACGTCGAGTTCCTCGACCACTACCTGGACCTGCGCCTGGACCTGTCCAAGGTGCTGTTCGTCTGCACCGCCAACACCCTCGACTCGATCCCGGGCCCCCTGCTCGACCGCATGGAGGTGATCCGCCTGTCCGGCTACATCGCCGAGGAGAAGCTGGCCATCGCCAAGCGCCACCTGTGGCCGCGCCAGCTGGACAAGGCCGGCGTGCCGAAGCAGCGCCTGGCGATCAGCGATGCCGCACTCAAGGCGGTGATCGAGGGCTACGCCCGCGAAGCCGGGGTGCGCCAGCTGGAGAAGCAGCTCGGCAAGGTCGTGCGCAAGGCGGTGGTGAAGCTGCTGGAGGATCCGGCGGCCAGGGTCAGGGTCGGCCCGAAGGATCTCGAGGACTACCTGGGCATGCCGCTGTTCCGCCGGGAGAAGCACCTGGAAGGCGTCGGGGTGATCACCGGGCTGGCCTGGACCAGCCTGGGCGGCGCCACCCTGCCGATCGAGGCGACGCGCATCCATACCCTCAACCGCGGCTTCAAGCTGACCGGCAAGCTCGGCGAGGTGATGAAGGAGTCGGCGGAGATCGCCTACAGCTACGTCAGCTCGCACCTGAAGAAGTTCAAGGGCGACCCGACCTTCTTCGATCAGGCCTTCGTCCACCTGCACGTGCCGGAGGGCGCCACGCCCAAGGACGGCCCCAGCGCCGGCATCAGCATGGCCAGCGCCCTGCTCTCCCTGGCGCGCCACCAGCCGCCGAAGAAGAACGTGGCGATGACCGGCGAGCTGACCCTCACCGGCCAGGTGCTGGCCATCGGCGGGGTGCGCGAGAAGGTGATCGCCGCGCGGCGGCAGAAGATCTGGGAGCTGATCCTGCCCGAAGCCAACCGCGGCGATTTCGAGGAATTGCCGGACTACCTCAGGGAAGGCCTGACCGTGCACTTCGCCGAGCGCTTCGCCGACGTCGCCAGGGTGCTGTTCCCCGCCGAGTGAGCCGTGCCGCGGCGCGGTTGCACGCCACCGCGCCGCGATGCCCGCAAGCGGAAGTGCATATCCATCGGCTAGGCTATGCCCAAGCACACTGCCACGGGAACCTGCCCATGCCGCCCCGCTTCTCCCTGCACCTGCTGCCGCTGGCGGCGACCACCCTGCTCGCCGCCTGCGCGCACCAGGCGCCGGGCACCCTGGAACTGGACGACCAGCAGCGCCACTGCGATCCGCTCGAACTGCGCGCCGGCCAGACGTTCGACCTGCGCCTGCCGAGCAACCCCACCACCGGCTTTCGCTGGGTGCTGCGCGACAGCGGCGCGCCGGCGCTCCGCCTGCTCGGCCCGGAGGTCTACACCACCCCCGAGGACGCCGGCCTGGTGGGCAGCGCCGGGGTGTCGACCTGGCGCTTCCGCGCCGTCAGCCGCGGCGAGGGCCAGTTGACCCTGGACTACCGGCGGCCCTGGGAAGAAGGCGTGGCCGCGGAGCGGACCTTCGCCTGCCGGATCAGCATCCGCTGACCTTCGCCGCTCGTCCCGCCAGGCAGCGCCCCCCTGCCAGATCGCCTATAGGAATAGGGACAGGCTTCATCATGTGGGGGTGCAATATGAACCTGTACGGGCGACCGCGTGCACTGGCCCTGCTGGTGCTGCTTTCCGGTTGCAGCGGCCTGCTTCCCAGCGAGCGCGCCGAGATCGTCTCACCGTTTCGCGACTATCTGGATGCCGAGGGGCGCTACCAGCAGGCGCAGCCCGGAGTCACCAGGCGTCCCGAACTGTTCTCCCTCGGCTTCGACCCGGTGATCAACGGCAACGGTCGCACCCTGTCGTTCCTCGATGTGCGCATGATGTTCGTGCAGCCGAACGTGCCCATCGACTACCTGCCGGACAGCCTGGTGACCTGCCTGCAGGCCAAGGAGCGCTGCAGCGGCTACGCCTTCGAGTTCAACCAGACCGACACCCAGCGCACCGGCAGCTTCTGGGCCGACGTGCTCAACTTCCGCAAGAACCGCGAGGTGCGGGGCTGGGCGTTCCGCGCGGTGTTCGTGCTGGTGGACGACACCCTGGTGCACAAGGTCAGCAACGGCGAGCCGCAGATCCGCCGCCTGCAGGTCGAGCGCAACCCGCTGGGACCGCTGCAGGGCGCCGGCGAGTACTTTTCCGACCAGCTGAGGTGACGGGGCTGCGAGCGACCCGGCCGCTCCGCTAGAATGGCCGGCTTTCCCATGCCGGAAGCCTGCCGTGAAGCAGACCCCAGACCGCATCTACGCCACCCCCCAGGAACAGGTCGCCGACTTCGTGTTCAACGAGGCGGTGGTGCGCGTGTTCCCCGACATGATCAAGCGCTCGGTGCCGGGTTATCCGACCATCGTCGAGAACCTCGGGGTGATCGCCGGGCAGTTCGCCCAGCCGCACAGCGCCCTCTACGATCTGGGCTGCTCGCTCGGCGCAGTCAGCCAGGCGCTGCGCCGCCACGTGCAGGCCGAGGGTTGCCGGGTGGTCGCGGTGGACAACTCCAGCGCCATGGTCGAGCGCTGCCGCGAGTACCTGCACGCCCAGGACTCGATGTTCCAGGAACTGCTGCCGGTCGAGGTGCTCGAGGCCGACATCTGCCGGCTCGAGTTCCAGAGCGCCTCGGTGGTGGCGCTGAACTTCACTCTGCAGTTCATCCCGCGCGAGCAGCGCCTCGACCTGCTCACCCGCATCCGCCAGGCGCTGCTGCCCGGCGGCGCGCTGCTCCTCTCGGAGAAGCTGCGCTTCGAGGATGCCGAGGAACACGCCCTGCTCGGCGATCTGCACATCGCCTTCAAGCGCGCCAATGGCTACAGCGAGCTGGAGATCGCCCAGAAACGCAGCGCCATCGAGAACGTGATGAAGCCGGACAGCCTCGCCGAGCACCGCGAGCGCCTCGCCGCTGCCGGCTTCTCGACAGTCATTCCCTGGTTCCAATGTCTCAACTTCGCCTCGCTGATCGCCCTGCCATGACCGACCTCGCCACCCGCGCCGACCTTCCCGCCCTGCTCGACCGCCTGCGCGGCACGCCGCTGGCCGCCTGGGCCGCCACCCTGCCCGACCTGCTGGCCGCCAAGCTGGCCGCCGGCCATGGCGACCTGCCGCGCTGGCAGGCGGCGGTGGATGCCCTGCCGCCGCTGGCGGTCGAGCGCCGCGAACTGGCCGAGGCGTTCTTCCTCGACGGCACCTGCAGCGCCGGGCAACGCGCCATGCTGGAACAGGCGCTCAGGGGCCTGATCCCCTGGCGCAAGGGGCCATTCGAGCTGTTCGGCGTGCACGTCGACACCGAGTGGCATTCGGACTGGAAGTGGACGCGCGTGGCCCCGCACCTGGACCTGGCCGGCAAGCGCGTGCTGGATGTCGGCTGCGGCAACGGCTACTACCAGTGGCGCATGCTCGGCGCCGGCGCCGACTGCGTGGTGGGCGTCGACCCCAACTGGCTGTTCTTCTGCCAGTTCCTGGCGATGAAGAACTACCTGCCCGAGCTGCCCGCCTGGCATCTGCCGCTGGCCCTGGAGGAGCTGCCGGAAAAGCTGGAAGGCTTCGACACGGTGTTCTCCATGGGCGTGCTCTACCACCGCCGCTCGCCCATCGACCACCTGCTGGCGCTCAAGGACTGCCTGGTGCGCGGCGGCGAGCTGGTGCTGGAGACCCTGGTGGTGGACGGCGACGTGAACACCGTGCTGGTCCCCGAGGACCGCTACGCGCAGATGCGCAACGTCTGGTTCCTGCCCTCGGTGCCGGCGCTGGAGCTGTGGCTGCGCCGCGCCGGCTTCAGTGAAGTGCGCTGCGTCGACGTCAGCGTCACCAGCGTCGAGGAACAGCGCTCCACCGAGTGGATGAAGTTCCAGTCGCTGCCCGAGTTCCTCGATGCGCAGGACCGCAGCCGCACCGTGGAAGGCCTGCCGGCGCCGACGCGCGCCGTGCTGCTGGCGCGCAAGCCGTAGAAGAGGTTGATGGTTCCCACGCTCCCGCATGGGAACCCGGGCCTGGGCGCTCCGCGCCCATGAGACGCAGAGCGTCCCCGGATGCGTGCCCACGCCGGAGCGTGGGCACGATCAACCCAGGTCTCAGCGACGCTCAGCCGCCGCGACGATCAGCGCCTTCATCTCCGCCACCGCCTGCTTGAAGCCGACGAACAGCGCATGGGCGACGATGGCGTGGCCGATGTTCAGCTCGTTGATGCCACGGATGGCGGCGACCGCCTCGGCGTTGTGGTAGTGCAGCCCGTGGCCGGCATTGACGATCAGGCCGTGACTCAGGCCGCACTCGACGCCGTCGCGGATGCGCGCCAGCTCGGCGGCCATCTCCGCCTGCGTGTGGGCATCGGCGTAGCGGCCGGTGTGCAGCTCGATGGCCGGCGCGCCGATGCGTGCGGCCGCCTCGATCTGCCGCGGGTCGGCGTCGATGAACAGCGACACCTCGCAGCTGACCGCCGCCAGGCGCTCCACCGCCGCCCTGATGCGCGCCTCCTGGCCGAGCACGTCGAGACCGCCCTCGGTGGTCAGCTCCTGGCGGGTTTCCGGCACGAAGCAGGCGTGCGCCGGGCGGATCTGCTCGGCGAAGGCGAGCATCTCCTCGGTGACGCCCATCTCGAAGTTCATCCGCGTCTGCAGCACCTCGGCCAGCACGCGCACGTCGCGGTCCTGGATGTGCCGGCGGTCCTCGCGCAGGTGCACGGTGATGCCGTCGGCGCCGGCTTCCTCGGCGTCCAGCGCGGCCTTCACCGGGTCCGGATAGCGGGTGCCGCGCGCCTGGCGCAGGGTGGCGATGTGATCGATGTTGACACCCAGCAGGATGCGGTTGGCTTCAGTCACGACGGGACTCCTTGCGATTGATGAACAGCTCGCGGCTGGCCAGCGGCCGACCGCCCAGATGCGGCGCCAGCGCCTGGCGCATCAGCCGCTTGGCCGCGGCCAGGGCGCCCGGCGTCTGCCAGTCGGCCGCCGCCAGCGCCAGCAGCTCGCGGCCGTGGAACAGGCCGGGCTGCCACTGCGCGATGACCTGGAAACCGACCTCCGGCAGCCACTGGTACAGCGCCGCGGCCTCGACCGGCTGCCCCCGGCAGTCGCGGTCGAGGGCGAAACCATAGCCCAGATCGTCCAGCAGACGCCATTCGAAGGCGCGCAGCAACGGCTCCAGCGGCCGCCCGGCAGCCAGCGCGGCCAGGGTCGCGGCATAGTGCTCGAACAGCGCGGGATGCGGATCTTCC
Source organism: Pseudomonas sp. A-1 (assembly GCF_004801855.1). Lineage (GTDB taxonomy): Bacteria > Pseudomonadota > Gammaproteobacteria > Pseudomonadales > Pseudomonadaceae > Geopseudomonas. The sequence continues at coordinate 29,125 of NZ_SSTC01000013.1, read as the reverse complement.
GCCGGCAGCAGGCGCACCAGCAGTTCGTTGAGGTAGAGGCCACTGAACAGCGCGTCGCCGCTCAGCAGATGGGGAATGCCGCCCGCCTCCAGGCGCGCCACCGTCTTCAGCTCGCCCAGCCCGCGCAGCTCCAGCTCCAGCGCCAGGAACGGCCGCGCCAGGCTGCCGCTCTTGCCGCGCGCACCGCGCAGCACCGCGCGCAGGCGGCCCTCGGCGGTGAGGAAGTCCACCAGGGCACTGGTTTCCTTGTAGGGGCGGGAGTGCAGGACGAAGGCGGGACGAGAGGCGGCGATCATGTCGACCGTAGGGTGCGCCATGCGCACCGGCGAAAGCGAGGACAACGGCACGGGTGCGCAGGGCGCACCCTACCGGAACGGTGGCAATCGTCGGTCAGAGATCGCCGTAACCGAGAGAACGCAGGGCGCGCTCGTCGTCGGACCAGCCGCTCTTCACCTTGACCCACAGGTTGAGCATGACCTTGCTGCCGAACAGCTCTTCCATGTCGCGGCGGGCGTCCTGGCCGATGCGCTTGATGCGCTCGCCCTTGTCGCCGATGATGATCTTCTTCTGCCCGTCGCGCTCGACCAGGATCAGCGCGTGGATGTGCAGCACGCGGCCCTGCTGCTGGAACTGCTCGATCTCCACGGTGACCTGGTAGGGCACCTCGGCGCCGAGCTGGCGCATGACCTTCTCGCGTACCAGTTCGGCGGCGAGGAAGCGCGAGCTGCGATCGGTCAGCTGATCTTCCTCGAAGAAGTGCTCACCTTCGGGCAGGTGCTTGGCCACCAGTTGCTCAAGGGTGTCGAGGTTCTGCCCGTGCTGCGCGGAGATCGGCACGATCTCCGCGTTGGGCAGCTGCTCTTCCAGCCACTTGAGGTGCGGCAGCAACTCGGCCTTGTCCTCGAGGCGGTCGATCTTGTTGACCACCAGCAGCAGCGGGCCTTCGACGAACTTGACCCGGTCGAGCACCATCTGGTCCTCGTCGGTCCAGCGCGTACGGTCGACGACGAAGATCACCACGTCCACGTCCTTGAGCGCCGCGCTGGCGCTGCGGTTCATGTAGCGGTTGAGCGCCTTGTCGTTGTCCTTGTGCATGCCGGGGGTGTCGACGTAGATCGCCTGCACCGCCCCCTCGGTCTTGATGCCGAGCAGGGTGTGGCGGGTGGTCTGCGGCTTGCGCGAGGTGATCGCCAGCTTCTGGCCAAGGATGTGATTGAGCAGGGTCGACTTGCCGACGTTCGGCCGGCCGACGATGGCCACGTAGCCGCAGCGGCTGGCCTGGGATTCAGTCATTGCCATTCTCCACGCCCAGGGCCACCAGTGCTGCCGCGGCCGCCACCTGTTCGGCGATGCGGCGGCTGGCACCCTGGCCACGGGTCTTTTCATTGAGCAGGGCAATTTCGCATTCGACGAAGAAGGTACGACAATGCGGTTCGCCCTGGATATCCACCACATCGTAGCGCGGCAGTTCGCAGCCACGCGATTGCAGGAATTCCTGCAGGCGGGTTTTCGGATCCTTGTTGGTGTCGACCAGGGTCAGCTCGTCGAAGTAGGGCTCCAGCCAGGCCAGCACGCGGTCGCGCGCCGAATCCATGCCGGTGTCCAGGTAGATGGCGCCGATCAGCGCCTCGGTGGCGTCGGCGAGGATCGACTCGCGACGGAAACCGCCGCTCTTCAGCTCGCCGGAGCCCAGGCGCAGGTACTCGCCCAGGTCGAAGGCCCGGGCCAGCCGGGCCAGGGTCTCGCCCTTGACCAGCCGCGCGCGCAGGCGCGACAGCTGGCCCTCGCGAGCCTGCGGGAAACGCTTGAACAGCGCCTCGCCGACCACGAAGTTGAGGATGGCATCGCCGAGGAATTCCAGCCGCTCGTTGTTGCGGCCGGCGAAACTGCGGTGGGTCAGGGCCACGACCATCAGGTTCTGGTCCTGGAATTGATAGCCGAGCTGGCGCTCGAGTCGTTGCAGAGGGTTACTCACTGGGCACGGACACGGTATTCGCGGTCGAAGTGGACGACCAGGTCAAGGTTCTCGATCAGCGGTTCGCGCTTCTCGTATTTGAGATGGACATAGAACTCGTTGTTCTCCATGCGCACGTCCATCACCTCGCGCAGGTCGAGATCGCGGATGTTGTTGACCTGGGTGCCGCGGCTCACGTGTGCATAGAAGTCACCGGGCGAGCGGATATCCAGAGCCGTTTCGCTCTCCACCCCGGTGACGATCTTCTGCAGGGAAAGGAAGTCGAAGTAGTGCGGCAGGACCTTGAACGCCACGCTGGCGAAGAACGCCGCCACGCAGAAGACCACCAGCCAGCTCACCATCGACAGACCTTTCTGCGAACGCGCAAATCCCATGATCAACCTCGTATCCGTGAACTGTTCAGTGCATCAGTGGATCAGCCCGACACGCTCGAAGGTCGGCAGATGGCCGACCTTGGGAGCTGGCCAGCTCATCCACACGGCGAACGCCTTGCCGACGATGTTGCGGTCGGGAACCATGCCGTGCAGCTCGGGCGCGATGGCCGGATCATCCCAGTAACGGCTGTCGTTGGAGTTGTCGCGGTTGTCGCCCATCATGAAGTAGTGCCCCGCGGGCACCACCCACTCGCGGTCCGGTTCGATACGGTAGCGGCGCATTTCCTTGCGGATCAGGTGCTCCGCCGTACCCAGCTTCTCGCTGAACAGGCGGGCGCTGCCGAGGCTGCCCGGCTCGTCGCCGATCAGCTGCTCGGCCACCGGCTGACCGTTGACGAACAGACGCTTGTCGCTGCTGTAGCGCACATGATCGCCGGGCAGGCCGACCACGCGCTTGATGTAGTTCACGTTGGGATCGCTGGGGAAGCGGAACACCATCACATCGCCGCGCTGCGGCTCGCCGATCTCGATCACCTTGGTGTCCACCACCGGCAGGCGGATGCCGTAGGAGAACTTGTTGACCAGGATGAAGTCGCCGACCTCGAGGGTCGGCTTCATCGAGCCGGAAGGGATCTGGAACGGCTCGACCAGGAACGAGCGCAGCACCAGCACCAGCGCCAGCACCGGGAAGAACGACTTGCCGTATTCCACCAGCACCGGCTCGCGGGCCAGCTTCTGCAGCACCTGCGGGTCGGTCTGGCTCACGCTGCCCTGGTAGGCGGCGATGGCGGCACGGCGACGCGGGGCGAGGAACAGCAGGTCGAGCAACGCCAGCACGCCGCACACGGCGACGGCCAGCACCAGCAGCAACGGAAAGTTCAGAGTCATGTCCTCAGCTGTCCACCTTGAGCACGGCAAGGAAGGCTTCCTGCGGAATTTCCACACTGCCCACCTGCTTCATCCTTTTCTTGCCGGCCTTCTGCTTCTCCAGCAGCTTCTTCTTGCGGCTTACGTCACCGCCATAGCACTTGGCCAGCACGTTCTTCCTGAGCGCTTTGACCGTCGAGCGGGCCACCACCTGACCGCCGATGGCCGCCTGGATCGCCACGTCGAACATCTGCCGCGGGATCAGTTCCTTCATCTTCTCCACCAGCTGGCGGCCCTTGTAGGCCGCGTTGTCGCGGTGGACGATCAGCGCCAGGGCATCGACCCGCTCGCCGTTGATCAGCACGTCCAGGCGCACCAGGTTGGCTGCCTGGAAGCGGTCGAAGCCGTAGTCCAGCGAGGCATAGCCGCGGCTGGCCGACTTCAGGCGGTCGAAGAAGTCGAGCACCACCTCGTTCATCGGCAGATCGTAGCTGACCTGCACCTGGCTGCCGAGGAAGTGCATGTCGCGCTGCACGCCGCGCTTCTCGATGCACAGGGTGATCACGCTGCCCAGGTGATCCTGCGGCACCAGGATGTTGGCGCGGCAGATCGGCTCGCGCATCTCGGCGATCGACGCCAGGTCCGGCAGCTTGGACGGGTTGTCGACGTAGACGATGTCGCCGTTCTTCAGCACCACCTCGAACACCACGGTCGGCGCGGTGGTGATCAGGTCCAGGTCGTACTCACGCTCGAGGCGCTCCTGGATGATCTCCATGTGCAGCATGCCGAGGAAGCCGATGCGGAAGCCGAAGCCCAGCGCGTCAGAGCTTTCCGGCTCGTACTGCAGCGCGGCGTCGTTGAGGGTCAGCTTCTCCAGGGCGTCGCGGAAGTCCTCGAAGTCGTCCGAGCTGACCGGGAACAGGCCGGCGTAGACCTGCGGCTTGACCCGCTTGAAGCCCGGCAGGACGTCGACGTCCGGGGTGTTGGACAGGGTCAGGGTGTCGCCTACCGGCGCGCCCTGGATGTCCTTGATGCCGGCGACGATGAAGCCCACTTCGCCGGCCTTGAGGTCGGCGGTGGCGGTGTGCTTGGGGGTGTACACGCCGACGCTGTCGACCTGGTGGACCTTGCCGGTCGACTTGACCAGGATCTTGTCGCCCTTCTTGACCCGGCCGTGGCGCACGCGCACCAGCGACACCACGCCCAGGTAGTTGTCGAACCAGGAGTCGATGATCAGCGCCTGCAGCGGCGCATCGATCTCGCCCTCGGGCGGCGGAATGACCTCGACCAGGCGCTCGAGCACGTCGACCACGCCCATGCCGCTCTTGGCGCTGCAGGCCACGGCGTCGGTGGCGTCGATGCCGATGATGTGCTCGATCTCTTCCTTGACCCGCTCCGGCTCGGCCTGCGGCAGGTCCATCTTGTTCAGTACCGGCATCACCTCGAGACCCTGCTCGATGGCGGTGTAGCAGTTGGCCACCGACTGCGCCTCGACGCCCTGGCCGGCGTCCACCACCAGCAGCGCGCCCTCGCAGGCGGCCAGCGAGCGGCTAACCTCGTAGGTGAAGTCGACGTGGCCGGGGGTGTCGATGAAGTTCAGCTGGTAGGTCTTGCCGTCCTGCGCCGGGTAGTGCAGGGTCACGCTGTGCGCCTTGATGGTGATGCCGCGCTCGCGCTCGAGATCCATGGAGTCGAGCACCTGGGCTTCCATCTCGCGATCGGACAGGCCGCCGCAGATCTGGATGAAGCGGTCGGCGAGGGTCGACTTGCCGTGGTCGATGTGGGCAATGATGGAGAAGTTGCGGATATGGCTCAGATCACTCACGGGCTCAACACTCAAAAGGAGAGCGCGGGCTGTGCCCGCCGAAAATAGCCGTGAATTCTAGCGTATCGCCTCGGCGGGCGTCACCCACGGCTTGACACCCGGCAGCACATACGCAACGGGGGCGCCGAAGCGCCCCCGCAGCCACTGCAGTGTCGATCACTCGGACAGCTTGAAGGTGATGAAGCTGGCGCGTCCCTGGCGCAGCACGCGCATCGACACGCTGCGATTCTTCGGCAGCGCCTCGGCGACCTTGGCGAAGGTCTTCGCCGAGTCGATCGACTCGTTGTTCAGATGGGTGATCACGTCGCCCGGTCGCAGCCCGATCAGCGCCGCCGGGCCGTTCTGCACCTCGCGGATCAGCGCACCGCCCTCCACTTCCAGGGCCTTCTTCTGCTCGGCGCTGAGGTCGACCACGGTCACCCCCAGGCGGTTGCTGCTGCGCGCCGCATCGTCCTTGCCCGTGGAGGCGATCGCCTCGCCCTCTTCCGGCAGCGCGCCGACGGCCAGCTTCAGGCGCTTGCGCTCGCCTTCGCGGACCACGTCCAGCTCCACCTCGGTGCCCGGCTTGAGGGTGCCGACCAGGTGCGGCAGGTCGGCGGACACCACGATCGGCTGGCCGTTCAGCGCCAGGATCACGTCGCCCACCTGCAGGCCGCCCTTGGCTCCCGGGCTGCCTTCCAGCACCTGGGCCACCAGCGCACCGGCCGGCTTGTCCAGACCGAAGGACTCGGCCAGGTCTTTGTTCACTTCCTGGATCACCACGCCCAGCCAGCCGCGACTGACCTTGCCCTCGGCCTTGAGCTGCTCGGCCACGTTCATCGCCACGTCGATCGGGATGGCGAACGACAGGCCCATGAAGCCGCCGGAGCGGGTGAAGATCTGCGAGTTGATGCCGACCACCTCGCCGTCCAGGTTGAACAGCGGACCACCGGAGTTGCCTGGATTGATCGCCACGTCGGTCTGGATGAACGGCACGTAGTTCTCGTCGGGCAGGCTGCGCCCCTTGGCGCTGACGATGCCGGCGGTCACCGAGTGGTCGAAGCCGAACGGCGAGCCGATGGCCACCACCCACTCGCCGACCTTGAGTTCGTCCGACTTGCCGAGCTTGACGGTCGGCAGGCTCTTGCCCTCGACCTTGAGCAGGGCCACGTCGGTGCGTGGATCGGCGCCGACCAGCTTGGCTTCCAGCTCGCTGCGGTCGGACAGGCGCACGATGATCTCGTCGGCGTCGGCCACCACGTGGTTGTTGGTCAGCACGTAGCCGTCACTGGAAATGATGAAGCCCGACCCCAGCGACTGCGCCTGACGCTTGCGCGGCGCCTGTCCCGGCGGCACCTGCGGGATGCTGCGCTCGAAGAATTCACGGAACATCGGCGGCAGGCCTTCCAGGTCCGGCATCATCTGCGGCGGCAGGCCGGCGGCCTGGGCCGGCATGCTCTGCCGGGTGCTGATGTTGACCACGGCCGGCGAGGCCTGCTCGACCAGCTCGGTGAATTCCGGCAACTGCGCATGGGCCACCAGTGCCTGGGCCATCGCCAGCAGCGCAGCCAGCGACAGCATGGCGCGTTTCAGGGTACGCATGAATCTTGGACTCCCTTTGAGATCAACCTTCAAGACCAACCGGGATCAGCCGTTCTCCGCCGGCGGCACCGCACAGACCGCCAGCTCGGCACGCAGCACGACCGGCTGTCGGGCCGGATCGTCCACGTCCTGCCGGCTGTGCCTGCGCACCAGCCACCAGACCGCGAGGAATCCGCCCAGAGCGGCGAGAATGACAAAAGACTCGGCCAGCGCCAACCACTGTGCCAGCATTGCACCGGCAAACAGCCCCAGCAACGGCAGCAGGTAGACCCGCAGGGAGCTCTGTACCAGCAGATCCTCGCGAATGCCGATCACCACCCCGTCACCCACCGCCAACCGCAGATCGGTCAGTGCGCGCACGTAGCCGCGCTTCTGGCCGACCCCCAGTTTTTCCATCAGGCCCTGCCCGCAGCCGGCGTTCGCCGAGCACGCGCTGCAGGTGCTGCGGCGCAGGGTCTCCACCCACACCGCTCCGTCCTCGACCGCGACGACCCGCCCCGGCTCCTCGAGCATGCCGACCTCAGCGCCCGGCGCCCGCAGCCTCGGCAGCCGGCTGCGGCGGCACGCTGCGAATCAGGTCGTCCGGCTGGGCCGGCTTGGCGGGCTCGGCCTGCACCGCGCCGGCCGGGTAGCTCACCAACTGCGCGTCCGTCGGCGCTGCGGCGATCGGCGCCAGCTTCTGCTGGGACGATTGTACCGGCACGCTCTGCTCGGCCATCTGCGGCGCCATGCCGGTTTCGTCCTGGTTGTTGTAGAAGCGCACGCCGGCCAGCACCGCCAGGGTCACCGAGGCAGCCACGGCGAAGCGGCCCAGATGGCGCCAGGAGCGCGCCGGCCTGGCGACCGGTGCCGCGGCGTCCTCGGCGTCGATGGCCGCCGACACCGCGGCTGCCAGATCCAGCTTCGGCAGCACGGCCTGCCTGTGCATCACGTCACGGGCCAGCTGGTAGCGCGCCCAGCGCTCGCGCAGGGCCGCATCCTCGCCGGCTGCCGCGAGCACGCGCCGCAGTTCCAGCTCATCAGCCTCGCCATCCATGACGGCGGACACCGACTCATCCAGGACTTCACGACTCATGGTATTACCCTCTTGGCTTTCGCCGGCTTTCAGCCCTCGTGCAGCAGCGGCTGCAGGGCCTTGTCGATCGCTTCACGCGCGCGGAAGATCCGCGAGCGCACCGTACCCACCGGACATTGCATGGCGGTGGCAATGTCCTCGTAGCTCAGCCCCTCGAACTCGCGCAGGGTCAGCGCCGTGCGCAGGTCCTCGGGCAGCTGCTGGATGGTCCGGTGCACAGTGGCCTCGATCTCATCGCGCAGCAGGGCGCGCTCCGGCGTCTCGAGATCCTTGAGGGCGTGATCGCCTTCGAAGAACTCGGCATCCTCGGCGCTGACGTCAGTGTCCGGCGGGCGCCGCCCGCGCGCCACCAGGTGATTCTTCGCCGTGTTCACGGCGATGCGGTACAGCCAGGTGTAGAAGGCGCTGTCGCCGCGGAAGTTGCCCAGCGCGCGATACGCCTTGATGAAGGCCTCCTGCGCCACGTCCTGGGCTTCCTGGGGATCGTGCACGAAGCGCACGATCAGCCCGAGAATCTTGTGCTGGTACTTGAGCACCAGCAGATCGAACGCGCGCTTGTCACCACGCTGGACCCGCTCGACCAGTTGCTGATCCGGTTCCTGGGTTTGCATTCAAGCTCCTTCAAACGTCCGCGGAGAGCTGTGCGGCCCAGTACATCCGGTCTGGTTGAATAGACCCGGGCCCTGCACAAAAGTTCGCCTTCGCGGACACCTTTCCCGCGACCGCTCGGCCCGGGGACGAAAAAAACGGACGCGGCGCCGATGGCGCCGCGCACGGCTGACTCTGCCACGCGAGGAACGCAGGCCCAGGCAGCGACAGCCAGTGGCGCGCGCGGGCAGGGCAACCTCGGTAAGAACGCAGATAATTGCTCAAGTTCACTTATATTGTGCCGCCGGGGGCTTCTATATACTAGGGAGCGATCTACCAGCGGAACGGCGCACATGAGCCAACACTTTCAGCACGACGTACTGGTCATCGGCAGCGGCGGCGCCGGCCTGTCCCTCGCCCTCAACCTGCCGGACCACCTGCGCATCGCCGTACTGAGCAAGGGCGACCTCGCCGGCGGCTCCACCTACTGGGCCCAGGGCGGCGTGGCGGCGGTACTGGACGACAGCGACGACATCGAGTCGCACGTGCAGGACACCCTGACCGCCGGCGCCGGCCTGTGCCGCGAGGACGCGGTGCGCTTCACCGTCGAGCACAGCCGCGAGGCGATCCAGTGGCTGATCGACCAGGGCGTGCCCTTCACCCGCGACGAGGAGCACCACGACGGCGAGCGCGGCTTCGCCTTCCACCTGACCCGCGAGGGCGGCCACAGCCACCGGCGCATCATCCATGCCGCCGACGCCACCGGCACGGCGATCTTCAACACCCTGCTGGCCCGCGCCCGCCAGTGCCCGAACATCGAACTGCTCGAGCAGCGCGTGGCGGTCGACCTGATCACCGAACGCAAGCTCGGCGGCAAGGGCCGCCGCTGCCTCGGCGCCTACGTGCTCAACCGCAACAGCGGCGAGGTCGACACCTACCGCGCACGCTTCGTGGTGCTGGCCACCGGCGGCGCGGCCAAGGTCTACCTGTACACCAGCAACCCGGACGGCACCTGCGGCGACGGCATCGCCATGGCCTGGCGCGCCGGCTGCCGGGTCGGCAACCTGGAGTTCAACCAGTTCCACCCCACCTGCCTGTACCACCCGCAGGCGAAGAACTTCCTGATCACCGAGGCGCTGCGCGGCGAGGGCGGCCTGCTGCGCCTGCCGGGCGGCGAGCGCTTCATGGACCGCTTCGACGCCCGCGGCGAACTGGCGCCGCGCGACATAGTCGCGCGCGCCATCGACCACGAGATGAAGCGCCTCGGCATCGACTGCGTGTACCTGGACATCAGCCACAAGCCGGCCGAGTTCATCAAGACGCACTTCCCCACCGTCTACGAGCGCTGCCTGGGCTACGGCATCGACATCACCCGCCAGCCGATCCCGGTGGTGCCGGCGGCGCACTACACCTGCGGCGGCGTGGTGGTCGACAGCCGCGGCCACACCGACGTGCCCGGCCTGTACGCCATCGGCGAAACCAGCTTCACCGGCCTGCACGGCGCCAACCGCCTGGCCAGCAACTCGCTGCTGGAGTGCTTCGTCTACGCCCGCGCGGCCGCCGCCGACATCGTCAGCCAGCTGGAACGGGTCGGCATGCCGCATGCGCTGCCGAGCTGGGACGCCAGCCAGGTCACCGACTCCGACGAGGACGTGATCATCGCGCACAACTGGGACGAACTGCGGCGCTTCATGTGGGACTACGTCGGCATCGTGCGCACCAACAAGCGCCTGCAGCGCGCCCAGCACCGCGTGCGCCTGCTGCAGAGCGAGATCCACGAGTTCTACAGCAACTACCGGGTCAGCCGCGACCTGATCGAGCTGCGCAACCTGGCGCTGGTCGCCGAGCTGATGATCCAGTCGGCCATGCTGCGCCGCGAGAGCCGCGGCCTGCACTACACCCTCGACTACCCCGGCCAGTTGCCCAAGGCCGGCGACACCATCCTGGTGCCGCCGGGCTACCTGCCCGACTGAGCCTCGCCCACCGGCGCCCAGCGCCGGCGGGCGAACTTCAGGCGCACGCGCAGACGGCGATGCCGGTCGCGGCACAGGCTGTCGGCCGGAATGCACAGACCGCGGGCGAACCACTGTCCCGGCCGGCGGAACTGCAGCACCACCGCCTGCGGCAGCGCCAGGCTGCCCGGGCGCAGCTGCACCGCCACCCAGCCCTCGGCGGCATTGCGCAGTTGCCAGCCACGCCCGTCATGGCGCAGGGCGGTGAAGGCACTCGGGTGGCTGAGCAGGATGGCGCGCGGCAGGATCCAGGCGGCGTGGACCAGGCAGAACAGCAGGCCGGCGGCCTGCGCCCAGCCCGGGATGGCGGCGAGCGCCAGGGCCAGCACGGCCAGCCCCAGGCTCAGCAGATAGAGCGCCAGCAGGCGCCGCGACGGGCGCCAGTGGCACTCGAAGGGCTCACTTCGGCTGGACACGGTCCAGGATCATGCGCACCATGCGCGCGTGGTCGGCGTCCTCGGGCTGGCTGTAGCCCATGAACCAGCTGAACAGGTCCGGGTCCTCGCACTTGAGCAGGTTGCGGAAACGCTCCTGGTCGACCGCCTCCAGCTGGGCGTAGGCCTCGTCGAGGAACGGCTTGAACAGCACGTCCAGCTCCAGCATGCCGCGGCGGCATTCCCACTGCAGTCGTTTCAGTTCGATGTTTTCTTCGGTCATCTCGGCCTCCTCGGCAATCGCGGCATTATAGCGAGGGCCTCCGATGCCGCCAGCCCGCTGACAAGAGTCGGCGGGGCGCTCTATGATGGCCGCCCCGACCTTCGCACCGGCAACCGACACGATGTCCGCATTCTTCTGCTCGCTCGACCACGAGGGGGTTCTCGCCGTCCACGGCGTGGATGCCGCCAAGTTCCTCCAGGGTCAGCTGACCTGCAACCTCAACTACCTGAACGCCGAGACCAGCAGCCTGGGCGCGCGCTGCACGCCCAAGGGCCGCATGCTGTCGAGCTTCCGCATCGTGCCGCTGGCCGACGGCTTCGCCCTGGCCATGGCCCGCGAGCTGATCGAGCCGCAGCTGGCCGACCTGAAGAAGTACGCGGTGTTCTTCAAGGCCCAGCTGGCCGACGAGAGCGCGGCCTGGGTGCGTTTCGGCCTCAGCCGGGGCGACGGCGCCCTGCTCGCCCTCGGCGTCGACCTGCCGAGCGCCGACGGCAGCGTCGCCCGCCACGGCGAGCTGCTCGCCGTGCGCCTGCCGGGCGAACGCGCCGAGCTGTGGGTGCCCGTCAGCGCGGCCGACGGCCTGCACCAGCGCCTCGCCGCCCACCTGCCCGAGGGCAGCCTCAACGACTGGCTGCTGAGCCAGGTGCGCGCCGGCGTCGCCCAGGTGTTCGGCGCGACCCGCGAGCTGTTCATCCCGCAGATGCTCAACCTGCAGAGCCTCGGCGGCGTCAGCTTCAAGAAGGGCTGCTACACCGGCCAGGAAATCGTCGCGCGCATGCAGTACCTCGGCCGCCTCAAGCGCCGCCTGTACCGCCTGCGGCTGGACGGCGGCGAACTGCCGGCGCCCGGCAGCGAGCTGTTCTCGCCGGTGCACGCCAGCTCGGTGGGCGAGGTGGCGCTGGCCGCACGCAGCGACGGCGGCATCGAGTTACTCGCCGTGCTGCAGGACAACGCCGTCGAGGACGGCCGCCTGCACCTGGGCAGCCTCGAAGGCCCGGCGCTGCAGCTGCTCGAGCTGCCCTACACGATCGACGCCGACCGCGACATCCAGCGCTGAGCCGCCCTACTCCACCGCCGCGAACTCCACCCGCACGCGCAGCCCGCCCGCCGCACCGTCCTCCAGGCTGATGCGTGCGCGGTGGGCGCGGCAGATCTCGCCGACGATCGCCAGGCCCAGCCCCGCCCCCGTGCCGCCGGCGCTGCGCCGGTAGAAGCGCTCGAACACCTTCTCGCGCTCCTCCGGCGGAATGCCCGGACCGTCGTCCTCCACCTCGAGGATCGCCGGTGCCAGCACGCGCAGGATCACGTTGCCGCCCGCAGGCGTGTGCGCCAGGGCGTTGTCCAGCAGGTTGCACAGCAGCTCGCTGAGCAGGGTCGGCTCGCCGTCGATCCACACCGCCTCCTCCGCCTCCAGCGCCAGCGCCACGCCGCGGCCATGGGCCAGCGACGCCAGCGCCAGGCCCAGCTCGCGGGCCAGCGCGCCCAGCTCCAGGCGCTGCGCGCCGCCCTCGGCGATGGCCCGCGCACCGCTCTCGATGCGCGCCAGCGACAGCAGCTGGTTGGCCAGCTGGGTCAGCCGCTCGGTGCTGCCGGCAGCCTCGTCGAGCGCCTGGCGCCACTGCGCGGCATCCTCGCTGCGCCGGCCCAGCTCCAGGCGCGCCTTGAGGGCGGCCAGTGGGGTGCGCAGCTCGTGGGCGGCCTCGGCGATGAACTGCGCCTGGCGCTCGAACAGCCCGCGCAGACGCGCGTTGAACTGGTTGAGGGCGTCCACCAGCGGGCGCAGCTCGCGCGGCAGGCCGGCCTCCGGCAGCGGCTGCAGGTCGTCGCTGTCCCGCGCCGCCACCGCCTGGCGCAGCTGCTCCAGCGGGCGCAGCGCCAGGCTCACCGCCAGCCACACCAGCCCCAGCGCGGTGAGCGCCAGCAGGCCCATGCGCCACAGGGTGCCGACCAGCAGCTCGCGGGCCATGCGCTCGCGGGCGCCGCGGGTCTCGGCCACGCGGATCTCGGCCATGCCTTCCAGCTCCGCCTCGCTGACCGGCTGCAGCAGGCTGACCACGCGCACCTCCTGCGCGCGGTAGACGCCGTCGTAGAAGCGCGCCAGCGCCGGGTAGTCGTCGGTGCGCTTCACCTCCGGTCCCGCCGCCGGCAGCGCCTCGTAGCCGGAGACCAGGCCGCCGTGCGGGTCGAGCACCTGGTAGTAGATGCGCCCGGCGCTGTCGTAGGCGAAGGTGTCCAGCGCCACGTAGGGCACGTTGGCGCGCAGCTTGCCGTCGCTGCTGTACAGGCCGTCGGCCACCGCCCTCGCCGAGGCCAGCAGGGTGCGGTCGTAGGCAGTGTCCGCCGCACGCCGCGCGCTCCAGTAGCCGCTCAGCCCGCCGAACGCCAGGATCAGCGCCAGCAGCAGGGCCAGGCGGCGCAGCAGCCGGCCGCGCAGGCTGCTGGCCGGCTGCTCAGCCATCGCAGGCCTCCAGCAGGTAGCCGAGGCCGCGGAAGGTGACGATGCGCACGCCGCGTCCTTCCAGCTTCTTGCGCAGGCGGTGGATGTAGATCTCGATGGCGTCCGGACTGGCTTCCTCGTCGAGGCCGAACACCTGGTCGGCCAGCTGTTCCTTGCTCATCACCCGCCCGGGGCGGGCGATCAGCGCCTGCAGCACCGCCTGCTCGCGCGAGGTCAGCGCCAGCGGCTCGTCGCCGAGGCTGAAGCGCCGGCTGCCGAGGTCGTAGACCAGTGCGCCGCAGCGCTGCTGCTGCTCGCCGCCCTGCACGCTGCGGCGCAGCAGCGCCTTGACCCGCGCCTCCAGCTCGGACAGCTCGAAGGGCTTGGCCAGGTAGTCGTCGGCGCCGAGGTTGAGGCCGTGCACGCGGTCGGCCACCTCGCCGCGCGCGGTGAGCATCAGCACCGGCAGGGTCTTGCCGCGCTCACGCAGGCGCGCCAGCACCTGGAAGCCGTCCAGGCGCGGCAGGCCGACATCGAGGATGGCCAGGGCGTAGTCCTCGCTGGCCAAAGCCAGGTCGGCGGCCACGCCGTCGGTGAGCAGGTCCACGGTCCAGCCGGCGCCACGCAGCGCCTGGGCCACGCTGGCGGCCAGCGGGGGATGGTCTTCGACCAGCAGGATTCGCACGGGGAAGTCTCCGAAGTCTTGTCGTTATGCGCCGAGTGTAACGGCAGCCGCCGCGCAGCCAATGCGCCGGGAACTTTCTTTCAGGCTGAAAGCCAGGCGAAAGCTTCGCCCCCTAGCATCGCACCTGGGCCATCCCAGCCCCCACGGCAGCCTGACTGCCGACGACAACAACAATGACTGGAGATACCGCGATGCCGACTGCCGCCTGGCAGGCCCTGCCGCCTGTCCGCCGCCTGGCCCTGGCCATCACCGCCTGCACCCTCGCCCCGCTGGCCCACGCCGAGTTCGTGGAAGGCAGCAGCGCCAGCCTGACCACCACCAACATCTATCTCAACCGCGACTTCCGCGAAGGCTCCGGGCAGAACAAGCGCGAGGAATGGGGCCAGGGCTTCCTGCTCGACATCCAGTCCGGCTACACCGAAGGCAGCGTCGGCGTCGGCCTCGACGCCCTCGGCTTGCTCGGCGTCAAGCTCGACTCCGGTGGTGGGCGCACCGGCACCGACCTGCTGCCGGTACAGGACGACGGCGGCACCCCGGACCAGTTCGGCCGCCTGGGCCTGACCGCCAAGGTCAAGGTGTCCGAAACCGAGCTGCGCTACGGCTCGCACATCCCCGAGCTGCCGGTGGTCAAGGCCAGCGACAGCCGCCTGCTGCCGCAGGTGTTCGAAGGCGGCCTGCTCACCTCCAAGGAGATCGCCGGCCTGACCTTCACCGGCGGGCGCCTGAACCAGGTGATCGACCGCGCCTCGACCAACTCCGAGGACCTGATCCTCAACAGCAAGAACCGGCGCTTCCCCGGCGGCGTCAGCAGCGAGCACCTCGATCTCGCCGGCCTCGACTACCAGTTCGGCAAGAGCCTGAGCGGCCGCTACTTCTTCGCTGACCTCGACGACGTCTACCGCCAGCACTACTTCGGCCTGCTCGCCAAGCAGCCGCTCGGCGCCGGCAGCCTCAGCGCCGACCTGCGTCTGATGCTCAGCGACGACAGCGGCGCCGCCCGCGCCGGCGAAATCGACAACCGCGCCCTGAACGGCATGCTCACCTATGGCCTGGGGGCCCACAAGTTCGGCCTCGGCTACCAGCAGATGAGCGGCGACACCGGCTACGCCTACATCGACGGCAGCGACCCGTTCCTGGTCAACTTCGTGCAGATCAACGACTTCGCCAACGCCGACGAGCGCTCCTGGCAGGCGCGCTACGACTACGACTTCGCCGGCCTCGGCGTGCCCGGCCTGAGCTTGCTCGCCCGCTACGTCAGCGGCGATGACGCCGAGATCGCCGGCAGCAGCGCCAAGGGCAGCGAATGGGAGCGCGACCTCGAGCTCAAGTACGTGGTGCAGAGCGGCCCGCTCAAGGACCTCTACGTGCGCCTGCGCAACGCCAGCTTCCGTTCCGACTTCGCCCGCGACGCGGACGAGAACCGAGTGATCGTCGGCTACAGCCTGCCGATCTGGTAACCCCTGCCGCACAATAAGAATCGACCGGAGAAACACGTCATGAACACTGCTATCACCCGCATCGCCCTCGCCGCCGCCGGTCTCGCCTTCGCCGGCCAGATGCTCGCCGCCGAGCCCAAGCGCCCGGAGTGCATCGCCCCGGCCAAGCCCGGCGGCGGCTTCGACCTGACCTGCAAGCTGGCGCAGAGCGGCCTCAAGGACGGCGGCCTGCTCAAGGCGCCGATGCGCGTCACCTACATGCCCGGTGGCGTCGGCGCGGTGGCCTACAACGCGGTGGTCGCCCAGCGGCCCAAGGACGCCGGCACCATCACCGCCTTTTCCTCGGGCTCCCTGCTCAACCTGGCGCAGGGCAAGTTCGGCCGCTACGACGAGAACGCGGTCAAGTGGCTGGCCGCCATCGGCACCGACTACGGCGCCATCTCGGTGCGCGCTGACGCCCCGTGGCAGACCCTCGGCGAACTGGTCGAGGCGGTGAAGAAGGACCCGGCCAGCGTGGTGTTCGGCGCCGGTGCCACCATCGGCGGCCAGGACTGGATGCAGACCGCGCTGATCGCCCGCGCCGCCGGCGTCGACCCGCAGAAACTGCGCTACGTGGCCTTCGAGGGCGGCGGCGAGACCCTCACCGCCATGCTCGGCGGCCACGTGCAGGTCACCTCCAGCGGTCTGGGCGAGATCACCCCGCAACTGGCCGCCGGCAAGATCCGCGTGCTCGCCGTGCTGTCCGACGAACGCCTGCCCGGCAAGCTGGCCGGCATCCCCACCGCCAAGGAGCAGGGCTTCGCCATCACCTGGCCGGTGATCCGCGGCTTCTACATGGGCCCGGAGGTCAGCGACGAGCAATTCGCCTGGTGGCAGGGTCAGTTCGACAAGATGCTGGCCGGCGAGGACTTCGCCCGGCTGCGCGAGCAGCGCGACCTGTTCCCGCTGGCCATGACCGGCGACGAGCTGCGCACCTTCGTGTTCCAGCAGGTCGAGCAGTACAAGCAGCTGGCCGGCGAGTTCGGACTGGTCCAGTAAGGCGTCAGGCCGGCGGGAATCCCCCGTCCCGCCGGCCGGCTCTTCTCCCGCGCGGGAGAGACTTCTTCCCCCCACCCAGGTACTTCGCCATGTATGACCGCCTGTTCGGCTCGGTCTGGTTGCTCCTGTGCGCCTGCCTTGCCGTGATCGCCTGGGGGTTCCAGGCCCCCTTCTCCTACGACCCGGTGGGGCCACGCGCCTACCCGCTGCTGCTGCTCGCCCTGCTCGGCGCCGGCGCGCTGTGGCTGGTGATCCGCCCGGCCCTGCACGCACACCTGCTGAGCCGCCCGCAGAGCCTGCGCGCCCTGCTGTGCGTCGCCGGCCTGCTGGCCTACGCCCTGCTGTTCGAGCCGCTCGGCTTCGTCCCCGCCACCGCCCTGGCCGGGGCTGGCCTCGGCCTGCTGTTCGGCGGCCGCCCGCTGCCCTGCGCGCTGTCCGGCGTGCTGATGGGCGTGCTGCTCTACGTGCTGTTCGACCTGCTGCTGGACGTGCCCCTGCCGCTGGGCGTGTTCGAATTCCTCGTGGAGTGACGCCATGGAAACCTTCAACTTCCTGATGCAGGGCTTCGACGTCGCCCTGCGCCCGATGAACCTGCTGATGGCGCTGTTCGGCGCCTTCGTCGGCACCATCGTCGGCATGCTGCCGGGCCTCGGCCCGATCAACGGCGTGGCGCTGCTGCTGCCACTGGCCTTCGCCCTCGGCCTGCCGCCGGAGACCGCGCTGATCCTGCTGGCCGCCGTGTACCTGGGCTGCGAGTACGGCGGGCGCATCTCCGCCATCCTGCTCAACGTGCCGGGCGACGCCGCGGCGATCATGACCACCATGGACGGCTACCCGCTGGCCAAGCAGGGTAAGGCCGGCATCGCCCTGTCGCTGTCGGCGATGAGCTCGTTCATCGGCAGCACCATCGCCACCCTCGGCGTGGTGCTGTTCGCCCCGCTGCTGGCGAAATGGGCGGTGGCCTTCGGCCCGGCCGAGTACTTCGTGCTGATGGTGTTCGCCATCACCTGCCTGGGCGGCATGGTCGGCGACAAGCCGGTGAAGACCCTGATGGCGGCGCTGATGGGCCTGGCCCTGGCCACCGTCGGCGTCGACGCCACCACCGGCGTGTACCGCTTCACCTTCGACAGCGTCAGCCTGTCCGACGGCATCCAGTTCGTCATCGTGGTGATCGGCCTGTTCAGCGTCAGCGAAATCCTGCTGATGCTCGAGCAGACCCACAGCGGCCAGCAGGCGGTCAAGGCCGGCGGGCGCATGCTGTTCAACTTCAGGGAGTTCTGCCTGGTCGGCTGGACCTCCGTGCGCAGCGCCCTGAGCGGCTTCGTCATCGGCACCCTGCCCGGCGCCGGCGCGACCATCGCCAGCGCCATGGCCTACATGAACGAGAAGCGCATCGCCGGACCGTCCGGTCGTTTCGGCCAGGGCGACCTGCGCGGCCTGGCCGCGCCGGAGGCAGCCAACAACGCCTCGGCCTGCGGCTCGATGATCCCCATGCTGACCCTCGGCGTGCCGGGCTCGGGCACCACCGCGGTGATGATCGGCGCGCTGACCCTGTACAACATCACCCCCGGTCCGCTGCTGTTCGAGCAGCAGCCCGACGTGGTGTGGGGCCTGATCGCCTCGCTGTTCATCGGCAACGTCATCCTGCTGGTGATGAACATCCCGCTGGTCGGCCTGTTCTCGCGCATGCTCAGCGTGCCGAACTGGATCCTGGTGCCGGCGATCATCATCGTCAGCCTGGTCGGCGTGTGGGCGGTGCACAGCACCACCTTCGACCTGGTGCTGATGATCGCCCTCGGCGTGTTCGGCTACATCCTGCGCAAGATGGATTTCCCGCTGTCGGCGCTGATCCTCGGCTTCGTCCTCGGCGAGCTGATGGAGGACAACCTGCGCCGCACCCTGTCGATCTCCAGCGGCGAGCTGGGCATCCTCTGGTCCAGCCCGATCACCCTGGTGCTGTGGGCGCTGGTGGCCGTGATGCTGGCGCTGCCCGGCATCCGCTGGTGGCGCGCGCGCCGCAAGGCGCCGGTCACCGATGCAACTGCCGCCTGATGCCCGCGGCATCCTGATCGGCATCCTGGCCGGGCTGGCGGGGGGCTACCTCGCCAGCCTGGCCGGCTGGCCGCTGCCGTGGATGATCGGCTCCCTGCTCGGCGTGGCGCTGACGCGCTGCGCCGGCCTCCCCGCCGCCCCCCTCACCGCCGGCCGCCAGGCCGGGCAATGGCTGGTGGCCAGCGCCGTCGGCCTGCACGTCTCCCGCGAGGCCGCCCTCGCCCTCCTCCAGCACCTGCCACTGCTGCTCGCCGGCGCCGTCGGCACCCTGCTGCTGACCCTGATCGGCATCGTGCTGCTGCGCCGCGGCGGCGTCGATCCGGCCACCGCCTTCTTCGCCAGCCTGCCGGGCGGCGCCAGCGAGATGGTCAACCTGGCGCGCCGCCACCGGGCCGAACCGGCCCAGGTGGCCGCGGCGCATAGCCTGCGTCTGCTGCTGGTCCTGCTGCTGGTGCCGGCCGCCTTCGCCTGGGGACTGCCACCCCCGCCCGTGCCGACTTCTGTGCCCACCGACTGGCCGCTGCTGGGCGTGCTGCTGGCCGGCGGCCTGCTCGCCGCGCGGCTGTGGCGCCGCCTCGGCCAGCCCAATCCGTGGATGCTCGGCCCGCTGCTGCTGTGCGCCGGCGCCAGCGCCGGCCTCGACCTGCAGCTCGCCGTGCCCGACGGCCTGGCGCGCTTCGGCCAGTGGCTGCTCGGCTGCGCCCTGGGCATGCATTTCGACCGCGCCTTCTTTCGCCGCGCGCCGGGCTTCCTCGCCCGCGTGCTGCTGTTCAGCCTGCTGGCCATGCTCGCCGCCGCACTGCTCGGCGCCGGCCTCGGCCTGCTCGCCGGCGGCGACGGCCGGGCGCTGATGCTCGGCAGCATGCCGGGCGGCATCACCGAACTGGGCCTGACCGCGCAGACCCTGCAGCTGTCGGTGGCGCTGGTCAGCGCCCAGCAGCTGCTGCGCCTCTTGCTGGTGATGCTGCTGGCCGAGCCGCTGTACCTGCGCTGGCGGCGCCTGGACGCAGACGGGCGCCGTTCCTGAGGCGCCGCGCTGGCCTATCCTCAAGCCAGTTCGCCCCGTAGCGGAATGCCCATGACCCGCCTCGCCCGTCTCTTCGCCCTGCTGCTCGCCCTGCTGGTGCTGGCGGCCTGCAGCCGCCTCGAGCTGGTCTACCGCAACCTCGACCGGCTGATTCCCTGGAAGCTGGACGACTACCTGAGCCTCGACGCCACGCAGAGCGCCTGGCTCGACGCGCGCCTCGACGAACACCTGGCCTGGCACTGCCGCCACGAATTGCCGCGCTACCTGGACTGGCTCGAGCGCCAGCGCCCGCTGCTCGCCGGCAGCCCCGGCGCCGACCGGCTCAAGGCGCCGCTGCTGGAGGCGCGCAGCCTGCTGCAGCCGACCCTCGAGCGCGTCGCTCCGGACGCCGCCCATCTGCTCGCCCGGCTCGACGCCGCGCAGGTCGACGAGCTGGACGAAAACCTCGCCGCCGAACGGGCCGAACTGCACGAGCGCTTTCTCGGCGGCACGCCGCAGGAGCGCCTGCAGCGCCGCGTGGAGCGCATGGAGCAGCGCCTGGAGAGCTGGCTGGGCCCGCTGCATCCGCAGCAGCGCGCCTATCTGCGCTTCTGGGCCGCGCGCCAGGAAGCCGGCGTGCGCCCCTGGCTGGAGTTTCGCCAGCGCTGGCAGGCGCAGTTGCTGACCGAGCTGCGCCGGCCGTCAGGCGACCGCGCCGCACGCCTCCTGCCGCTGCTGGGCGACCCCGAGCGCTACGGCGGCGAGGATTACCGCCAAGCGGCGGAGCGTGCCCGACAGGCGCTGGCCGATCTGCTCAGCGAACTGTGGGCCAGCGCCACCACGGACCAGCGCGCACACCTCACGCAACGGCTGGACCGCCTGCGCGACGACCTCGCCGGGCTGCCCTGCCGAAGCTGAACTCAGAGCGCCGGCAGGCGCCAGTCGATCGGCGCCAGGCCGTGCTGCTCGAGGAACTTGTTGGTGCGGCCGAAATGGCCGTTGCCGATGAAGCCGCGGTGCGCCGACAGCGGCGAGGGATGCGGCGAGCGCAGGATCAGGTGCTTGGTCGGATCGATCAGGCGCTCCTTGCTCTGCGCGTGGGCGCCCCACAGCAGGAACACCAGGTGCGGCCGCTGCTGGCTGACCACCTCGATCACCCGGTCGGTGAACGGCTGCCAGCCTGCCGCGGCGTGCGAGCCGGCCTTGCCCTGCTCGACGGTCAGCGAGGTGTTGAGCAGCAGCACGCCCTGCCCCGCCCAGTGCTGCAGGCAGCCGTGGTTGGGCGGATCGATGTTCAGGTCGCGCTTGAGTTCCTTGAAGATGTTCAGCAGCGACGGCGGCACCGGTACCCCCGGCTGCACCGAGAAGCACAGGCCATGGGCCTGGCCCGGGCCGTGGTAGGGATCCTGGCCGATGATCACCACCTTGACGCGCTCCAGCGGGGTGGAGTTCAGCGCGTTGAAGATCAGCCCGCCGGGCGGAAATATCTGCTTGCCGGCGGCCTTCTCGCGGCGCAGGAACTCGCCCAGCGCCTGCATGTAGGGCTTGTCGAACTCCTCGCCGAGGGCCGCCTTCCAGCCCGGTTCGAGTTTGATGCGATCCTGCGCGGCGCTCATGCCAGCCCCCTGTGTGCGAAACAAAGCGGCACCGTAGAGAGCGCTCCCCGGCAAGTCAAGGCGCGACCTTGGTGGCGGGCGGGGATGACGACCGAAGTCGCGCTCCTTCCCGCGCAAAGGTGCATGGGCGCCTGCTCCCTACGGGCGTACAAAGCCCGCTTCCCCCAGCCACAAGGAAAGGTGTCCATGCGTCGACTCGTCTGTCTCGGCCTGCTGCTCGCAGGCTTCGCCGTCCACGCCGCGCCGGCCGGCGATCCGCTGAAGATCGGCCTCAGCTATCCGCGCACCGGCAACGACAAGGCCGAGGGCCTCGAGCAGATGCGCGGCGCCCTGCTCGCCGTCGCCCAGGTCAATGCCGAAGGCGGCGTGCTCGGTCGGCCGCTGCAGCTGGAAACCGGCAACAGCGCCTCGCGCGCGGAAACCGCGGTGAACACCGTCGACCGCCTGCAGGCCAAGGGTGTGGCCATGGTCTTCGGCGGCGCCACCAGCGAAGAGGTGGTCGCCGCCAGCCGGCGCGCTCGCGAGCACGGCCTGCTGTACTTCGCCACCCTCGCCTATGCCAACGAGGTCACCGGCCAGCACGGCCACCGCTACCTGTTCCGCGAGTCCGGCAGCGCGCACATGAGCGCCCGGGTGCTCGGCGAGTACCTGGCGATCCACCAGCCGCGCCGCCGCTACTTCCACATCACTCGCGACGATGCCTGGGGCAACAGCATGGAGCGCGCCCTGCGCGACAGCACCGCCACCCAGGACAAGGCCCGCCACGGACGGCGCAGCCTGGCCGCCAGCGGCGCGCGCCTGGTCGACATGCGCGCCGCCCTCGAGGCGGCGGCGAAGAGCGAGGCGGACGTGCTGGTGCTCAACCTGCTCGGCAACGACCTGGTGCAGATCATGAGCCTGGTCGACCAGCAGGGCCTCAACCGCCGCCTGCAGATCATCGTCCCGCACCTGACCAAGCCGCTGGTCGAGCAGATCGGACCGTCGATCATGGCCGGGGTGATCGGCACCGAGACCTGGACCTGGCGCATTCCCCGCCTGGAGAACAGCCCGGCCGGCGCGGCCTTCGTCAGCGACTTCATCGCCCAGCACCAGGAGTACCCGGGCAGCACCGCGGCCTCCACCTACGCCATCGTCCGCGAGTGGGCCGACGCCGTGGCGCGCGCCGGCAGCAGCGACAGCGAGGCGGTGATCGCCGCACTGGAGGGGCACCGCTACCAGCTGCTCAAGGGCGAACAGGAGTGGCGCGCCTTCGACCACCAGAACGTGCAGGGCGTCTATGCCGTGCGGGTGCGCCCGCGCGAGGAGATCATGCAGGATGCGCTGAAGCAGGACTACTTCGAGATCATCCACCGCATGGGCGGCGAACAGGCCGCCGTGCCACAGGAGGACTGGGAGCAGGAGCGCGACAGCCTGACCCTCGAGTGATCCGCCGCCCGGTGCCGACGCTGCCCGCGGGAGCGGCGCCAGGGTCGCCGCCGGCACGGGGCGCGCATCAGCCGGCATTTCCCCGCGCTTGCGAACTGGATCACAAAATGATGACGCCGCTAGACCAAGAGCTAATGCCCGTCAAACACGCCGGCGCGTAAAACAAGCTCGGGCAAACATAACAATGACCAGGAGGCCCCATGAAGCGCACTCTCACGGCTCTGGCCCTGTGGGCCGGACTTTGCACTACTGCCAGTGCTGTCGATCCGATCACCCTCGGCCTGAACTACCCCCGCACCGGCAGCTACAAGGAAGAAGGGCTGGCACAGATGCGTGGCGCCCTGCTGGCCATCGACGAGATCAACGCCGAGGGCGGCGTGCTCGGCCGCCCCCTGCGTCTGATCAGCCGCGATACCGCCTCGCGTCCGGAGAAGGCGGTGAACAACGTCGACCGCCTGGTCGGTGACGGCGCGGTGATGCTGTTTGGCGGCGCCTCCAGCGCCGTGGCCATCGCCGCCAGCAAGCGCGCCAAGGAGCGCGGCGTGCTGTACTTCGGCACCCTCACCTACTCCAACGACACCACCGGCAAGAACGGCCACCGCTACATGTTCCGCGAGTGCAACAACGCGTGGATGAGCGCGCGCGTGCTCGGCGAGTACCTGGCCAAGGAGCTGCCGAACAAGCGCTACTTCTACGTCACCGCCGACTACACCTGGGGCCACACCAGCGAAAGCTCGCTGCGCCAGACCACCCACAGCACCGACGCCAGCAAGCATCCGGGCCTCAAGGTGCCCTTCCCCGGCGCGCGCCTGGCCGACTACCGCGATGCGCTGACCCAGGCCGCCGGCAGCGACGCCGAGGTGCTCGCCCTGGTGCTGTTCGGCGAGGACCTGGTGCGCGCCATGCGCATCGCCGAGGACCTCGGCCTGACCAAGCGCATGCAGATCGTCGCCCCCAACCTGACCCAGAGCATCGTCGAGCAGGCCGGCCCCGGCCTGATGGAAGGCGTGATCGGCACCGAGCCGTGGACCTGGCGCGTGCCGGAGCTGGAGAAGTCCGAAGCCGGCATGACCTTCGTGAAGAACTTCTCCGAGCGTTACGAACTGATGCCGTCGAGCTCGGCCGCCTCGGCCTACAGCATCGTCCACCAGTGGGCCGACGCCGCCGAGCGAGCGCGCAGCCTGGACAGCGAGAGCCTGATCAAGGCCCTGGAAGGCCACAAGTACCAGCTGCTCAAGGGCCCGCAGGAGTGGCGCACCTTCGATCACCAGAACGTGCAGACCGTCTACGCGGTGAAGGTGAAGTCGCGCGACGAGATCATGAAGGACCGTTCCAGGCAGGACTACTTCGAGATCGTCGGCCGCCTCGACGGCACCCTGGCCGCACCGACCCTCGACGAGTGGAAGCAGGAACGCCTGACCGCCGGCCAGCCGCCCCAGCTGCAGTAAACCCCTCCCACCTCCCGGCGGGGCTGGACAAGCCCCGGTCGGGACGGCTAAAAGAAGTTCATCCCGGCGGCCCGCGGGTCCGGTCAGACGACCGACGCGGGCCTCCACTGACGTACCAGACTGAGCATCCGCCTGCCGGGTGGGCGCGGCTGGAGACTCCGGCAGAGCGCGGCCACCCGCCCGAAGCCCGAGGACCGTCATGAGCAACGCCGTCGAACCCTACAAGTCCGCCCCCTTCGACCTCACCCACAAGCTGACCGTCGAGAAGCACGGCCACACCGCGCTGGTCACCATCAACAATCCGCCGGCCAACACCTGGGACCGCGACTCGCTGATCGGCCTGCGCCAGCTGGTCGAGCACCTCAACCACGACGACGATATCTACGCCCTGGTGATCACCGGCCAGGGCGCCAAGTTCTTCAGCGCCGGCGCCGACCTCAAGCTGTTCGCCGACGGCGACAAGGCCCGTGCGCGCAGCATGGCGCGGCTGTTCGGCGAAGCTTTCGAGGCGCTGCGCGACTTCCGCGGGGTGAGCATCGCCGCCATCAACGGCTACGCCATGGGCGGCGGCCTGGAGTGCGCGCTGGCCTGCGACATCCGCATCGCCGAACGCCAAGCGCAACTGGCCCTGCCCGAGGCCGGCGTCGGCCTGCTGCCCTGCGCCGGCGGCACCCAGCACCTGGCCTGGCTGGTCGGCGAGGGCTGGGCCAAGCGCATGATCCTCTGCGGCGAGCGGGTCGATGCCGAGACCGCGCTGCGCATCGGCCTGGTCGAGCAGGTGGTCGACAGCGGCGAGGCGCGCGGCCACGCCCTGCTGCTCGCCGCCCGCGTCGCCCGGCAGAGCCCGGTGGCGGTGCGTGCGATCAAGCCACTGATCCAGGGCGCCCGCCAGCGCGGCCCGAGCAGCTGGCTGGCCGAGGAGCGCGAGCGCTTCGTCGACCTGTTCGATGCCGACGATACCCGCGAGGGCGTCAACGCCTTCCTGGAGAAACGCGACCCGCACTGGCGCAACCGCTGAGGCGCGCTGCGCCGGAGGCCCGCATGAACCTGATCTTCGAAGAGCGGCCATGCCGCCACGGCTTTCGCCTCGGTCTCGCCAGCCTCGACGCCGGGGCGAGCCTCAACGCCCTGTCGCTGCCGATGATCGAGGCACTCGCCCACCGCCTCGCGATCTGGCAGGACGATCCGGAAATCGCCTGCGTGGTGCTGCGCGGCAACGGCGCCCGGGCCTTCTGCGCCGGCGGCGACGTACGCGCCCTGGCCGAGGCCTGCCGTGCCGACCCCGGCACGGTGCCGGCGCTGGCGCGGCGCTTCTTCGCCGACGAGTACCGCCTGTTCCACCGCCTGCACCACTACCGCAAGCCGCTGCTGGGCTGGGCCCACGGCTATGTGATGGGCGGTGGCATGGGCCTGCTGCAGAGCACCGGCCTGCGCATCGTCACACCCTCCAGCCGCCTGGCCATGCCGGAAATCGGCATCGGCCTGTACCCCGATGTCGGCGCCAGCTGGTTCCTCGGCCGCCTGCCCGGCCGGCTCGGCCTGTTCCTCGGCCTCGGCGCCAGCCAGCTCAACGCCCGCGATGCCCTCGACCTCGGCCTGGCCGACCGCTTCCTGCTCGACGAGCAGCAGGAAGCCCTGCTGCACGGCCTGGCGCAGCTCAACTGGAACGAGCAGAGCGCCAGCCAGCTGCACAGCCTGCTGCAGGCCCTGGAACGCGAGGCCCTGGCCCGGCTGCCCGGTGCCGAACTGCTGCCGCGCCGCGAGCGCATCGACCGCCTGCTCGACGTCGCCGACCTGCCGGCCGCCTGGCACGCTCTCACCGCCCTGCAGGACGACAGCGATCCGCTGCTGGCCCGCGCGGCCGCCACCCTGGCCAGCGGCTGCCCGCTCACCGCCCACCTGGTCTGGGAACAGCTGCGCCGCGCGCGCCGGCTGTCGCTGGCCGAGGCGCTGCGCATGGAATACGCGATGAGCCTGAACTGCTGCCGCCACCCCGAATTCGCCGAGGGGGTGCGCGCCCGGCTGATCGACAAGGACAACCGCCCGCGCTGGCACTGGCCGCAGGTCGCCGCCATCCCGCCGAGCGTGGTCGAGGCCCACTTCGCCCCGACCTGGGAAGGCGAGCACCCGCTGGCGCAGCTCGGCGACAGCTGAGTACCGCCGCCGGAGCGCTACGGGGTGCCGGCGACGGAATCAGTCGTCGTAGTAGCGATAGCCGTCTCGTCGATCCTCCCAGCGCTCACGGCGATGGCCGCGGTCATCCCAATGATGGTGGCGATGGCCGCGTCCCTCCCACTGGCGATGCCGATCGCCGCCATCCCAGTGACCATGCCCGCCGCGGTAGCCGTGGTCATGGTCGTCATCGTAGACCACGCACCCGGACAGCCCGAGCAGCATTCCCAACAGCAACACGGCAACACGCATGGATCGATTCCTCCGCGGCACGGGCCCGATTGGCCCATTGCTGAGACGCCGAAGCGCCTGCACAAGTTCAGCGCACCAGGCGAACGCGCACCGGCACCTGCGGCGCTGCCCCGCGCGCGCTAACATGCCACGCCCCCCCGCCCGAACGGGCTGGCAACGACCGCCCCGCCACATCGAGAGCCTTCCCCATGCGCCTGGACCGCTTCCTCAGCAAGCGCCCCGAACTCAATCGCCAGCAGGTCCGCCAGTTGCTGCTCGCCGGCCGGGTGCAGGTCGACCGCCTGGCCGAGTGCGACGGCCATCGCGAGATCAACGGCTTCAACCGCATCGAGCTGGACGGGCAACTGCTGCAGGCCGGCCAGACCGCCCGCTACCTGATGCTGCACAAGCCGGCCGGGGTGGTCAGCGCCACGAGCGATCCGCAGCACCGCACCGTGCTCGACCTGCTGCCGGCAGCCGAGCGCGCGGGGCTGCACATCGCCGGGCGCCTGGACGGCAACACCACCGGCCTGCTGCTGCTGACCAACGACGGTCAGTGGTCGCGGCGCCTGACCCTGCCGGGCAGCAAGCTGCCCAAGGTCTACCGGGTGGAGACCGCCGAGCCGATCGGCGCCGAGTACGTCGACACTTTCGCGCGCGGCATCTACTTCGCCTTCGAGGATCTCACCACCCTGCCCGCGCACCTGGAGATCCTCGACAGCCACAGCGCCCGTCTCACCCTGGTCGAGGGCCGCTACCATCAGGTCAAGCGCATGTTCGGCCACTTCCGCAACCGGGTGACCCGCCTGCACCGCGAGAGCATCGGGCCGATCCGCCTCGACCCGATGCTGCAACCCGGCCAGTACCGCCCGCTCGATGCCGCGGAAATCGCCTGCTCCGGCCCCTTGCCGGCGGCTCAGAGCGATTCGGCATAAAACGAGCTTCACCTCGTTCGCATCTTCTGGTAAAAAGACGGCCTGAAAAGCGGGCGTCGTATAATGGTAATACCCTAGCTTCCCAAGCTAGAGCCGTGGGTTCGATTCCCATCGCCCGCTCCAGATCTCGAAAGGCCCTCGGAAGAGGGCCTTTTTCTTTGCCGCCGAGCGTTGCGGCTTCCCCGCGCGGTGCTACGCCGCGCCCACGCGCGATCATCGACCCTCCCCGCCGCCCGGCAACACCCGGTTCCGCTCGCTCAGCCCGGTTCGCGCTCGGCGAACACCTCGGCCATGCTGCGCTGGCGGGCATGGCGCTCGCTGCGCCGGACGATCTCCTCGAGATCCTCCGCCGTCACGTCGACGAACTCACCGAACTCCTTCAGGGCCTGTTGCAGGTCGGCGGCAGTGATTCCGGCCTGGATCTCGGGCGGCGACACGGCGAGCGATACCGGCTCCGCGCTGGCTGCCTTGGGGTAGCGCACGCCGGTCAGGTTGTTGAACAGCAGCGCGCAGACGAGCAGGCCCACGGCCGCCAGCAGCACCGGCGCCAGTATGCCGAAGCCCAGCGCGGACACCTGCGGATGTCCCTGCACCAGGCACAGCGCCAGCGCCGCACCCGGCGGATGCAGGCAGCGCAGCGCGCACATCGTCAGCAGGGTGCCACCGAGGGCCAGCAACGCCGTGGCCAGGACCGGCAGGTGCAGCAGGCCGACCGCGGTCGCCACCAGCGCCGCGCACAGGTAGCTGCCGAGGATCGACCAGGGTTGCGACAGCGCCCCGGACGATACCGCGAACAGCAGCACCGCCGACGCGCCGAGCGGGCCGAGCATGCTCAGGGCCAGCTCGCGGCCGAACAGGGCGCCGCACAGCAGCAGGGGCAGCAGTACGCCGAGCCCGGCGCCGAGCGCGGCGCGCGTCCATTCGAGGGGGTGGGTGTGCAGGGCGGGCGGGAGAAGGCGGGCAACCCGCGCAACGAGTTGTCTGGCAGGAGTCATGGCAGTTCCGGAGGGACAAGGTTGTTCGCCCCGCCACCGTCCACCGCAGCGGCTTCCCTCTGGCGGGGCATGCGCGCTGCCTGCTTCGTCCGGCGCACAGGGCGGATACAGTCTGTCCGCCCCCTAGGGCCGGCACAAACGAATAATCCTGCAGCATCAGTGCAGTTTTATTGATCCATGGGCGCGGCCGGCGCCGGGGCTTGACCTTGCCACCATTGGAAGCTCTAAGGTGGCGGCATGCCTCAGCCGGATCAGGAGCTCCCATGAACACGCCCGCCCCCCTCCGCCAGGACGGTCCGCCGCCGCTCACCCTGAGCATCGACGGCATGACCTGCGCCTCCTGCGTCGGCCGCGTCGAGCGCGCCCTGCGCAAGCTGCCCGGGGTGACGGACGCCAGCGTCAACCTGGCCACCGCGCGCGCCGAGGTCAGCTTCGCCGGCGCCCCCGACGTCGCCGCCGCCATCGCCGCCGTGCAGCAGGCCGGCTACGCGGTGGCCGAGGAAACCGTCGAGCTGGACGTGCGCGGCATGACCTGCGCCTCCTGCGTGGCGCGGGTCGAGCGCGTGCTGGGCAGGGTGCCCGGGGTGACCGAGGCGCGCGTCAACCTGGCCAGCGAGCGCGCCCAGGTGCGCGTGCTGCGCGGCGTGCCGGTCGGCGCGCTGGTCGCCGCCATCGAGCGCGCCGGCTACGCCGCC